>NZ_JBFBJL010000029.1:0-113349 GCF_040686075.1 Streptomyces sp. NPDC086519
TCTGCGTCGATCCCATCGATCGGCTGAATTCCATGACCAGTCCGCATGACGATCATATTTTCATATAACTAAGGCCATCGGAGGGCGACTTGGCACCACCGCCCGCTTCCGTATGTGCCTCGGACCTCAGCCTGGACTTCGGCGGAGCGGACCTCAGCTGGTGTGCTTGCTGTGGTCGACCCCGATCTCCTCCTCGCCGCCCAGCGTGGTCTGCAGCGCCTTGACGACCTTGTCGGTGCCGACGGCGACCCACTTGCGGCCGACGAGGTAGAAACCGCCGTAGTCCTTCGCGTCGTTGATCCACTCGCGCTGGCCGCGGTCGGTGGCGAAGGTGGCGAAGACGAACTTGCCGGCGGAGACCTTGCAGATGGCCTGGCGGACTTCGTCGGAGTCGATCTGCATGTCCGGGGTGCACTTCACCTTGGCGGCCAGGCTCTCCAGGCTGCCGGTCGCGGTGACCGGGATCCCGGCCTCCGCCTTGCCGTCTCCGGATCCACAGCCCGCCAGCGCCAGTACGGCCACGGCGCCGGCCACGGCGAGCATCGGTCGGGTCAACCTCATCTGTTCCTCCGGTCGCATTGCCGGCCCCGGGTGCCTTCAGGGGGCCCGTCCCCTTCGATACGGCTGCGGGCCGCGAAGCACTCACGCCGTGCGGACACCGCGGTGTCACCTGTGCGGCGGTGACCAACCAACGGGTCGCTCGTTCTTCAGGACGTGCAGCCACAGGATGTAGCCCAGCGTCACGCAGCCGCCTCCACCGGAGCCCCGCATCCGGCCGTCGACGTCGAGCAGGCCGAGGCCGCGCTCGTCGAACACTACCCACGGCTGGTCCGGCTCGCCTACCTGGTACTGCCGTCGGGCCTCGCGCGCGGCCGCCGCGTCCTGACCGCGCACTCCCTGGTCCAGCGGGCCCTGCCCCGGGGCCGCCGGCAGGTCCCGGTGATCCCGGCCCAGCCGGACGGGCGGAAGACCGACCCCGGGTACTCCCTCGTCCGCCTCGAAGTGGTGCGTACGGCACTGGAGGCGGGCCGGCCGCTGCGGCTCACCGCGTGGCCCACGCGCGCCCAGCTGCCGCCGCTGCTGCCCCAGGTGTGGGGCCTCAGGCTCTTCCCGCGCTCCGGCGGCGCCGACGAACTCGCCCTGGACCAGCGGCTCGCCGCCCTCTCCGGTGCGGCCCGCGCCGCCTACGCGCTGCGCGGCCTCGAACAGCTTCCCGACGGCGACGTCCGCGAGATCCTCCGGGCGGTCGGCGTCGAGCACCCCGAGGGCGCGCTCGCCGAGGCCAACGGCGTCCCGGCGGAGTACCCGCTGCTCGACTCCCCCGAGTTCGACCCCTGTTCCCTACAGGCCCGGCCCACGGATCTGATGCGCCGCCGCCGGCACACCAAGGCCGCGCTCGCCGCCGCCGCCGCCCTCGCGGTGTGCGGGGCGCTGGTCGCGCTGCCGGCCGGCGGCTGGGGCGCCGACGGCGCGGCCGCCCCGGTGTACGCGCAGAACCCGGCCGCCCGGGCCGCCCTGGACCCGGCCCAGCTGACGAAGGTCCCGGCGACCGTCTGGAAGACCGCCGCGCGCACCGACTTCTCCGTCTGGCCGGCCCGCGGCGCCCTCACCGGCGACACCGCGCTGCTGCGCCGCGCCCTCGCCGTCTGGGCCCGCCCCGGCGCCACCGTCCGCGTCTCGGCGACCCCCGGCACCCAGACCGGCGGCCCGGCGGGACCACCCCAGCTGCTCTACGCGGGCGTGGTCGACAGCGCCCGGGTGGTGATCCTCTACGACGGCCTGCGCATCGCCCGCTACGCCGAACCGAAGGACGGCACCCGGGGCGCGGCCCTGGACCTCGCCCGTGCCGACGGCGCGACCGGCGCGGCGGCGAGCGCCCTGGTCCTCGGCCGCGCAGACGACAACGTCCGCTATCTGACGGCTCCCTGGGTGACCGGGGCGGCCGAGCGGGACCTGATGAAGCCGACCGCGGGGGCGATGGACCTCGGGCTGACCGACGGGGTGACCGGGCCGCTGGCCAGTTCCGCGCTGCGACCGGGGGCGTGCACGTCCTGGAACGTGCTCCAGCTGACCGACGCGCAGGGTGTGCACCTCGCGACCGACCTGGGCGAACTGGTGCCGGCCCGGCTCACCGCGGGGCGGCCCGGCGAGAGCGGTGAGGCCTCCGGCGCGCAGGGGCTGCGCGACTGGGCGCCGTTCGCCTGCTCGCTGGTCGCGGAGCAGTCGGCCGGGGTGCGCAGCGTCAACGCGTGGGCGTTCGCCGAGCAGCGGCTGCCGGACGCCGGCGGCACCGGGTCGTGGGTGTGCACGCGCGCCGAGACCTGGCGGGGTGACGGGACCGTGTCGCTGGCCCAGTTCCGGACGCCGGGCAGCCGGTACGGGGCGGTCGCGGCGAAGGGGGCCGATGTGACGGCCTGCGGTCCGCGCGATCCGCACGTGCTGGCCGGGGTGTTGTGGAAGTCCGGGGGCGGCCGGTGGTACCTGCTGGCCGCGGGCGGCCACGACACCGCGTCGGTCCGGGCGACCGGCGGGGTCACGGCGTCGGCACAGGGGACGCAGTTGGTGGCGGCGGCGAAGCAGGGTGCACAGGCCGAGTTGACGGGCACCCTGGAGGACGGGCGGGAGATCAGCGGGTTGCGGTGAGCCCGGCACCGCCGAGACCCGCCGCCGGGACTGAGAGCCGTGGCGGGTCCCCGAGGGCGCGGTGGTGTGCCGCTGTGACCCGAGCCACTGACGGTGACACCGAAGGAGAGATTTCCGGCCATCCGCCTCAAGCCTTTGGCGCCGGGCGCGGAGACGGGCGGAACCCCCGTACTCAAGCTGGAACCCGGGTGCAGCGGGGCGGCGTTGACGGTTCGGGCACGGAGCGTGCCGACTCGATGGTGACCTGTGTGTCCCGGGCGCGAAATGGGAGAATTTGTGCTGGATCTGTGAACACTCGTGAAGGGTCAGGTCCGTGGGAGGCCGGATCCGATCGGTAAGGTGTCCACATGACAACCGGGGTACGCCGCAGGATGGGAGTCGAGGAGCGGCGGCAGCAGTTGATCGGCGTCGCCCTCGAACTGTTCAGCCGTCGCTCGCCCGACGAGGTCTCCATCGACGAGATAGCCTCGGCCGCCGGTATCTCGCGGCCGCTCGTCTATCACTACTTCCCCGGCAAACTCAGCCTGTACGAGGCCGCGTTGAAGCGTGCCTCGGAGGATCTCGCGGGCCGTTTCGACGAACCCCACGAGGGCCCGCTCGGGGCCAGGCTGCTGCGTGTGATGCGCCGTTTCTTCGACTTCGTCGACGAACACGGGCCCGGCTTCGCCGCGTTGATGCGCGGCGGCCCGGCGGTCGGCTCCTCGGCGACCAACGCGCTGATCGACTCCGTACGGCAGGCCGCCTACGAGCAGATCCTCTCCCACCTCGGCATCACCGAGGCCCCGGCCCGTCTCGAACTGGTCGTCCGCTCCTGGATCTCGCTCGCCGAGTCGACGGCACTGATCTGGCTGGACGGGCGGCGCATTCCCCGCGGGGAACTGGAGATCCAGCTCGTCCACGACTTCGCCGCGCTGACGGCGGTCAGCGCGGCGTACGACGCGGAGATGACGGCGCTGGTCCGGCGGGTGGTCCAGGACGAACCGACCGACGGCCCGTTCGCCGACCTGGCCGCCCGGCTGATCGCTTTGGCGGGCTGAACCACAGCGCGCCCCACAGGGGCGCGGGGAACTGCGCGAGCGACCACGACGGCGCGACAGCCGAACGACGACCGCAGAAAGCGACCTAGCCCTCGTACTTCCGGTACGAAGGATCCAGGTCCCGTACCTCGGCAGAGACATGCAGGGTGATCCCGTCCACCGGCGTCACATGGCTGCGGACCAGTTCCAGCACGGCCTCCGTGAGCTTCGCCTTCGTCTCCTCGGTGCGTCCGGCGAGCAGCCCGATGGTCACATGCACCAGGGCGTCGCTCTGGTCCATGGCGTTGTACCCGTACGCGGAGTACCCGTCGCGGAACATGGTCTTGCAGGCCTTGGGCTCGGCGGCGGCGATCTCGACGACGGCCTCGTGCAGCGCCCGTACGAAACCGGCCGTGTCGAAGGCGCCCTCGTCGGTCAGCACAGCGGTGTAGTCGACGGTGATCTGCGGCATCAGCACTCCTGTTCTACGGCTACTGGGGCTCAGCCTAGTTCGCCAGGCTCAGCGCCAGCAGGGCGACGTCGTCCTCGCGGTCGCGGCCGAAGCAGGCGAGGAGGGTGTCGCACAGGGCCTCCAGGCCGGGCAGGGCGCCGCCGGCCGCGGCCCTGAGGTGTTCCATCGAGACCGCGAGGTCGGTGCCGCGGGTCTCGATCAGGCCGTCGGTGACCATGAGGAGCCGGTCGGTGGGTGCGAGGACCAGCTCGGTGGGCGGCGGATGGGGCAGGCCCACCCCGAGCAGCGGACCGGACGCCTTGACGTACTCGGCGCTGCCGTCGTCGCCCAGTATCAGCGGCGGGATGTGGCCGGCGTTGGCGATGCGGGTGCGCCCGGTCGCCGGGTCGATCAGGGCCAGGCACACGGTGGCCGTGACATCGGCGTGGTAGTGCTGGAGCACCTGGTCGAGCCGTTCGGCGAGGGCGGCCGGGTCGCTCTCGGTGAGGCAGTAGGCGCGCAGCGCGTGCCGCAGTTCGACCATGACGGTGGCCGCGTCCAGCGAGTGCCCCACGACGTCCCCGACCGCGGTGAGCACTTCGTCGCGGACCCGCAGCGCGGCGTAGAAGTCGCCGCCGATCTCCGTCTGCTGGGAGGCCGGCTCGTAGCGCACCGCTATGTCGACGCCCGGCAGCTCGGGCAGCTGGTGCGGGCGGGGCAGGAAACTGTGCTGGAGGGTGAGCGCGACATGCCGCTCCACCTGGTACATGAGCAGGGGCTCGGCGGCGAGCGCGGTGGCCTGGGCGAGCTGGGCCAGCAGTGCCTCGCCCTCGGGGCTGACCCGGCGCAGCCCGCGGGTGGGCGTGGCCAGGCAGACCGGCGCCTTGCCGTCCTGGGTGAGGACCAGCGCCAGCCGGGCGTCGTGCTGCACTCCGGGCCGGAAGAACCCGGCGGGCCACTGCGGCGACGGCACGGTGGTGATCTGCACGTCGGACCGCCCTCGGGTGAGCCGCCGCAGCAGGTCGCGCACGGTCCGGTGGGCGTCCTCGCCGGGCAGCGCGAGGGAGGTGCGCTCCCGGTACAGGCCCCGGTACAGCTCGTCGTCCTGGTCGAGGACGAAGACGGCGGCGGGGCAGCCGAGGAGCCGGGCCGCGCCGTCCGCCGCGGCGTCGGCGAGTTCGCGCAGTGAGCGGGCCGCCTGGATGGTGACGATGGTCTCCGACAGCAGCCGCAGCCGCCGTACCAGCGCCTGGTCGTCGGCGCGCAGCCGGGCGGCGCGCACCGCGGCCCGGACCGCGGCCTCGATGTCCTCCGGCTCGGCGGGCACCGTCAGATACGCCTCGGCCCCCGAGTCCAGCCCCGGGCAGCGGTCCGCGGGTACGACGGAGAGCGCGGAGAAGTGCACGACGGGCAGACCGGCCATGTGCGGCCGCTCCTTGAGCCGGCGGCACAGCTCGAAGCCGCTCATGTCCGGCAGGTGCACGTCGATGAGGGCCACATCGGGCAGATTGCCCTTGCGCCGCCGTACGTCGAGTTCGCCGAGTGCCTCGCGGCCGCCGGTCACCGCGACGACCTCGTGGCCGGCCCGGCGCAGTACGGTGCCGATCGCGTAGCGGCTCGCGGCGGTGGCGTCCACGACCAGCACGGTCGTGTCTGTCAGCTTGCCGTTGACGTCCATTCTCCAGCCCCTGGACAACAGCGGTGGGGCAGTGCCCGGTGCCAGGCCTGCCCCACCACAGTAAGGCCACGGTCACGTGGTCCGGGAGAACACCGCCACCGTGCGCCCCGGAACCACGAACGTACCCGTTTCCCGCTCGTAAGATGCGGACCTGACGACGGAGTCCGCGCCCGACGCCTGCACCGGGTGCAGCCGGTAGCCGGTTCCGGCCAGGGCGCTCACCCGCTGCTCCTGCCGCTCGGGGCTCGCGTTGAACACGACGACGAGGTCACCGAGTTCCATGGTGATCACGCCGGGTGTCTCGTCCTTGCCGGACAGCGGGAAGGAGAGCTTCGACTGCACCTGCGCGGCCGTGCCGAGCGAGAACGCCTTGTCGGTCGTCCTGATCCTCAGCAGGTCCCGGTAGGCGGCCGAGGCCCCGTCGATCTGCGCGCACCCGACCTGCACCGAGGTCAGCAGCGGCTTGGCGTAGGACCACTTGGACCGGTTGTCGGCGGCCATGGGCAGCCCGCGCCCGAAGCCGTTGCCGTCGGCGCAGTTCCAGTGGATGGCGTTGAACCAGTCGCCGCTGTCGAAGGAGTTGCGGTCCAGGGACTTGGAGCGCAGCAGGTCGGTGCCGGCCTGGGAGAGCGACGGTCCCTGCGAGAGGGCGGCCGTGGCCATCGCCAGGACCTGCATGCGGGCCCGGTCGGAGGCGGAGGTGCCGGCCGGCAGCTTGTACGTCAGCGCGTCGAACAGCGACTCGTTGTCGTGCGCGTCGACGTAGGCGAGGGCGTCGCCGGGCGCGTCCGCGTATCCGGCGGGCGAGCCGTTGTAGTCGACCTCGGCGCCGGTGACCTCCTTGCCGCCGGTGTCGGTGAACCGGTACGTGGCGAGGTTGCCGGTCAGGCCGACCTTGATCAGGTCCTGGTAGTGGAGCAGCCGGGCCTTCTGCTCGGCCGGGGTGCCGTTGGCGGTGGCGGAGTTGGGGTCGGTGTACAGGCCGGACGCGAAGCCCTGGATGCCGGGGTCGTCGTCGAAGGGGCTGCCGCCGCGTACGGCGTCCCGGGCGCGGTCGGAGAAGGTGGCGATGCCGGTGCCGGCCATGTTCTGCTGCGTGGCCTGCACGAACCGGGCGTCGTTGGCGACCTCCCCGAAGTTCCAGCCCTCCCCGTACAGGATGATCTTCTTGCCGTCGACGCCGTCCTTCTTCGGGGTCAGCGCGTCCAGGGCCTTGCGGACCGCGAGGATGTTGGCCTTCGGGTGGTGGCCCATCAGGTCGAAACGGAAGCCGTCGACCTTGTACTCCTTCGCCCAGGTGACGATCGAGTCGACCACCAGCTTGCCCATCATGGCGTTCTCGGGCGCGGTGTTGGCGCAGCAGGTGCTGTTGGCGACGCTGCCGTCGGCGAGCAGCCGCTGGTAGTAGCCGGGCACGATCCGGTCGAGGACGGAGGTGTCCGCCTGGCCGCCGGCCGCCGTGTGGTTGTAGACGACGTCCATGACGACCCTGAGTCCGTCCTGGTTGAGCGACTGCACCATCTTCCGGAACTGGACGGTACGCGCGGTACCGTCCGGGTCGGTGGCGTACGACCCCTCGGGGACCGTGAAGTGGTACGGGTCGTAACCCCAGTTGTAGGCGTCGGTGGCGGCGGTCCTCGCCACGCACGCCTGCTGCTGGTCGGAGTCGGCCGGGTAGGAGGCGAGGTCGCAGCCGGGGCTCGTCCGGTCGGCCCTCTTCTCGGGCACGGTGGCGAAGTCGAAGACCGGGAGCAGGTGGACGTACGAGGTCCCGGCCCTGGCGAGCGCCCTGAGGTGCCGGGAGCCGTCGCTGTTCTTGTCGGTGAAGGCGAGGTACGTGCCCCTCAGCGCGGCCGGGACGGTGGAGTCCGCCACCGAGAAGTCCCGGACGTGCAGCTCCTGGATCTGGGCGTCCTTCATCGGTACGGCCTTGGGCTTGGTGTACGTGGACCAGTCCTTCGGGGCGAGGGACCGGTCGTTCAGGTCGACGACGAGGCTGCGCTCGGAGTCGGCGGTGAGGGCGACCGAGTAGGGGTCGGTGACCTTGTTGGTGACGATCTTCCCGACGCTGGGCGCCCACACCTTCACGACGTACCGGTAGGGCTTGTTCCGCCAGGACGTGGGGCCGGTGACGGACCAGACGCCGGTGGCGGCGTCGCGGCGCATCGTCTTCAGCGAGCCGTCGAGTTCGAGGGCGACGCTCTGCGCGGTCGGCGCCCACACCGAGAGCGTGGGCTTTCCGTGGTGGAAGACCGGGCCGAGGTCCGCCGTCGTGGCCTTGGCGTACACGTCGTCGAGCACCCCGGCGAGCTGTACGCCGGTCGCCGCCAGCACCGCGCCGTCGGCGGCCCGCTGGGAGGCGACGAGCTGTCCGCCGAGCGCCTCGCGCACCCGGTCCCGGTCGCGCGGGTCGACCGACCAGGCCGTGTAGTCCTTCAGATACGGGAACCTGGCCTTCTGCGCGTCGGTGAGGGTGGTCTTCGTCAGCCGCAGCCACCGCTCGTCGTCGCTGGTCAGCGTCCCGTCCTTGACGGCGATCGAACCGTCGTGGGAGTAGACCAGCTGGCTGGAGACCGCGCCGTCGGCGCCGTCCCAGGCGACCGTGTCCCGGTCGATCCAGACCGCCTTGGAGGTGGACAGGTCGAGGGCCGCCGCGCTGCCCGCGGGCTGCGGGAGCAGGTGCTTCTCCTGGCCGTTCAACAGCCACACCTCGTAGCCGTCGGACGTGAGGGCGAGGGACTGGTCTGCGGAGAGGTCCTTCTCGTCGCCCTTGTGGATGATGTAGCTGAGGCTGGTGGCACCCTCGGTGAGCGGCACCTCGAAGACCGCGCCATAGGAGTCAGTCTTCACCGGCTTCAGCGGGTTCGACCAGTCGGTGGGGTTCGCGGCGCCCGTCCAGACGTGCAGGCCCCAGCCGTCGTAGTCCCCGTCGGCGCGGTGGTAGTGGATGACCGCCTTGGTGGTGTCCTGGGCCGGGTAGCCGGGCTTGGTCGTGAGGACGTCCGTCTTCCCCTGCTCGATCCAGACCTCACCCGTCTTGGTGACGTCGATGGAGCGGTCGGCGGAGACGTCCTTGTCGCCGTTCTTGTCGACGACGAGGAAGCCGACGTTCGTGGCCCCCGGCTTCAGCTTGACGTAGGCGAAGGCGCCGTACGCGTCCCGGCCGGTGAAGGGGTGGCCGGCGGGCCAGGTGGTCGCCTCGCCGTCGGCGAGGTCGCCCCAGGCGTACAGGCCCCAGTTGTCGTAGTCGCCGTCGGTGCGCTGGTAGTGGACGACCGCGTAGTCACGGGAGGAGGCGACGGGGGGCCCGGCGACGGGCGGGGTGCCGCTGGTGGTCTCGGCGAGCGCGCTGCTCGTGTGCCCGGCGGAGTCGATCACGACCGCCTTGTAGCGCAGGGCGGTGCCGGCCGGGACGTCCTTGGCGATGGTCTGGGTGACCTTGTAGGGGGCGTGGTCGGCGGAGCCGAGGGTGGTCCACCTGCCGTTGCCGGTCTGGGCCGCGAAGACGACGCGGTCGAGCTGTCCGCCGGTGACGTCCGCGGTGAGGTCGACGGTGCCGGTGGCGCCGGCGGACGGGGCCCGGAGGGTGATCGTGGGTGCGGTGGCGGGCTGGGCGAGGGGGCCGGCCGCCTTGTAGACGACGGCGGACTCGGCGGGGACGGTGACGGTCAGCTCGGCCGAGCCGTCGGAGGTGAGGGTGCCGTCCGTGCCGTGGATGGCCCGGTAGCGCATGCCGGCGGAGCCGGTGGCGAAGGTCGCGGTCCGCGCCGTGTCGGCGTTGTTGAAGGCGACGACGTACTCCTGGCCGGTCCGGGCGTCCGTCCGGGTGAACGCGTAAATACCGGCGCCGTCGGCCGCGTACCGCTCGGTCTGGACGCCGTCGGCCAGGGCCGGGTTGTCCTTGCGGAGTTTGCCGAGAGCACTGATCTGCCGGTAGAGCGGCGCACTCGTGTCGTAGGAGTCGCCGGCGGCGGTGCGGTCGGTGCCGATCTCGTCGTCGTCCAGGTAGTCGGCGACCTTGGACGCGAACATCGTCTGCCGGGCGTCCTTGTCCCCGCCGGAGCCGGTGAAGCCCTGCTCGTCGCCGTAGTAGACGACCGGGTTGCCCCGGCTGAGGAACATCACCTCGTTCGCGAGCCTGTCCTTGGCGAGCAGTTCGGCGTCCGTGGCCTTCGGGTTGTCCTGCTTGAGGAAGTACCCGATCCGGCCCATGTCGTGGTTGCCGAGGAAGGTGACCTGCTCATAGGCGTTCGCCTTGTCGGTCGTGTACTTGTAGTCGTCGGCGAAGACACTCGACAGTTTCTGCGCGCTGCCGCCCTGGGAGGCGTAGGAGCGGGCCGCGTCCTGGAAGGGGAAGTCGAGGGTCGCGTCCAGCCGCCCCTGGGTGACGTACGGGGAGGTGACGGAGGTGTCCGCGGAGTACGTCTCGCCGAACATGAAGAAGTTCCTGCGGCCGTGCCGCGCCGCGTACGTGTCCAGCGCGGTCGCCCACTGGGTCCAGAAGTCCATGTCGACGTTCTTGACGGTGTCGATCCGGAAGCCGTCGATGGCGAAGTCCTTCACCCACCGCTGGTAGATCTTCTCCATGCCGTGCACGACCTCGGGCCGCTCGGTCCACAGGTCGTCCAGGCCGGAGAAGTCGCCGTAGGTCGCGGACTCGCCGGCGAACGTGGAGTCCCCCCGGTTGTGGTACATCGTCGGGTCGTTGAGCCACGACGGCACCTTGCCGGCGCTCGTCACGGTGGGCGTCCGCGGGAAGGAGGCGCTGGTGACGGCCGGGAACTTCTTCTTCCCGTCCGCGTAGTCGGCGTCGTCGAAGGGCCGCCCGTCCTTGGTCAGGTAGGGGAAGGCGCCCTTGGAGAGGTAGTCGTAGGACTTCTCCGCGTAGTCCACGACGTCGGCGGTGTGATTGGTGATGACGTCGAAGAAGACCTTCATCCCCTTGGCGTGCGCCTTCGAGATGAGGGTCTGGAGGTCCTTGTTGGTCCCGAAGTGCGGGTCGACCTGGGTGAAGTCGGTGATCCAGTAACCGTGGTAGCCGGCCGAGGCGTTGCTTCCGGTCCCCTGCACGGGCTTGTTCTTGAAGATGGGGGCCATCCAGATGGCGGTGGTGCCGAGCCCCTTGATGTAGTCGAGCCGCTTGGTCAGGCCCTTGAGGTCGCCGCCCTGGTAGAAGCCCTTGTCGGTGGGGTCGTAGCCGGTGGAGAGGCGGGAGCCGGTGAGGCCGCCCTTGTCGTTGCCGGTGTCGCCGTTGGCGAAACGGTCCGGCATGACGAAGTAGAACTGCTCGCGGGTGTCGTCGTGGCGGGCGGGCGCGGCGGCGAGCTTCGCGTCGGAAGGTGGTGCGGGCGGGGCGGCGGCGTGTGCGGCGAGGGGCTGCACCAGCGCGGCGGCGAGGGCGGCGACGGCGACCGCCGCGACCCGTCTGACATGTATCACCGGCATGAACTCCTAGCGATAGCTGCTCTCTTGGGTCCGACCCCGCGCGACCGTATCGCTAACGAAAGGTTTACAGCAAGAGGCTTGAAACTCACAGCAAGAACTTTCACGAGGCGTATTGACGCGCTGTCTCAACTGGCCCACTCTCCAGGGTTGTTGAAACCTGCCCCTCTCGTTTCGGAGCCGCACATGACCGGACACCGACCCCCGGGTGTCTTCAGACGCACGGCCGTCGCGATCGCCGCGGGCGCCCTGGCACTCGCGGGCGTGATCGCCCTGCCGGCCACCGCCGCGCAGGCGGACACCACCGCCAAGGGCGATGTGATCGCCAACCTCTGGGAATGGAACTGGAACTCGATCGCGTCCGAGTGCACCAACGTGCTCGGCCCGGCCGGGTACGGCGCGGTGCAGGTCGCCCCGCCCTCCGAGTCCCTCAAGCAGTCCAACTACTACTGGTGGGACGTCTACCAGCCCTACTCGTACACCCTGAACAGCCGCTTCGGGACGGCCACCCAGTTCGCCTCGATGGTCACCGCGTGCCACGCCGCGGGCGTGAAGGTCTACACCGACGCGGTGATCAACCACACGGCCGCCCAGACCGGCACCGGTTACGCCGGCACCACCCTCACCAGCAAGTACGACACCCCGGACTGGGACCCGAGCGACTACCACACCTCAGCCGACTGCCCCACCTCCGACCTGACCGTCCAGGACTACTCGAACCTCACCCAGGTCCAGAACTGCGAACTGCTGGGCCTGCCCGACCTCAAGACCGGCGCCGACAACGTCCGTTCGGGCCTCGCGGCCTTCCTCAACAAGCAGATCGCGCTGGGCGTCGACGGCTTCCGCGTCGACTCGGCCAAGCACATCCCGGCCGCCGACATGGCCGCCATCGTCGCCAAGCTGAACACCACGACGTCCGGTGCGGCGCCGTACGTCTTCGACGAGGTGTACCCGGGCTCGACCCCGCAGCCGAGCGACTACTACGGCTCCGGGGACGTCCTGGACTTCACCTACGCGAGCAAGATGAAGTCGGCCTTCCAGGGCAACGTCTCGGACCTGGAGTCGCTGTCCTCGTCCGGCATCCTGCCCGCCGCCAACTCGGTGTCCTTCGTGACCAACCACGACACCGAGCGCAACGGCCTGCACATGAGCTACAAGGACGGCGACAGCTACAAGCTCGCCAACCTCTTCGAACTCGCCTACAAGTGGTCGACACCGACCATCTACTCCAGCTGGCAGTGGACCCAGAGCGACCAGGCGCCGCCGAACTCCGCGGGCTTCGTCACCGACACGGACTGCTCCAACGGCTGGAACTGCCTCGACCGTGACACCGCCGTCGTCGGCATGGTCGCCTGGCACAACGCGGCCGGCGGCGCCGCCGTCTCCGACTGGTCGACCAAGTCGTCCTCCGTGATCGGCTTCGGCCGCAGCGGCGCCGGCTTCTTCGCCCTGAACAACGGCTCGTCGTCGGCGACCTACACCTTCGCGACGGGCATGGCCGACGGCACGTACTCCGACGTCGTCGACGGCGGCGCCACCACGGTCACCGTCTCCGGCGGCAACGCGAGCATCACGATCCCCGCGAAGGGCGCCGTCGCCTTCTACAACTCCTCCTACACCTGCACGGTCGGCTGCGACGGCGGCGGCAGCGGCGGCGGCTCGACCTCCACGGTGACCGCGACCTTCAACGAGTACGCGTCCACCACGAGCGGCACCACCGTCTACGTCGTCGGCTCCATCGACGCCCTGGGCGCCTGGGACACCTCGAAGGCGGTCCGGCTCTCGTCCACCGGGTACCCGATCTGGTCGGGCGCGGTGAACGTGCCGATCAACACGTCCTTCACCTACAAGTACATAAAGAAGGACAGCTCAGGCAACGTGACCTGGGAGTCCAACGCCAACAGAGCGGCGGCCGCCACCACTTCGGCGGTCTCCCTCGACAACTCCTGGAACGTGGCGAACGCCGACGCCACCGACGTGACGTTCAACGAGTACGCCACGACCGACTGGGGCACCAACGTCTACGTCGTCGGCTCCGTCGCCTCCCTCGGCTCCTGGAACACCAGCGACGCGATCCCGCTGTCGTCGGAGTCGTACCCGACGTGGAGCAAGCTCGTGATCGTCCCGAAGAGCACCGCCTTCACGTACAAGTACATCAAGAAGGACAGCTCCGGAAACGTGACGTGGGAGTCGGGCACGAACCGGTCGTACACGACCGGCACCTCGTCCGGCTACACGACGAGCGACACCTGGAAGTAAGAGCCTGGAAAGAGCGCCGCGGCCCCGGCGAACAAATCCGCAGCGCCGCGCATCCCACCTCGTGTACCGCACCGCAGGACGGCACGGGGCGCACACCGCGCCCCGTGCCGCAGGACACGAGTGGAGCGCCGTCGCCGTGAACGAAGAGCTGAACACCGGCATCACCGAGACCAATGCCCGGCCCGCGAGCAGGCACCGCACCAGGCGCGGGTACGGGCGCACCGCGCTCGCCGCGGCCGCCGTCGCAGGCCTCGGCCTCGTCTGGACGGGCACCGCGCAGGCCGCCACCCCGAGCACCGCCAAGGCCACGCCGACCTGCTCCGCCGCCGCGCTGAAGGCCACCTTCGGCCGGCAGCTCGCCGGCGGCATGAACCACCAGGGTGTCGTCATCAGGCTGCGCAACCTCAGCGGCCGGACGTGCGCGTTGCGCGGCTACCCCGGCCTGGGCCTGGAGAACTCCGCGCACAAGGCGATCACGACCCACACCCACTGGGGCGACACCTGGTACGCCAAGGACCCCGGCAAGAAGACCCTGGTCCTCAAGGACGGCCAGAGCGCCGAGGCCGTCGTCGCCTGGACCCACGCCAACACCGGCACCTCCGGCGCGGTGCACGCCTCCTACCTGGAGATCACCCCGCCCGCCTCGACCAAGCACAAGACGCTGGCGTTCCACCAGTGGGTCGACCACGGTGACCTCTCGGTCACCGCGCTGGCCGGCCACATCGACGTCACCGACTGACGTCCCGCGCCATGGACGGCGGCGCCTACGCCCCGGCCCCGCCGTCCACCTGCAGAATCGCGCCCGACACGAAGGAGGCCCGGTCGCTCAGGAGCCAGGCGGCGGCCTCGGCGATCTCCTCGGGGGCGGCCATGCGGCGCAGGGGCGACACGGACTTTATGTGGTCGATGACGCCGGGGGTGGCCGCCTCCCAGTCGCGGATCATCTCGGTGAGCGTGCCGCCGGGGGCGACGGCGTTGACGCGGATGCCCTCGGGGCCGTAGGTGACGGCGGTCGACTCGGTGAGGCTGTTGACGGCGCGCTTCAGGGCGCCGTAGACGGGCAGGACGGGGTTGGCGCGCAGGCTGCCGACGGAGGAGTTGTTGACGATGGCGCCGGTGCCCGCGGTGGCGCGGATGGCGGCGACCTCGGCGGTCATGGCCAGCCAGACGCCCTTGAGGTTGACGGCGGTGAGGTGGTCGAACTCGGCCTCGGGGAGTTCGTCCAGCGGGCCGGGGTGGTGCTGGCCGATCGCGCCGTTGTTGAAGGCGACGTCGAGGCGGCCGTACACCTCCACCGTGCGGTCCACGGCCGCGCGGACGCTCGCCGCGTCGGCCAGGTCGCAGACCACGTGGTCCGCGGTGCCGCCCGCCGCGCGGATCTCCTCGGTGACCGTCTTGAGCTGGGCCTCCGTGCGGGCCGCCAGCATGACCCGGGCGCCCTCGCGGGCGAAGAGCCGGGCGGCGGCCGCGCCGATGCCCCGTCCGGCGCCGCTGATGAAGGCGACCTTGCCGGTCAGCAGGCCCTGGTAGGTGATCGCAGTGTTTTCCATGGCTTCGAGCCTGGACCCGGACCCGCGGCTCATCCAGGCACCGGCGGTACCTGGATGGGGCCGGGCGCCGGGCGCACACTGAAGGCGTGGACAGGCAAGAACTCGCGGCGTTCCTGCGCAGCCGGCGTGAACGGATCTCCCCCGCCGAGGTGGGGCTGCCGCGCGGCCCGCGGCGCCGTACACCGGGACTGCGGCGCGAGGAGGTGGCGCAGCTGGCGTTCATCTCGGCCGAGTACTACACCCGGCTCGAACAGGCCCGTGGGCCGCGTCCGTCCCGCGAAGTGCTGGGCGGTCTGGCACGGGCACTGCGGCTGTCGGACGCCGAGCGCGGGCACCTCCATCACCTCGCCGGGGCTCCGCCGGGGCCGCCGCCCGGGCCCTCGCGCGAGGTGCGGCAGAGCCTCCTGGACCTGGTGCACCGGCTGCCGCAGGCCGCGGCCTTCGTGACGTCCGCGACCTTCGAGGTACTGGCCTGGAACGATCTCGCCGCCGCCCTCATGGAGGACTTCTCCGCCCTGCCGCCCCGCGACCGCAACCTGGTGCGCCGCGTCTTCCTCACCCCGCGCCCCGCGGGCAGCAGGCTGTACGGGGTGTCGGACGTGGACGTCTTCGCCCGGCACTCGGCGCGGCGGCTGCGGGCCGCCGCCGGCCGCTATCCCGACTCACCGGAGGTGACCGGGCTGGTGGCCGAACTCCTCGCCGGAAGCGAGGAGTTCCGCCGGCTGTGGGAGTCGCACGACGTGTCCGCCGAGCCCACCCTGTGCAAGACCTTCCTGCACCCGGTGGTGGGCCCGGTCACCGTCAACTGCGACGCCCTCGACATCACCGACCGGGACCAGCAGGTCGTGATCTACACCGCCACCCCGGGCTCACGGTCCGAGGAGGCGCTGCGGCTGCTGTCGGTGATCGGGACGCAGCGGATGGATCAGCAGGTCGACTTCCCGGCGTAGACCGCGAGGGCGGTGTTCGCGGCCAGGGTGGCGGTGAACTGGCCGCTCGCGTTCACCGTGACCGACGTGTTCGCCTGCACGTTGCAGTACGTCCCGGCCGGCAACGACGTCTGGTACGTCCGGGTCAGCGAGCCCGACTCGTGGTTGATGGCCACGTAGCCCTTCGCGCCCCGGCCGAAGGCGATCGCGTCCGCGCCGTCGTCCCACCAGTTCGTCACCGACTCGCCGCGCACCGCGTTGCGGAAGGCGACCATGCGGATGATCTCCGGCCAGGCGTGCTGGCATTTCCAGCCGTCCTGCCAACAGGCGTTCACGACACCGTTGTTGGGCGGCCCGGCGTCGGCGTCCGTCCACTCGTAGCCGGAGTTGATGTCCGGGGCGCCGTACGGGTAGGCGAGCATGAAGACGTTGGCCAGGGTGTAGTCGGCGCCGTCCTTGTAGTTGAGCGTCGAGCCGTTGCGCTCGGTGTCGTGGTTGTCGACGAAGACGCCGGCGACCGAACTGCTCAGGTAGCCCCAGCCCTCGCCGTAGTTCTTCAGATAGGCGAGGTTCTCGTTGTTGAAGACCCTCTTGAGGTCGTAGGCGTAGCGGAACTCCTGGACGTCCCCGTTGCCGGTGTACTCGGTCGGCTGGACGGCCTCGCCGGCGCCGTAGATGACCTCCTGCTTCCAGTACACGGACGGGTTGGTCAGCCGGGTCTTGATGTTGGCGAGGTCCTCGGCCGGGATGTGCTTGGCCGCGTCGATCCGGAAGCCGTCGACGCCGAGGCCGAGCAGGTCGTTCAGGTAGCCGGCGATGGTCTTGCGGACGTACTCCTCACCGGTGTCCAGGTCGGCGAGGCCGACGAGTTCGCAGTGCTGGACGTTCCAGCGGTCGGTGTAGTCGGAGACGAGGGAGGTGCAGTCGTCGAAGTCGTACGAGGAGTACAGGCCGGGGTAGTCGTACTTCGTGTACGACGAGCCGCCGGTGCCGGTGCCGCTGCCCGCCGACATGTGGTTGATGACGGTGTCGACGACCACCTTCACGCCCGCCGCGTGGCAGGTGTTCACCATGTTCTGGAAGGAGGCCCGGTCGCCGAGTCTGCCCGCGATCTTGTACGACACCGGCTGGTACGACGTCCACCACTGCGAGCCCTGTATGTGCTCGGCGGGCGGGGAGACCTGGACGTATCCGTAGCCCGCGGGGCCCAGGGTGGTGGTGCACTCCTTGGCGACCGAGCCGTAGTTCCACTCGAAGAGGACGGCGGTGACGTCCTTGGTGCCGGGCGGGGAGGCCGACGCGACGGACGGGGTCATGACAACGCTACAGGCGGCCAGCGCCAGTGCGGCGGAGAGGGTCTTACGTGCCATGTGGGGTTCCTTCGCCGTTGAAGGCTCTTGCTGAAAGGTTGCTGAAACCTTGCGGTTGCGCAGATGTTAAGGGCCCGCCACCCAGTTGGGTAGCGGGCCCCGTGAAGTTGCTGCAAGGAGTTACCGGGTGACGGACCGTCGGGTGTGCGTCAGGCGGTCGTCCACCACACCGTGGTGTCGGCCGGCACCTTCGCCTCGCCGGCGGCCTCCGTCAGCTCACCGCTGGCGAGCAGCACCCTGCCGTACGCCGGAGTCGTCACCGACTCGCCGCTGGTGTTCGCGACACAGACGAACTCCCCGCGCCGGAAGGCGAGGACGCCCTCCGGGGCGCGCAGCCACTCCACCGCGTCGCCCGCGCCGAGGTCGGCCTGCTCACGGCGGACGCGCAGCGCGCCGCGGTACAGCTCCAGGGTGGAACCGGCCACCCCGGTCTGCGCCGCCACGCTCAGCCCGCCCCAGCTCGCGGGCTGCGGCAGCCAGCTGCCCCCGGCCCCGAAGCCGTACGACGAGCCCTCCCGCTCCCACGGGATCGGCACCCGGCACCCGTCGCGGAAGCCGTCCTGGCCCGCGCCCCGGAAGTACGCGGGGTCCTGGCGGACCTCGTCGGGCAGGTCGACGACGTCCGGGAGGCCGAGCTCCTCGCCCTGGTAGATGTACGCCGAGCCGGGCAGCGCGAGCATGAGGAGGGTGGCCGCCCGCGCCCTGCGCAGCCCCAGCTCCCGGTCGCCGGCCGAGCGGATCTGGGTGCCGAGGCCGGGCGGGTTGGCGAAGCGGGTGGCGTGCCGGGTGACGTCGTGGTTGGAGAGGACCCAGGTGGCCGGGGCGCCGACCGGGCGCATCGCCTCCAGGGTGCGGTCGATGACGGCCCGCAGCTCCTTCGCGTCCCACGCCGTGCTCAGGTACTGGAAGTTGAAGGCCTGGTGGAGTTCGTCCGGGCGGACGTAGTTCGCGGTGCGCTCGACGGTCGGCGTCCAGGCCTCGGCGACGAAAATCCGCTCGCCGGCGTACTCCTCGAGGACGTGCCGCCACTGGCGGTAGACCTCGTGGACACCGTCCTGGTCGAAGAACGGCATGACATCGTTGCCCAGCAGCTTCAGCTGGTCGCCGCCGCCGATGTCCGGCAGCCCCGCCGCCTTCACCAGCCCGTGGGCGACGTCGATGCGGAAGCCGTCCACGCCCATGTCCAGCCAGAACCGCAGGATGGAGCGGAACTCGTCGCCGACCGCGGGGTGTTCCCAGTTGAAGTCGGGCTGCTCCGGGGCGAAGAGGTGCAGGTACCACTCCCCGTCGGCCACCCGCGTCCACGCCGGCCCGCCGAAGATGGACTCCCAGTCGTTGGGCGGGAGTTCGCCGTTCTCGCCCTTGCCCGGACGGAAGTGGTAGCGGTCCCGCAGGGGCGAGCCGGGCCCCTCGGCCAGCGCCCGCCTGAACCACTCGTACTGGTCCGAGGAGTGGTTCGGCACGAGGTCGACGATGATCCTGAGGCCCAGCGCATGGGCGTCCCGGATCAGCGCGTCCGCGTCGAGCAGGTTGCCGAACATGGGGTCCACGGCCCGGTAGTCGGCGACGTCGTAGCCCGCGTCGGCCTGCGGGGAGGCGTAGAACGGGCTGAGCCACACGGCGTCGACACCGAGGTCACGCAGGTACGGAAGTCTGGAGCGCACGCCCTCCAGGTCCCCCATCCCGTCGCCGTTGCTGTCGGCGAAGCTGCGCGGATAGACCTGGTAGATCACCGCGTCCCGCCACCAGTCGCGGCGACGGGCGACGGTGGCGAGGGCGGGGGCCGGTGCGGCGGATTGCTGCTGGCTCATGGCGTCCTTGATGCGTCGTGACAGGGTCATCGGGTCAGAGGTGAATACGGCGGCGGGGCGGTGACGAGGCGGCCGCGGTCACAGCGGGGTCGGATGGAGACCGCGGCCGCCACCCCCGCGCCCCGAAGGGGCGCGGGGAACTGCGCGACCAGCCACGACGGCGCCGCAGACGAACGACGGCCGAGGCGGCTTTCCGGCAACCGGCGTGGCGTCAGCCCTTGGTCCCGCCGGCGGTGAGGCCGGTCACCAGGTTCTTCTGCACGAGGTAGAAGAACACGGCCACCGGTATCGCGATCAGCACCGCCGTCGCGGTCATCAGGTTCCGCTGCGCGTCATGCTCACTGATGAAACTCTGTAGGCCGACCGCGAACGTGTACTTGTCGTCGCTGAGCATGAACGTGGAGGCGAACGCGACCTCACCGAAGGCGGTGAGGAAGTTGTAGAACGCGGCGACCGCGAGGCCGGGCTTCGCCAGGGGCAGGATCAGCCGGCCGAACGTGCCGAACGGCGAGAGCCCGTCGACGCGGCCGGCCTCGTCGATCTCGAAGGGGATCGTGTCGAAGTAGCCCTTGAGCAGCCAGGCCGTGTACGGCACGACGGTGGTGCAGTAGACGAGGATCAGGCCGAGGTAGCTGTCGACGAGGCCCAGCCGCGACATGATCTGGTACATCGGCACGATCAGCACGGCGATCGGGAACATCTGGGTCACCAGCAGCAGCCACATGAACTTCCGGTAGCCCGGGAAGCGCATCCGGGAGACCGCGTAGCCGGTGGTGGAGGCGAGGATCAGGCCGATGACCGTCGTACCGCCGACGACGATCATCGTCGTCTTGAACCAGTCCCAGAACCCGGTGTGCTGGAGGACGAAGGAGTAGTTGTCCAGCGTCATCTTGTGCCAGATGCCGCTCGGGTGCAGGTAGTCGTCCTTGTCCGGGCCGAGGGAGAGGAAGATCAGCCAGCCGACCGGGAAGAACGCGACCAGGCTGGCGACACCCAGGATGCCGTGGGTGACGGTGGTGGCGAGCGGGCCGCGCTCGCCGCGGCCGCGGACGCGGCGCGGGCTGCTGGTCACGGGGGCCTCCTCGGCGACCTGGGCGGAGGTCTGGACAGTGGTCGTACTCATGGGAACTCCTGCCTCAGATCGCGAGCTGCTGGTCGTTGCGGTTGAGCCAGCGGCGGTAGAAGGAGGTGAAGACGATCAGGATGGCCAGCAGCAGCATGCCGTAGGCGGCGGACTGGGCGAAGTCCCGCGGCTGCTGTCCGAAGCCGAGGTAGTACGCCCAGGTGACCAGGATCTGCGCATCGGGGGCGGTGTCGCCGAAGAGCAGGAAGATGACGGCGAACTGGTTGAACGTCCAGATGATGCCGAGGAGTACGACGGTGGAGCTGACGGACCTCAGGCCCGGCAGGGTGACGTACCGGAAGCGCTGCCAGGCGCCGGCGCCGTCCATCTCGGCGGCCTCGTACAGCGTGCCGTCGATGGCCTGGAGGCCGCCGAGCAGCGACAGCATCATGAACGGCACACCGCACCAGGTGTTGACGAGGATCGCCGCGGCCCGCTGCCAGAAGGTGTCCTCCAGCCAGCCGGGTTGCGGCAGATGGAGGAAGTGCAGGGCGCTGTTGATGATGCCGCCGTCGGCGAGCATGAACCGCCAGCCGAAGACGGTGACGAAGGTCGGGACCGCCCAGGGCAGGACCAGGACCATGCGGTAGAAGGTGCGGCCGCGGAACTTCTCGTTGAGCAGCAGGGCGAGGCCGAGACCGATGGTGTAGTGCAGGGTGACGCAGAGCGCGGTCCAGACGATCGTCCAGAGGAAGTGGGACCAGAAACGGTCGTAGGACGTCGGTCCGAACAGGATGTCCTTGTAGTTGTCCAGGCCGATGAACTTGTACGTGGCGTCGATGTGGTTGACGCCGATGGTGCGGGCGGTGTTGAGGCTGTTGGCGTCCGTCAACGTCAGGTAGAACCCGTACACCAACGGGTAGATGACGAGCGCCCCGAGGACGACGGCCACGGGGGCGATCATCGCGTAGGCGTACCAGTACTTCTGGTAGCTGTTCTTCAGCCGCTGGCCCAGCCCGGGGCGGGGCGCGCGGTCACCGCGGCGCTGGCCGGTCGCGCGGTCGATGGCGACTGTCATGGGTTCGACACCTTCTGGTTCTCCCGGCTGGTTCTTCCGGCTGGTTCGCGCCGGCCGGATCTCCGGGGTGGGCTGGGCGGCTGGCACAGGCCGGTGGCCGCCGGAGCGCTCCCCCCTGAACAGGGCGCTCCGGCGGCCACCCGGCGCTTACTTGCTGAAGTCGGGGACGAGCTTCTCGATCCCGAGTTCGGCGTTGCCCAGGCCCTTGTCCAGGGACTCCTTGCCGCCGGCGATCTTGGTCAGCTCGGTGCCGACGGGGCCCCACAGGGAGGAGTACTCGGCGAGCGCGGGGCGCGGCTGGGCGGAGGAGAGGACGGCCTGGTAGCCGGCGATGCCCGGGTCGGCCTTGACCGCGGCGGTGTAGGCGTCGGAGCGGGTCGGCAGGGTGGAGTTCTTCAGCGCGATCTCCGTCTGCGTCTTCGCGGAGGTCATGAAGGCGACGAACTTCTCGGCCGCGGCCTGGTGGGCCTTGTCCGAGCCCGCGTAGACCGACAGGTTGTGGCCGCCGGTCGGGGCGCCCGCCTTGCCGGTGGAGCCGGCCGGGACCGTGGCGATGCCGAGGTTGGACTTGTCGCCGAACGCGGAGCCCTTGTAGAAGTTGGTGATCTCCCAGGGACCCTCGATGGTCATGGCGACCTTGCCGTTGACGAAGGCGTCCTGGCGGTGGGCGTAGGCGTCGGCGGTGACGTCCGCCTTGTGCAGGCCCTTGCCGGAGTACAGGTCGAGCCAGGTCTGGTAGCCCTTCTTGGCCGCCGCCGAGGTGATGGTGATCTTCTTGGCGGAGGCGTCGACCATGTCGGTGCCCTCGCCGTAGAGGAAGGGCTGCGTGTAGTACGCGGCCTCGGGGCCCCAGTAGCCGGTGGTCCCGGCCTTGTCCTGGATCTTGGCGGCGTCGGCCCTGACCTCGTCCCAGCTGGTGGGGGGCGCGGTGATGCCGGCCTTCTTGAACAGCGCCTTGTTGTATACGAGGGCGAGGGTGTCGGTGACCAGCGGGACACCGTAGGTCTTGCCCTCGTACTGGGCCTGGGTCATCAGGCTGGACTGGAACTTGTCCTTGTCGGCGAGGGCGGCGGTGCCGTCCAGCGGCACGAAGTAGCCGGCCTTGGCGAAGGCGGGGGTCCAGCCGACCTCGGAGCGCAGCACGTCGGGGGCGCCCTTGCCGGACTGGGCGGCCGTGTCGAACTTGTTCTGCGCCTGGTCGAACTGGACGTCGACGTAGTTGACCTTGATGTTCTTGTTCGCGGCTTCGAACTGCTTGACCAAGGCCTTGTACGTGGGTGCCTCATTGGTGGCGTTGGAGGTGTCCCACCAGGTGATGGTGACCGGCCCGTCCGACTTGCTGTCGCTGTCGCTCCCGCCGCACGCCGTCGCCGTGAGGGCGAGGGACGCCACCAGCGCGGAGGCCGCTATGCCACGCCGCATGAGTTCTCCTTGAGGGTTAAGCCCGAGTGATGCGGGGGCGGTCCCGTCCACCGTCCCGCTGTCGTGCCGACTGCGCCGTTGCTGCGGCGGCCGGGCGTCAGGGAACGTAACAGCGATGTAAGCCCCGCGAAAGACCTTGCAGCAAAAAAGTGCAAGAGATCTCCGAAGTTATCCGGGCGTGACCTGTCGGCGACCGCCATGAGACGCTTGTTTACGGCGGTAGAGCGCTACGACGGTCATTTGTGCAAGACTCTGCAAGCTCTTGCCGTCAAGTCTCAGTAGGGAGTGCGATGACGCAGCAGCCCAGGACGGGCCGCCCCCCAGGCCGCATCAGGCGCCCGATCGGTGTGCAAGGGGACATACGGCCGGTACAGTCCAGTGCCGTGACCACACGGCTTGCCGACATCGCAGCGCAGGCGGGGGTGAGCGAGGCGACGGTGAGCCGGGTTCTGAACGGGAAGCCGGGCGTCGCCGCCACCACCCGCCAGTCCGTGCTCGCCGCCCTGGACGTCCTCGGCTACGAGCGTCCGGTACGGCTGCGGCAGCGCAGCGAGGGCCTGGTGGGGCTGATCACCCCCGAGCTGGAGAACCCGATATTCCCGGCCCTGGCGCAGGTCATCGGGCAGGCGCTGACCCGGCAGGGCTACACCCCCGTGCTCGCCACCCAGACCCCGGGCGGGTCCACGGAGGACGAGCTGACCGAGATGCTGGTGGACCGCGGGGTCGCGGGCATCATCTACGTCTCCGGCCTGCACGCGGACACCACCGCCGACATGCAGCGCTACGAGCGGCTGCGGGCGCAGGGCGTGCCGTACGTCCTGGTGGACGGGTTCTCGCCGAAGGTGCAGGCGCCGTTCATCTCCCCCGACGACCGGGCCGCCATGACGCTGGCCGTCACCCACCTCGCCTCCCTGGGCCACACCCGGATCGGGCTCGCCCTCGGCCCGAAGCGGTTCGTCCCCGTGCAGCGCAAGATCGAGGGGTTCGTGCGGGCGATGCAGGACCAGTTGGGCCTGTCGGCGGACACCATCGAGTCCGAGCTGGTCCAGCACTCGCTCTACACCCTGGAGGGCGGCCAGGCCGCCACCACGGCGCTCATCGACCGGGGCTGCACGGCGATCGTCTGCGCCAGCGACATGATGGCGCTCGGCGCGATACGGGCGGCACGCCAGCGCGGCCTCGACGTCCCCCGGGACATCTCGGTGGTCGGCTTCGACGACTCCCCGCTGATCGCGTTCACCGATCCCCCTCTCACCACCATCCGCAAGCCGGTCCCGGCGATGGGCCAGGCGGCGGTGCGCACCCTTCTGGAGGAGATCGGCGGCACTCCCGCTCCGCACAGCGAGTTCGTTTTCATGCCGGAATTGGTGGTACGCGGTTCTACGGCGTCGGCGCCGGGCGACCGCACCAACCGCCCCTGACGACGCCCGAGTACCTCGCTGTCGGCTGTGCGGTACCTGAGCAGTAGTCGCCGCGCGGTAGGACATGCGCGGTGAACCCAACCTTGGGATGATCTGTCGAAGACGTCTTTTCTGGCAGACTCTGTGCCTATGAGTGACTCGACCGTGACAGAGCCGGAAGGTCGCGCACAACAGACCCTTCCGCGGACCGTCACGGGCGAGGGGGAGCAGCGGTTCCTGCGGCGGCTGCGGACGCCGCGCCGGCCCCGGCTCTGGTTCGAGATCCTGCTGATCGCGGTGAGTTACTGGACCTACTCGCTGATCCGCAACGCGGTCCCGGAGCAGCGGGCGCAGGCGCTGCGCAACGCCGCCTGGCTCTGGAAGGCCGAGCGGTACCAGGGGATCGCCGTCGAGGAGTCGGTCAACCACGCCGTGAACTCGGTGACTTGGCTGATCATCGGCATGAACTATTACTATGCCACGCTGCACTTCGTGGTGACGCTGGGCGTACTGGTCTGGCTCTACCGCAGCCACCCCGGCCGTTACGCGGCGGCCCGCCTGGCCCTCTTCGCGGCCACCGGGGTGGCCCTCCTCGGCTACTACCTGTTCCCGCTGGCCCCGCCCCGCCTGATGAACGGCGGCGGCTTCGTCGACACGGTGACGGTCCACCACACCTGGGGCTCGATGGCCTCCGGTGACCTCAAGCACATGTCCAACCAGTACGCCGCGATGCCGTCCATGCACATCGGCTGGTCGCTGTGGTGCGGCCTGACGATCTTCGCCCTGGCCTCGGTGCCCTGGGTCCGCGTCCTGGGCCTCCTCTACCCCGCGGCCACCCTCCTCGTCATCGTCGCCACCGCCAACCACTTCTGGCTCGACGCGGTGGGGGGCGCCCTGTGCCTGGCGTTCGGCTTCCTGGTGGCCCGCCTGTGGTACGGGGCACTGCCGTGCGCGTTGCCGCGGAGCCCTGCGGGTGGCTGAGCCGGTACCGGGGCGTACCGAGGCGGCACGTACGGCCGGTTCGGCACCGCCGGATTCCGCCGTCGCGGCTGAGCATCGCTGCGGCGGAGAGAAAGTGACCGCCGGTCCGACAGCAGCACCCCGCCCCAAGAACAACCGCCGCCCCCCTGAGCCCGCCGCAACGGCGCCCAGCCGCCACCGCGGATCCCGGCGGCGCCGAACCGGCCCCAGGCCGTCGGCGTCTCACCCCCGGTGCACCACGTACCCGCCGACCCACCACGACTGTCGACACCCGAACAACCCCCGGCCCCCTTCCCCCCCGCCGCAACGGCGCCCAGCCGCCACCGCGGATCCCGGCGGTGCCGGACCGGCCTCAGGCCGTCGGCGTCTCAGCCCCGGTGCACCACGTAGCCGCCGGTCACCGTCAGTCGTACCGGGGCGTGGGTGAGCTCGTCGGGCGGTGCCGTCACCGGGTTCACGGTGAACGCCGTCAGGTCGGCGCGGTGGCCCACCGCGACGCGGCCCGCGGTCTTCGACTCGCCCGCCGCCCGCGCCGCATGGCTCGTACAGCCCTCCAGGGCCTCCAGGCCGGTGAGGCCCTGCTGGGCCGACGCGGCGCCGCGTGGGGTGCGGGCCGTCGCCAGGACGGCGCGTACGTCGTAGTGGGCGATCGGCCAGTCCGAGCCGAGGGCGACCGTCGCGCCCGCGTCCCGCAGGTCGCGCAGGCGCCAGGCGTGCCCGGCGCGGTCCGGGCCCAGCCGGCGGGACCACTCGTCCGTTCCGTCGGCCCGCGTGTACGCCGTGTGCGGCGGCTGCATCGACGCGGCCACCCCCAGCTCCGCGAAGCGCGGCAGGAGATCGTCCGGCGCCGTTTCGATGTGCTCGACGCGGTGCCGGCCCGCGGCCCCCGCGCCCAGCCCCTCCACCACGTCCAGGACATGCCGTACCGCCGCGTCCCCGATGGCGTGCGTGGCCGTCCGTACCCCGGCCGTGTGCAGGTGACGCACCGCGGCGGCATACGCGTCCGGGTCGGGCCAGAACGCCTCCGTCCCCCGCCCGTGGCAGTCCGCGTGCTCCAGCCAGGCCGTGCCTCCCTCCACGGTCCCGTCCATGAAGAACTTGACCCCGTCGACCACCCAGTGCCGCCCGCCCCGGCCCTGCGCGGCCACCAGCTCCGCCAGCCCGGCCGCGTCGGTCCCCGGCATGCACCACGGCGCGAAGCGCAGCCGCACCGGCAGGACGGTCTCCGCCGCCACCGCCCCGACCAGCTCCGCGTCGCCGGCGTCCATGACGTGCGCCCCGGTCAGGCCGGTGGCCGCCATCGCGGCGAGGAGTTCGACGAGCCGCGCCCGGCGGGCCTCGTAGGAGGGGCGGGGCATGATCCGCTCGACCAGTTGCATCGCCGCGTGTTCGACGAGGTGCCCGGTGGGCCGCCCCTCGGGGTCGCAGACCACCTCCGCGCGCTGGGCGAAGGACCGGGGCCCGGTGACACCCGCCGCGGCGAGCGCCGGGCCGGTGGCGAGCGCGGAATGGCCGTCGTACAGGCGGAGGAAGGCCGGTACGCCGTCGAGGACGTCCTCGACGAGGGCGCGGTGGACGGGGCCGCCCTCGAAGGTGTTGTGGTCGAGGCCGTAGCCGATCACCCATCCGTCGGTCCGGGCGGCACCGGCGAGCGCCGCCTTCAGGCCCGCCAGGTCGGTCACCCCCGACAGGTCGGCCCCGTTCGCCATGTCCAGCCCCCACACCGGATGGCTGTGCGCGTCCACCAGGCCGGGCACCAGGTGTGCGCCGTCCAGTGCCACGACCTCGGTGCCCGGCCCCCGCCAGTCCCGTACGTCCCGTTCGTCGCCGACGGCGGCGATCAGCCCGTCGCGTACGGCGACGGCGGTGGCGAACGGCCGGGCGGGGTCGAGGGTGCGGACCTCGGCGCCGGTGAGGATCAGGTCGGGGGCGGCGGTCATGGCGGGGTGAACTCCTTTGTTCCAGATGTTCCGGATGTTCCGGATGCTTCGGTTCTGCGGGTGTTCCGGATCTTCCGTACGGTTATTCAGCGGGCTCCGCGGCGAACTCCGCGTACACGGCCGGCCGTTCGCGGCGCAGCCACCACGCGAGGCCGAGTCCTGCCACGAAGACGGCGGGCGCGATGAGGACCAGCAGCGTGTTCACCGTGCTGGACGCTCCGGTGAACAGGTCGATGTGGGTGATGACGAGCCCTATGGCGGTGGCGAGCAGGACGGCCGCGACCGTCGGGGCGACCACGGTCCGCAGCGTGCCCTCGTCGTGCCGTACCCGCCGGAAGTAGCAGGGCACGGCGATCGCGGCCAGCAGCTGGAGGGCGAACAGGCCGATCATTCCCGGGGTGTTGACCCACAGCAGCAACTGGTCGTACGGGTCGGCGCCCGCCGCCCAGAAGGCGAGGACGACCACCAGGCCGAGGACGGTCTGGGCCAGGCCGGCCGCGTACGGGGAGCGGTGCCGCGGATGGATCGTGCCCAGCGGCTTCGGCAGTACGCCCTCCTCGGACAGCGCGAGGGCGTACCGGTTGATCGCGTTGTGGAAGGCGAGCAGCGAGGCGATGATGCTGGTCACGATGAAGACGTGCATCAGGTCGGCCGCCCAGCCGCCGACGTAGGTGGTGATGGCGGAGAAGAACAGGCCGCCGGGGTTCTTGGCGGCCTGTGCGACGACCTCGTCGTTGCCGAAGGCCTGGATGACGATCCACACGCAGAAGGCGTAGAAGAGGCCGAGGAACGCGACGGCCACGTAGGTGGCGCGCGGTACGGTCC
This sequence comes from Streptomyces sp. NPDC086519, assembly GCF_040686075.1. NCBI lineage: Bacteria > Bacillati > Actinomycetota > Actinomycetes > Kitasatosporales > Streptomycetaceae > Streptomyces > Streptomyces sp. NPDC086519. The sequence continues at coordinate 27,859 of NZ_JBFBJL010000029.1, forward strand.
GCTCGGGGGCGCGGGCCTCGCGCCGGTAGATGACAGTCGACTCGAAGCCGGTGAAGGCGGCGAAGGCGAAGGCCAGGACGACGGCGGTGCCGGGGACGAGGACGTGGCCCGGCGCGAAGGAGGCCGCGGACAGGCCGTGCGCGCCGCCCTTGACGAGGACCCCGCCCGCGAGCAGCGCGAGGATCCCGGTCTCGGCGACCAGCAGCACGCCGAGCACCTTGGCGCCGAACTCGACGGAGCGGTAGCCGCCGTAGCCGATGAGGAGCAGTCCGGCGAGGGCGATCGGCAGCCAGGGGACGTCGGCGCCGAAGAGGGCTTTCGCGGTGTCCCGCCCAGCGCTGCCGAGCAGGCCGTAGACGCCGATCTCCATGCCGTTGTAGCCGATCAGGGCGAGCAGCGCGGCGCCGATGCCGACGGGGCGGCCGAGGCCGCGGGTGATGTAGGCGTAGAAGGCTCCGCCGCTTCTGACATGCCGGCTCATGGTGGTGAAGCCGACGGCGAAGACGGCGAGGGTGATGCCGGCGATGAGGTAGCCGGCCGGGGCGCCGATGCCGCCGAGCAGGACGGCGAGCGGGGCGACGCCGGCCATCACGGTGAGCGGGGCGGCGGCGGAGATGACGAAGAAGGCGATGTCGGCGGTGCCGAGCGAGCCGGAGCGGAGCGTCGCCGCGGCGGGCGGCGAGCTGTCCTGGCGGGCGGTGACGGACATGGAGGGGGAGCCCTTCGAGCGCGATGGAGGGGAGGGTTCCGGGCGTGCGGGATGACCGGCGCTACCAGGGCAGGTGCTGCCCCGGACCCGTAAATCTAAAGCCTTTCGGTTTTGGCAATGTAGCCTCCTCCTGGACATCCGGGAAGCCCCGTTTCACACCTTCAGGAGAGAACACACCGATGGGACGGCCGCGCACCCCGCTCCTCGACCGGGAGCGGATCACCACGACCGCGCTGCAACTCGTGGACGAACAGGGCGACTTCAGCGTCCCGCAGATCGCGAAGCGGCTCGGCACCCAGGCCGGCTCGCTGTATCACCACGTGGACGGCCGGGACGGCATCGTCGAGCTGCTGCGCGAACGCGTCGCCGCCGCGATCGACCCGGCGACCCTGGACCTGGCCCCCTGGGACACCGCGCTGGAGTCCTGGGCCCGCTCCTACCGGGCCGCGTTCGCCGCGCACCCGAGGACGATCCCGCTGCTGATGACGTCGCCGGTGCGCGCGCCCCGGGTCCTGGAGCAGTACGAGCGCGCGGTCACGCTGCTGCTGGCGGCGGGCTTCGCCCCGGCGGACGTGATGCCGCTGCTGATCGCCCTGGAGAACCTGGTCCTCGGCTCGGCGCTGGACCTGGCGGCCCCGGAGACGATGTGGGAGCTGACGGCGGAGCTGCCGACCCCGCGCCTGGCGGAGGCGCTGGCGGCGGTGGGGGACGGCCGCGCGGACCGGGCCTTCGAGGTGGGGCTCGCGGGCCTCATGAACCACGCGCGGGCGACGCTCGGACAGCGGCCCGGGCCGCTGCGGGCGTCACCTTGACGCGCCCCGAAGGGGCGCGGGACCGCACCTGTGTGCGGCTCCGCCGCGTGGGCGCGGGCAACCACGACACGGCCGCACCCGTGACACGACCGAACGCCCCCCGGTCAATCCCCTACGCCCCGTAGAAGAGCTCCTCCACAACCGCCCTGGCCCGCCGCGCAGTCCGCCGGTACGCGTCGAGCATGTCCCCGGCATGCCCGTCCCCGTATCCCAAGTACCGTCCGACCGCGGCCAGCTCCCGGCTCTCGGAAGGGAACGTGTCGCCGGCCCGCCCCCGCACCAGCATCACGGCGTTGCGCACCCGCGTCGCCAGCACCCACGCCTCGTCCAGCGTCCCGGCCTCCTCGGCCCGCAGCAGCCCCGCCGCCTGCGCCGCGGCCAGCGCCGCCCGGGTGCGGGTGGTGCGCAGCCCCGGCTCGGCCCACCCGTGCCGCAGCTGAAGCAGTTGCACGGTCCACTCCACGTCGGACAGCCCGCCCGGCCCCAGCTTGGTGTGCAGCTTCGGGTCGGCCCCGCGCGGCAGCCGCTCGGACTCCATCCGGGCCTTCAGCCGCCGGATCTCGCGCACCGCGTCCTCGCCGAGGCCCTCCGCCGGATACCGCAGCGGGTCGATCAGCTCGATGAACCGGCGCCCCAGCTCCTCGTCCCCGGCGACCGGTTCGGCCCGCAGCAGGGCCTGCGACTCCCATCCCAGCGACCACCGGCGGTAGTACGCCGCGTAGGACTTGAGCGTGCGCACCAGCGGCCCGGACTTGCCCTCCGGGCGCAGGTCCGCGTCGATGAGCAACGGCGGGTCGGCGCTGGGGATCTGGAGCAGCCGGCGCATCTCGGCGACGACCTTGTTGGCCGCGTCGGTGGCCTCCCGCTCGGCGACGCCGTCCCGCGGCTCGTGCACGAACACGACGTCGGCGTCGGAGCCGTAGCCGAGTTCGTGGCCGCCGAAGCGACCCATGCCGATGACGGCGAACCGGGTGGGCAGGGTGTCCCCCCAGCCGTCCCGGACCACCGCCCGCAGGGTCCCCGCCAGGGTCGCCGCCGTCAGGTCGGAGACGGCGGCGCCGACCCGGTCGACCAGGGCGCCCTGGTCGGCCTCGGCGGGCTTGGTCTCGGTGCCGTAGGAGTCGACGATGTCGGCGGCGGCCGTGCGGAACAGCTCGCGGCGGCGCACGCCACGGGCCGCCCGCACGCCGTCCTCGGCGTTGTCGGCGCGGCCGACGGCGGCGAGGATCTCCTGCTCCAGCTGGGCGCGGCCGCGCGGCTCCAGGCCGCCCCCGTCGCCGTCGCCCAGCAGCGCCACCGCCTCCGGGGCGCGCATCAGCAGGTCGGGGGCGAGGCGCCCGGCGGACAGCACGCGCGCGAGGTTCTCGGCGGCGGCGCCCTCGTCCCTGAGCAGCCGCAGGTACCAGGGGGTCTTGCCGAGGGCGTCGGAGACCTTGCGGAAGTTCAGGAGGCCCGCGTCCGGGTCGGCGGAATCCGCGAACCAGCCCAGCAGGACGGGCAGCAGGGTGCGCTGGATGGCGGCCTTGCGGGTGACGCCGGAGGCGAGGGCCTCCAGGTGGCGCAGGGCGGCGGCGGGGTCGGCGTAGCCGAGGGCCACCATGCGCTCCCGGGCCGCCTCGGCGCTCAGCCGGGCCTCGCCGGGGGCGAGCTGGGCGACGGCGTCGAGCAGCGGGCGGTAGAAGAGCTTCTCGTGCAGGCGCCGTACGACACCGGTGTGCTGCTTCCACTCGCGGATCAGCTCGGTCACCGGGTCGGTGCGCAGGCCCAGCGAGCGGCCGAGGCGGCGCAGGTCGGCCTCGTCCTCGGGGACCAGGTGGGTGCGGCGCAGCCGGTAGAGCTGGATGCGGTGCTCCATGGAGCGCAGGAAGCGGTAGGCGTCGTCGAGCTGGACGGCGTCGGCGCGCCCCACGTAGCCGCCGGCGGCGAGCGCCTGGAGGGCGTCCAGGGTGGTACCGCTGCGCAGTGCGGCGTCGGCCCGGCCGTGCACCAACTGCAGTAGCTGGACGGCGAACTCGACGTCGCGCAGGCCGCCGGGGCCGAGCTTCAGCTCGCGGTCGATCTCGGCGGCCGGGATGTTCTCCACCACGCGTCGGCGCATCTTCTGCACGTCGGCGACGAAGTTCTCGCGCTCGGCGGCCTTCCAGACCAGGGGGTCGAGGGCGGCGACGTACTCCTGGCCCAGGTCGAGGTCGCCGGCGACCGGGCGGGCCTTGAGCAGGGCCTGGAACTCCCAGGTCTTGGCCCACCGCTGGTAGTAGGCGAGGTGGCTGCTGAGCGTGCGCACGAGGGGGCCGTTGCGGCCCTCGGGGCGGAGGTTGGCGTCGACGGGCCAGATCGACCCCTCCACCGTGGTCTCGGAGCAGATCCGCATCATGTGCGAGGCGAGTTTGGTGGCGGAGCGCAGGGCCTTGCTCTCGTCGGCGCCGTCGGCGGCCTCGCCGACGAAGATGACGTCGACGTCGGAGACGTAGTTCAGCTCGTGGCCGCCGCACTTGCCCATGGCGATCACCGCGAGCCGGCAGGCGGCGGCGTCCCCGGGGGCGGCGGCCTCGGCGAGGGCGAGCGCGGCGCGCAGGGTGGCGGTGGCCAGGTCGGCGAGTTCGGCGGCGGTCTGGGCGACGTCCGTCGTCCCGCACACGTCCCGGGCGGCGATGGACAGCAGGCAGCGCCGGTAGGCGACGCGCAGGGAGACCGGGTCGGCGCCCTCGGCGAGCCCGCGTTCGAACTCGGCGACGCCGGGGTGCAGGTCACGGGGCTCGTAGGTGACCAGGGCCTCCCAGTCGCGCGGGTGCCGGGCGAGGTGGTCGGCGAGGGCGGCGGAGGCGCCGAGGACACCCAGCAGGCGGTCCCGCAGCGGCTTGGCCGCTATCAGGGTGTCGAGCAGCTCCCGGCGGGCGGTGGGGCCGGGCTGGGCCTCCAGGAGCCGCACCAGGCCGTGCAGGGCGAGGTCGGGGTCGGCGGTGGCGCCGAGGGCTTCGAGGAGCACCGGGTCGTCGCGCACGCCGGCCAGCTCGACGCTGTCCAGCAGCCGCTCGGCGGCCGAGGCATCGGTGAAGCCGTGCCGCAGCAGTCGCGTGAAGGTACTGCTCCTGCGCCCCGGCGTCATCCGCGGCCTCCCTCCGGATCAAGGTCGTCCCCGCCCGAGCCTAACCGCAGACCCCGTCACGAGCGCCGACGAGTGGTGGGCGGGATCGTGGTCGTACCGGCCGGCGCTCCAGGGAGGCATCGTGCGCGAACCCGAGGCGGGAGTAGTTCATCCGGTCTTCACCTGTCTGGCCGAGCGCGGCGGCGCGGTGGATTATTGGCGTGTGCATGCTCAGTCCCCGCACCGCCACCAGGCTTTCCCTTCCCCAGCACCGGAGGTTGATGTGTCCGGCAGTTCCGCACGTCCGGCGATGATCCGCCGCGCCCGTACGGCGGTGGCCTCGGCCACCGCCCTCACCGCGGCCGCGATCGGTCTGTGGACCGGGCTCGGCGGCACGTCCGCGCAGGCCGCGAGTGCCGTACCCGCCCCGGACCACGTGATCGTCGTGGTCTTCGAGAACCACGCCTACAGCCAGGTCATCGGCTCCTCCAGCGCGCCGTACATCAACTCGCTGGCGACCGGCGGCGCCAATCTGACCCAGATGTACGCCGAGACCCACCCGAGCCAGCCCAACTACTACGCGATGTTCTCGGGCTCCACCCAGGGCATCACGGACGACAGCTGCGTCACGCCCGGCTTCTCCTCGGCGGCGAACCTGGCCTCCGAGCAGCTCGCGGCCGGCCGCACCTGGGCCAGCTACAACGAGACCCTGCCCAGCCAGGGCTCCACCACGTGCAGCAGCGGCAAGTACGCGCAGAAGCACAACCCGTGGTTCGGCTTCAGCAACGTACCGACGTCGACCGCGAAGACGTTCGCCCAGTTCCCGACCGACTACACCACCCTCCCCCAGCTGTCCTACGTGATCCCCAACTTGTGCAGCGACATGCACGACTGCTCGGTGTCCACCGGTGACACCTGGCTGAAGAACAACCTCGGCGCGTACGCCACCTGGGCCAAGACCCACAACAGCCTCCTCGTCGTCACCATGGACGAGGACAACCGCCTGGCCGGCAACCGCATCCCGACGGTGCTGTACGGCCAGCCGGTCACGGCGGGCTCGACCTCGTCCACCACGTACGACCACTACGACCTGCTGCGCACCCTGGAGGACAGCCAGGGCCTGACCGCGCACGCGGGCAACGCGGCGTCCGCGTCCGACATCACCGGGATCTGGGCGTCCTGACGTGTACGTAGCGGACAGCCGCGCGAGCACTCCGGCGACGGCGTCCGTGGAAGGTGCCGCCCGGCCGGCGACGGCCGGGCGGTACCGCTCCACGATCGCGCCCACCGTCCTCGCCCTCGGCACGGTCAGTCTGGTCACGGACGTGTCCTCCGAGATGGTCACGGCGGTCCTCCCGCTGTACCTGGTGGCGGGCCTGGGCCTGTCCCCGCTGGGTTTCGGCCTCCTCGACGGCGTCTACAACGGCTTCTCGGCGGTCGTACGCCTGGTCGGCGGCCACCTCGCCGACCGCGGCGGCGGCCGCCACAAAGGGGTGGCGGCCGCGGGCTACGCCCTGTCGGCCCTGTGCAAACCCCTCCTGCTGATCGCCCACACCCTCACCCCCATCGGCCTGATCCTGGCGGCGGACCGCACCGGCAAGGGCCTGCGCACGGCCCCCCGGGACGCCCTGATCTCACTCTCCAGCACCCAGGAGACCCGGGGCCGCGCCTTCGGCGTGCACCGCGCGATGGACACGGCGGGCGCCCTGCTCGGCCCCCTGGCCGCGTTCCTCATCCTGCGGGCGACGGTGGACGGCTACGACGCGGTGTTCACGGTGAGCTTCTGCGTGGCGGTGCTGGGCGTGCTGGTCCTCGTCCTGTTCGTTCCGTCCGGCGGCCGTACGGAACCGGCCGCCCCCGGCGCGCGCCCCACCCTGCGCGCGGCACTCGGCCTGCTGGCCGACCGCGACCTGCGCCGCATCACCCTCTGCGCCCTCCTGCTGGGCCTCGCGACGGTGAGCGACTCCTTCGTCTACCTGCTGCTGCAACGCCGGCTCGGCGTCCCGGACCGCTGGTTCGCCCTTCTCCCCCTCGGCACGGCGGCCGCGTTCCTCCTCCTGGCCGTCCCGCTGGGCCGCCTGGCGGACCGCTGGGGCCGCTGGCGGGTCTTCCTGGCCGGCCACGCGGCCCTGCTGCTCGCCTACGTGCTCCTGCTGGCGTCCTGGCACGGCTCCGCCCTGCCGTACGCGGTGCTGGCCCTGCACGGCACGTTCTACGCGGCGACCGACGGTGTGCTGATGGCGGCCGCGTCGGACAGCGTGCCCCAGGCACTGCGCTCGTCCGGTCTCGCGCTGGTCCAGACGGGTCAGGCGGCGGCGCGTTTCGCCTGCTCGCTGGGGTTCGGGGCGGCCTGGACGCTGTGGGGCGACCGTACGGCCCTGAGCGTGTCGGCGGTGGCCCTGGCGGTGTGCGCGGTGTACGCCCTCACCCTCCGGCCCTTCCGGGAGGCCGCCGTATGACCGTCCGCTCCCGCCTCCTGATCCTCCTCTCGGCGCTGGCGGTCCTGGCGGCCGTCGCCCTGGCCTCCGTCCTGCACGCCTCCGCCCGGGCGGAGCGCCGCGACCACACTCAGGCGGGCGGCCCGAAGGTCACCCCGGGGACGGTGACGCTGACCACCCCCGGCCGCATGGTCTTCCGCAACATGGCCTGGGGCCCGCACCGGGACGAACTCTCCACGGTCCCCGCCGCCTCCCCCGCCGGCCCCCGTACCGCCTCCGGCGTGAAATGCCTGCGCTTCTACGCCGCCGCGGGCACCGGCGTCTGCCTCCAGGCCGTCCACGGCCCGGTCTCGGACACCTACCGCGCCCTGATCCTGGACGCGAACCTGCGCGCCACCGCCCACTACGACGTCCCGGGCATCCCGTCCCGCGCCCGGGTCTCGCCCACCGGCCACTACGCGGCCTGGACGGCGTTCGTGGGCGGCGACTCGTACGCGGGCACGAACTTCTCGACCCGCACGGCCATCGCCGACACCCGCACCGGCCGGCTGATCCCCTCCCTGGAGGAGTTCCGGATCGTCAAGGACGGCCGTCCCTACCAGGCCGCGGACGTCAACTTCTGGGGTGTCACCTTCGCGCCGGACGACCGCACCTTCTACGCGACGCTGGCGACGAAGGGCTCGACCTACCTGATCCGGGGCGACCTCGCCACCCGCACGGTCACCACACTCCACGCCAATGTCGAATGCCCGTCCCTCTCCCCCGACGGCACCCGTATCGCCTACAAGAAACGCGTACGGGGCCTGCCCAAGGACGCCCCTTGGCGCCTGTACGTCCTCGACCTCCGGACGATGCGCGAGACCCCGCTCGCCGAGACCCGCAGCGTGGACGACCAGGCGGTGTGGAAGGACGGGCACACGATCGTCTACGCCCTGCCGGGCGACTACGGGGCGGACCTGTACGCGATGCCGGCGGACGGCACGGGGAAGCCGCGGCGGATCAGCGTCTCGGCGGTGTCGCCGGCGTACGTCGGCTGACCCCGGGAATGGGGAGCGCCTCGTCCTGCGTTTCCGCTGGCAGGCACAGAGCACACCAGTACCGGAGCACGACGTGAGTACTGCCACCATCGCGAGTTCAGTGGTCGAGGGCGTGCGGGCGTGGCGCCGTTCCGCCCTGCGGCTCCTGTGGGTGGCCGGTCCCCTGCTGCTGATCATCGCGATCCCGGTGGCCGACGGGTTCCTGCCGCCGGACGTGCATCTCGCCCACCTGCTCGTGGTCGCGGTGGCGGTCACCGCGGTCGGCAGCGGGCCGCGCGCCACCGCGCTGATCGGGGCGCTGGCGGTCCTCGCGCTGGTCTGCGCCGGCCTGGAGCGACGCACCCTGGCCACCGAGAGTGTCCTCGTCGAACTCTCCGCCCTCCTGGCCGTCTGCGCCTTCCTCGTCCTCTTCGCCCGGCTGCGGGACCGTCGCGAGCGCGAACTCGTCCGGGTGCGCTCGGTGTCCGACGCGACCCAGCGTGTCGTCCTGCGGCCGTTGCCGAAGCGGGCCGGGCCGGTCACTCTCGCGTCGCACTACCGCAGCGCGGAAGCGGACCCGACCATCGGCGGCGACCTGTACGCCGCCGCCCGGATCCCCGGCTCCACGCGACTGCTCATCGGGGACGTCCGGGGCAAGGGACTCCCCTCGATCAGTGACACGGCGATCGTGCTGGGCGCCTTCCGCGCCGCCGCACACCGCCGGATCCCGCTGCCCGAGCTGGTCGGCTACATCGAGGACGCCGTCCGGTGGGGGCTCGCGGAGTTCTCGGAGCCGGACGAGGACGCCGCCGAGCGCTTCGTGACCGCCGCCGTCCTGGACATCCCGGACGACGAGCCGGTGGTGCATCTGATCAGCTGCGGGCACCCGCCACCGCTCCTGTTGCGCGGCTCCACCGGGACGGCGCTGGCGCTGACGGTCCCCGAACCGTCGCCTCCGCTCGGCCTCGGGGTATGGCCCGCCGACCCGCACGGCACGGACAGCACGGACAGCGCCGACGGCCGCTACGCACCGGCGACCTTCCCCTTCGAGCACGGCGACAGGCTGGTCCTGTACACGGACGGCGTCAGCGAGGCCCGGAACGCGGACGGCGAGTTCTATCCGCTCGCGGAGCGCGCCGCGGTCTGGGCGGACAACGCGCCAGGCCTGCTCGTCGAGCAGCTCGCCGCGGACGTCCGGGCGTACACGGACGGCCGGCTGAACGACGACCTGGCCATGGTCGTCCTCCAGCGCGACCGGACGGTGTCACGGGCCGCCTGAACCCCACAGCGGGGAACTGCGGCGTCCTGAGGAACGGGAAAAGCCGTGCCCCGCGCTCCGCTCCTACAGCACCGGCAGGTTCTTCCGCAGCTCGAACGCGGTCACCTCGCTGCGGTACTCCTCCCACTCCTGCCGCTTGTTGCGCAGGAAGAAGTCGAAGACGTGTTCGCCGAGGGTCTCGGCGACGAGGTCGCTGTTCTCCATGAGGGTGAGGGCCTCGCCGAGGTTCTGGGGGAGCGGTTCGATGCCCATGGCGCGGCGCTCGGCGTTGGAGAGGGCCCAGACGTCGTCCTCGGCGCCCGGCGGGAGCTCGTAGCCCTCCTCGATGCCCTTGAGGCCGGCGGCGAGCAGGACGGCGTAGGCCAGGTACGGGTTGGCGCCGGAGTCGATGGAGCGGACCTCGACGCGCGCGGAGCCGGTCTTGCCGGGCTTGTACATGGGGACGCGGACCAGGGCGCTGCGGTTGTTGTGGCCCCAGCAGATGTAGGAGGGGGCCTCGCCGCCGGCGCCGGCCGTGCGCTCGGAGCCGCCCCAGATGCGCTTGTAGGAGTTCACCCACTGGTTGGTGACCGCGGAGATCTCGGCGGCGTGCTGTAGCAGGCCCGCGATGAAGGAGCGGCCGACCTTGGAGAGCTGGAACTCCGCGCCCGACTCGTAGAACGCGTTGCGGTCGCCCTCGAAGAGGGAGAGGTGGGTGTGCATGCCGGAGCCGGGGTGCTCGGAGAACGGCTTCGGCATGAACGTCGCCTGCACCCCCTGCTCCAGCGCCACCTGCTTCATGACCAGCCGGAACGTCATGATGTTGTCGGCCGTGGAGAGCGCGTCGGCGTAGCGCAGGTCGATCTCCTGCTGGCCGGGCGCGCCCTCGTGGTGGGAGAACTCGACCGAGATGCCCATCGACTCCAGCATGGTGATCGCCTGGCGGCGGAAGTCCATGCCGACGCTGGTGGGCGTGTGGTCGAAGTAGCCCGAGTTGTCGGCCGGGGTGGGGCGGGAGCCGTCCAGCGGGCGGTCCTTCAGGAGGAAGAACTCGATCTCGGGGTGGGTGTAGAAGGTGAAGCCGAGGTCGGAGGTGCGGGCCAGGGCCCGCTTCAGGACGTACCGCGGGTCCGCGAAGGACGGGGAGCCGTCCGGCATGAGGATGTCGCAGAACATGCGGGCCGTGCCGGGGGTCTCCGCGCGCCACGGGAGCACCTGGAAGGTGGACGGGTCCGGCTTGGCGATCATGTCGGACTCGTAGACCCGGGCGAAGCCCTCGATCGCGGAGCCGTCGAAGCCGATGCCCTCGTCGAAGGCCTGCTCGAGCTCCGCCGGGGCCACGGCGACTGACTTGAGGAAGCCCAGCACGTCCGTGAACCACAGGCGTACGAACCGGATGTCGCGCTCCTCCAAGGTCCGGAGCACGAACTCCTGCTGCTTGTCCATCTTCCGCTTCCCCATCCTTGCTGGTCAGGCCGCCTGTCTCCCTGTCCCGCGGGAGGCGGTCGGGCACCTGAGCATCACACCACAACAGCATTTCATGCGCGTTGCGCACCTTGATCGCCCGAGCGACCTCGGCCTGAACGGCTCTCGTACGGCAGGTGTCCTGCCCTGCCGCCCATCTTGCCTGCTCGCAGCGACATCCGTAATGGCCGATTCGGTTTCCGGGCCGCAGGCGGGTGACGGAGACCACGGCCGATAAATTTGAATCTCAGATGCAAGTTTTAATAGCGTCTGGGACAACGAGCCGTTCGGTCGAACCACGCCGAGCCACAAGGAGCCCCGATGCTGTCCGAGCCGTCCGCCGCCACCGTCCGCGCCACCCTCCCCGTAGTGGGCGCGGCCATCGGTGAGATCACGGAGCGTTTCTACGCCCGTCTCTTCGACGCCCACCCCGAGCTGCTGCGGAACCTCTTCAACCGCGGCAACCAGGCCGCCGGCACCCAGCGCCAGGCCCTCGCCGGCTCCATCGCCGCGTTCGCCACCCACCTGCTGGACCACCCGGACCAGCGACCCGACGCCCTGCTGAGCCGCATCGCCCACAAGCACGCCTCCCTGGGCGTCACGCCCGCGCAGTACGACGTCGTCCACGAGCACCTCTTCGCCGCCATCGCCGAGGTGCTCGGCGAGGCCGTCACCCCCGAGGTCGCGGCCGCCTGGGACGAGGTCTACTGGCTGATGGCGAACGCGCTCGTCGCGATCGAGAAGCGGCTGTACGAGGAGAACGGCGGCCTGGAGGGGCTGCGGCCGTGGGAGGTCGTCGAGCGGGTCGTGGAGACCGCCGACGTGGTGACCTTCCGGGTGCGGCCGGTGGACGGCGGACCGGCGGTGCGCGGCTTCCGGGCCGGGCAGTACGTCTCCGTGGGCGTCACCCTCGCCGACGGCGCCCGCCAGATACGCCAGTACAGCCTCTCCGGCGCGCCGGGCGAGTCGGTCCGCCAGTTCAGCGTCAAGCGCGACGGCGAGGTCTCCCGCCACCTGCACGCGCACGTGCAGGTGGGCGACGTCCTCGAACTGTCGGAGCCGTACGGCGACCTCGTCCTGGGCGACGCCGCCGAGCGCCCCCTGCTGCTCGCCTCCGCCGGTATCGGCGTGACCCCGATGGTGGCGATGCTCGCCGCGCTCGCGGCCGACGGCCACTCGGCCCCGGTGACCGTCGTGCACGGCGACCGCTCCCCCGCCGACCACGCCCTGCGCGCCGACCACGGGACCTACGCGGCCAAGCTCCCGGACACCGCCGTCCACTTCTTCTACGAGCGGGACGCCGAGCCCGGCACCCGCACCGGCCTGGTCGACCTCGCCGGCATCGAGGTCGCGGCCGGCACCCGCGCGTACCTGTGCGGACCGCTCCCCTTCATGCGCGCGGTGCGCACCCAGCTGATCGAGAAGGGCGTGGCTCCGGCGGACATCCACTACGAGGTGTTCGGCCCGGACCTGTGGCTGGCGGCGGCTTGAGCATCAGCGCCCCGTAAGGGGCGCGGGACCCTGTCCGGTATGCGGCTGCCGCCGCACGGGCGCGACAAGCCACGACGGCACCGCGGCCGCCGACGGCAGCCCGCAGCACCCCCGTGGGCGCCTCAGACCGCCCCCGGCCTCTTGGAAATACCGAGCAGCAAAGGTCCCGTCGGCTCCACCACCATGTCCGCCACCGTCACCGGGTCCAGGGTCGCGAAGAACGCCTCCTGGGCCCGGCGCAGGGCACCCCGGAGGCGGCAGGCGGAGTTGAGGGGACAGGGGGCTGCGTTGGTGGCGGTGCCGTCGCAGTCGACGACGTCGCCGTCGCCCTCGAACCTCCGCACCAGCGCTCCCACCGAGGCCGTACGGCCCTTCTCGGTCAGCGTGAGCCCGCCGCCCCGGCCCCGCCGCGCGTCGACCAGCCCCAGGTGCTGCAGTTCCGCGACCACCTTCGCGGCGTGCGTGTACGGCACGTCCATGTCCGCCGCGACCTCGCGGGTGGTGGGGCTGGAGCCGCCCGCGACGGCGAGCCGCATCAGGAGACGCAGAGCCAGGTCGGTGGAGCGCAGCAGCCGCATACCAGCCAGCGTAGGTAATACGCATCCGCGGTTCAAATAATCGGTTTCCTGTCGGACAGGGATCTTTCCAGTTCTTTCCTGTGCCCGCCCTACGACCGCCCCCGCCTCCCCCACTACGATCAGCGGGCCCCATCCTCCACGTCCCTTTCCCCCAAGAAGGACACGGTCATGGCCACCGCCAAGAAGAGCACCAACGCAGCGCGCAAGGCACGCATAGAGGAGATGCGGCGTGCCGAACAGGCGCGTGAGCGGCGCAACCGGATCCTGACGATCGGCGCGAGTGTCGTGGTCGTCGCCGGTCTCGTCGTCGGCGGAGTGGTACTCGTCAACTCGCAGTCGGGCAAGAGCGACAGCGCGAGCGACACGAAGGGCGGCTCCGGGGACTCCGGGCACTTCGTGACCGGCAGCGACGGCGTGCGGACCTGGACGGGCAAGCTGTCCCGCACCCACGTCACGGGGACCGTGGGCTACCCGATGCACCCGCCGGTCGGCGGCAACCACAACCCGGTCTGGCTCAACTGCAACGGCAACGTCTACACCGAGGCCGTGAAGGACGAGAACGCCGTGCACGCCCTTGAGCACGGCGCGGTCTGGGTGACGTACACCGACAAGGCGAAGAAGTCGGACGTGGACAAGCTGGCGGCGAAGGTGAAGCAGACGCCGTACTCGCTGATGAGCCCGTACGCGAACCAGACCTCGCCGATCGAGCTGTCGGCGTGGGGGCACCAGCTGAGCGTGACGAGCGCCGACGACCCGAAGGTCGGCAAGTTCTTCGAGACGTACGTGCAGGGCAAGCAGACCCCGGAGCCGGGTGCCTCCTGCACCGGCGGGACGATGTGACGTGAGGAAGCACATCGGCTGGATCGCCGGGACGGCCGCGGCGGCACTGGTCGCGGCCGGCGCGATCACCTACGCGGTCGCCGAGGACGGCGGCGGGGGCGGGGGCGGGGGCCTGAGCGTCCCGAGCGCGGACGGGGCGGACGCCGGGTTCGCGCGGGACATGGCGGTCCATCACCAGCAGGCCGTGGAGATGTCGTACCTGGTCCGCGACCGCACGAAGAACGCGGAAGTGCGCCGGCTCGCCTACGACATCGCGCAGACGCAGGCCAACCAGCGCGGCATGCTGCTGGGCTGGCTGGATCTGTGGGACCTGCCGAAGGTCTCGGCGAAGCCGCCGATGTCCTGGATGGGCATGGGCGACATGCCCGAGCGCGGGGACGGTTCGCTGATGCCGGGCATGGCGACCGACACCGAGCTGAAGAAACTGGGGACCCTGAACGGCAAGCAGGCGGAGATCTTCTACCTCCAGCTGATGACGGACCATCACAAGGGCGGCATCCACATGGCCGAGGGGTGCGTGGCCAGGTGCACCATCGCGGTGGAGAAGAGCCTCGCCCAGGGCATGGTGGACGCGCAGCAGTCGGAGCTGACGGCGATGAAGCAGATGCTGACGGAGCGGGGCGCCAGGCCGCGCGACTGAACCGCCGCGCAGAGGACACCCAACCGCCTTACCAGGTGGGCGATTTGTCGACTTAACGGCACCGCAAGCGTTCAGCAACAATCGCAATCGATCTGTAATGTTCTGCGCGCCGTCGAAAGTGGACCAAAAGCCCCTAATCAACGCCCACTTGGGATTTCCTTGGCTTTCTCATTCCCCTGACATGAACAGTTCGCCGAAAGAGTGACCTCCACCGTGTGATCCATTCACGGGCCGTTCCGCCGCAGGCCTCCCGGTGATCACGGACGACCGACCACTCCATGCGACGAACCGCATAGCAGGGGGCAGTATGAGATCCAACCGTGCCAAGGTGCGGGCCAGCGTGAGCATGGCAGCGACACTGCCAATGATCGCCGGCGCGCTCGCACTCGGCATACCCGCGGCGCACGCCGCGGACAGCCCGGCCCGTGAGGCCCTGAAGGGCACCAAGCCCACGTGGGCCACGGCCAAGGCGGACAAGGGCGCAACCTCCGACAGCGCGCAGGTCAAGGCCCGGGTCTACCTGGCCGGCCAGGACGCCAAGGGCCTCGCGGCCTACGCGAAGGCGGTGTCCGACCCCAGCTCGCCGCTCTACGGCAAGTACCTCAGCGCCAAGCAGGTTCAGGCCCGCTACGGCGCCACCAAGGCCCAGGTGAAGGCCGTCAAGTCCTGGCTGACCGCGTCCGGCCTGACGGTCACCGAGGTCACGCAGCACTACATCACCGTCACCGGCGACGTGTCCGCCGCCGAGAAGGCGTTCGGCACGCAGCTGCACAACTACGCCAAGGGCTCCAAGACCTACCGCGCCCCCGCGAAGACCGCCTCGGTGCCGGCCTCCGTCAGCTCCGCCGTCCTGACCGTCACCGGCCTGGACAGCGCGCCGCACAAGGCGAGCCACGACGACACGCTGCCGCCGCCGGACTCCGTGTTCAAGAACTCCGGGCCGTTCTCCTCGTACTACGGCTCGAACATCGCAACCACGCTGCCGGACGCGTACGGCACGAAGATCCCGTACGCCGTCCAGGGCTACACCGGCAAGCAGTTGCGGGCCGCCTACGGCGCCGGCAAGTACACCGGCAAGCACGTGCGCGTCGCGATCACCGACGCGTACGCCTCGCCGACCATCGCCTTCGACGCCGGCACCTACGCCAAGGCGCACGGCGACGCGGCCTGGAAGACCAGCCAGCTGCACCAGGTGCTGCCGGACACCTACACCAAGACCGAGGAGTGCGGCGCGGCCGGCTGGTACGGCGAGGAGACCCTCGACGTCGAGGCCGTGCACGCGGTCGCGCCGGACGCCGACGTCACCTACGTGGGCGCCGCCTCCTGCTACGACGACGACCTGCTGGCCTCGCTCAGCAAGGTCGTCGACAACCACCTGGCCGACATCGTCTCCAACTCCTGGGGCGACATCGAGGCCAACCAGACCCCGGACCTCGCGGCCGCCTACGACCAGGTGTTCCAGCTGGGCGCGGTGCAGGGCATCGGCTTCTACTTCTCCTCCGGTGACAACGGCGACGAGGTCGCCAACACCAAGACGAAGCAGGTCGACACGCCGGCCAACTCCGCGTGGGTGACCGCGGTCGGCGGTACCTCGCTGGCCGTCGGCAAGGGCGACAAGTACCTGTGGGAGACCGGCTGGGGCACCGAGAAGGCCTCGCTGTCGGCCGACGGCAAGAGCTGGACCAACTTCCCCGGCGCCTTCACCTCGGGCGCGGGCGGCGGCACCAGCAAGACGGTCGGCGAGCCGTACTACCAGAAGAACGTCGTCCCGACGGCGCTGGCCACGGCCAACAGCGCCGCCGGCAACCGGGTCGTCCCCGACATCTCGGCGATCGCGGACCCCAACACGGGCTTCAAGGTCGGCCAGACGCAGACCCAGGCGGACGGCACCGAGGCGTACAGCGAGTACCGCATCGGCGGCACGTCGCTGGCCGCGCCGGTCATCGCCGCCGTCCAGGCCCTCGCCCAGGAGGCGCGCGGCGGCAAGGCGATCGGTTTCGCCAACCCGCTGATCTACTCCAAGTACGGCACGAAGGTCTACCACGACGTCACGGACAAGCCGACCGGCAAGGACCTCGCGGTCGCCCGCGTCGACTTCGCCAACGGCTACGACGCCACCGACGGCCTGCTGACCTCGGTCCGCAGCCTCGGCAAGGACAGCTCCCTGTCCGCGGTCAAGGGCTATGACGACGTGACCGGCGTCGGCACCCCGGCGGCCGGCTACGTCGAGTCGTACCAGTCGCAGGCGCACCGCAAGCACTGATCCGCCGCGCGGCCCAGCGAAGGGGCGTGAGGTCCTGACGGACCTCACGCCCCTTCGTGTTCCGGTCAGAAGTCCTGGTACGCGACCCGTCGGCCCGACGCGTTCAGAGGCTCGGGCGAGATCGCGTTGCGCCTACTTGAGGGAGGCTATGAAGGGGCCCCAGGCGGCAGCGGTGAGGACGAGGACGGGCCCCTGAGGTGCCTTCGAGTCGCGGACGGGGACGAGGCCGGGGATGTCGTCGGCGACCTCGACGCAGTTGCCGCCGTCGCCGTTGCTGTAGCTCGACTTGCGCCAGAGGGCGGCGCCGGGGAAGTCGCGGGCGACCTCGACGCAGTTGCCGCCGTCTTCGTTGCTGTAGCTGCTCTTGAACCAGAGAGCGTCACTCAAGTCGATCCGGCTGCTTGCCATTTCGGTATTCCCCTGCCGCTGCCTCGATCATGGCCAGGGACGTCTCCGGTGACAGTGCGACGGCCCTGAGCCGATCGTATGCCTTGCGGTACTGCTTCACGAGGGCCGGATCATCGATGGTGTCCCCGCTGTAGGACGCCTCGGTGTACACCAGCGGCGGGGCGTCCGGGAACGTCATGACCATGATGGAGGCCGCCATCAAGGGATACGCCCCGGTCTTCCGCGGGACGATCTGCGGAACGATCCGGCGGCGCCCGGCCAACTCCGCCACGCGACCCAGTTGTTCGGCCATCTCCTGCGGCGGCAGGATCGCATCAGTGATCAGCGACTCGTGCAGGATCGCCCAGTACTCCGGAGTGGAGTGGTCCTCCTCGAACAGCCGGGCGCGGGCGAGACGGGCCCGCACCTTCTCCTCGACCCACTCGTCGACCGCCGCCGGGTGAGCCGACCAGACCAGGGCCCGCGCGTACGAGGCGGTCTGAAGCAGCCCCGGAAAGGTGCTGGGGCACCACTCCTCGATGGACTCGGCGTGCTTCTCCGCCTCCAGGACCTTCTCGAAGTACGACGCATGCGGACCCCTCCTCGCCCTCCGCACATCCTCGCAATGCCGCTCGAAGTACCCGTCCGTCCCCAGCACCCGATCCACATGCCGGGCCAGTTCCAACGGCATCCGCCGCTCGCCGCGTTCGATGTCACTGAGGTGGGACTTGCCGTAGAAGCTGCCCTCGACGAGCTTCTCCAGGGAGAGTCCCGCCGCCTCCCTCTTCCACCTCAACTCCTTGCCGTAGAAGCCGGGGACGCTCGAAGAGCCGTCGATGTCCTTGCGTCGGGCCACGCGCTCACCGCCGTAACTCATGGGGCTGTTTCCGCAGTTCGCGTCGCGTACGCGAATGCCCTTCCACGGTAGCGAGCGGGGCGACAGTCTGTGAGGAATTCGTCACACAGCGCACAGAAGGTAGTCCGGTCTCATGCCCGATCCCTCCCCCACCGCTTACGACGTCGCCCTCTGCGTCGAGGACCTCCGCACCGCCCTGGCCGAACACGGCATCTCGCTCCCGTCCCTCCGCGTCGACCTCGCGGGCTTCGCGGGCACGTACTCCCCGCCCGCCGGCCTCGTCGCGCTCGGGAACTGCAACACAGCGACGGCACGGGCGCTCGCCCTCGCGCTCAGGAAGACGGCGGGGGCAGAACGATGACGACGCATCTCGAACTCCACCTGGCGGCCACTGCGAAGGCGGCACCGGAGCTGCGTCACATGCTCCGCGACCACACCTTCGATGTCCGGCTGTGCGCAACGGAGTTGCTGACGAACGTGATCGAGCACGTCGGCGAGGGAACGCCGGTCACCGTCCGGGTCATGGGCACGCACGAGCACGGCCGTACCCGGATCGAGGTGACCGACTCCGATCCACGGACGCTGCCCGTCCTGCTCCCCGCCACGGAGACGGAGGAATCGGGGCGCGGCCTGGCCGTCCTCAAGGCGCTGACCGATCGCTGGGGCGTGGACCGGGGCCCGGACCGCAAGACGGTCTGGTGCGAGATCAGTCATCCGGCCCTTCGCGAGGAATCCCCGCCGCGGCTTTCGCCGCAAGCGACAACAGGCCGGCATCGAGGACGATGAGACGATGAAGAAGGCCGACCGGCCCCCGTTCCGCTCGGCCACTTCACGAACCTTCATGTGCGCGTACGCCGGCAGGTCGTCGCGGAGCCGCTGTTCGGCTGACTCGCCGGGCGGAGGGGCGTGGGGTCCTGGTGACCTCACCCCCTCCGCAGGACGACGAGCGGAAGGCTTTCGCCCCGGCCGGAGTACCCGGAGGGTCCGGAGTTTCCGGCTCGCGGGCCGGGAGAGGGAGCTACCCGGTCATGGACGGGGCGAAGGGGGACAGGGCCGGGCCGAGCTGGGTGCTGTGGGCCAGGCCGAGGGCGGCAAGAGCGTCGGGTACGCCGCACCCGGTACGGGCCGCGTCCAGTGTTCCCGGTGCGGCGAGCGGGCGGCAGCTGGCGGCGAGAATCCCGAAGAGGTGCTGCACGCGGCCCGGCCCCCGGGGCAGCGATTGGCCGTGGAAGTCCTCGTGGTGGGCCAGCACGAGCGCGGCCAGGCCCGCGATGTGGGCGGACGCGGTGCCGGTGCCGTCGAGGGCGGTGTAGCCGCCGTCCGGGGAACAGGACAGGACCGAGACGCCGGGGGCGGCCGCGTTCACTCCGGGACCGTGGCAGCTGAACGGCGCGGCGAACAGCCCCTCCGGGCTCAACTGCGGCCCGATGTGGGTGGCGTGGGAGGTGTCGGGCGGGTAGGTGCCGAAGGCTCCCAGGGCGCCCACGCCGAAGACGGTGGGCAGGGAGGCGGGGAAGAAGACCGGTCCGCCGCTGTCGCCGACCGGAGCGATGCAGGCGATGCCCGCCGCGGTGGCATCGGCGAGTTTGCGGGAGACCAGCGACGAGGGGTACGGGGTCGCCACCTGGATGTGGGCGATGTCGACCTCGTGCTCGACGCAGTGGTCCAGGGCTGCGATCAGGTCGCTGAAGTGGCCGTCGGGCATGATCTCGCAGACCTCGAGTTCGGCGTCGACGGCGATGCCGATGACGCCCTTGCCCGTGTCCGCCCCGGCGATGATGCCTGCCGCGTGGGTGCCGGTGCCGACCGGATCGTGGGACCAGCCCTCCTTCGTGCCGCGCACGAGGTCGATGCCGGAGCGCACCCGTTGCTTGAGGTCGGGGTGGTCGATGCTGACGCCCGTACCGATGACGGCGATCTTGGTGCCGAAGGCACGGAACGTGGGGGGCAGCCGGTCCAGCCGCATGGCCTGCTGGCCCCAGCCGTAACTCTGCCGCTGTTCCAGTTCCGGGTAGACCTTGGTCAGCGGGGTGAGGGTGACCAGGTTGTCCTGGGTCGCCGAGAGTTCGGGGCGGTGGATCCAGCGGTCCGTGTAGCCGCCCGCGGGCCGCACGTACAGTGCCTGCACGGACTGCGCGGTCTCCGTCGCCAGCGTGAGGGTGGCCCTCCCGTCGGGGCCGGTGACGCCCTGGCTCGGCCATGCCGCCCCGATCAGGAACACCCCCGCACCGGCCAGCGGTTCGCCGTCCGGACCGCAGACACTGATCGAGACCCGAAGGGGCTCCTCCAGCGGCATGACCAGCCCCGGGTCGCGCAGCGGCAGCAGCCCCGCGGCCGGCATGGCGACGGGTACGGCCGTGGACAGCGGCAGATCCGGCTCGATGTGCACATGCAGCGACCGCATCGCCGGTACCTGGGCTTCGGCGGCCTCGACGACCACGAGTTCGGGGCACGAGGGCTGCACTCCCGCCGAATGCAGCTTGTCCGACGGGGTGAGTCTGCGGACCACCGTGACCTCGGGCATCCGCTCCAGCTGGTCGCACATCGCGTCCATGCCGAGTTCGGGCACTCCCAGGGGCAGCAGTTGCTGCGGCAGCGGGGTCACCAGGTAGCGGGACCGGCGCGGCTGTACCGCGATCGGCGACGGTCCGCCCTTCTTGCGTGGCGTCGTTTTCTCCTCGGGGCCCGGCCCGCCGGCCCCCGCACCCTCGGATTCGCTCTGGCGGCTGCTCCTGGGCTTGCTTCCGGGCCTGTCTTTGACCATTACATCCACCTCAACCATGCCTACGTCGGTTTCTGCGCTTCTGATCCGTATGACGGGCGGCTCGTGCCTTCCGTGGCTGTGCGGTGTGCCCGGGAACCGGTCCCGGGCACACCGCACAGGGCACTGCCTTGCGTCAGCCGATACCGAAGTGCTGACCCATCGGGCCGAAGCCGGGCTGCTGGTACTGCTGCGGGTACTGCTGGCCGAACGACTGCTGGCCGAACCCGCCGCCCCACGGCTGCTGGCCCTGCTGACCCTGCTGGCCCTGCTGACCCTGCTGGCTCTGCTGGCTCTGCTGCACCAGCGTCAGGATCGCGGTCGGCAGCGCCTGCTGCACGGCCTGCTCCACGGCGCTGCGCACGCCCTGGACCAGGGTGTGCTGGAGCGCGACGGCCAGGTAGGGGTGGGCGTGGTGGGCGATGCCCTGCTGCTGCAACTGCTGCTGGACCTGGTGCAGCTGCTGCAGCGTCTGCTGCATGCGCTGCGCGATCTGCTGGCTCGCCTGCTGGCAGGCCTGCTGGATGGACTGCTGGACGACCTGCGCGAGCTGCTGCTGCGGCCCGGCGAACTGCTGGCCGAACTGCTGGCCGAACTGTTGCAGGGGCGGGGTACCGGTCATCACCGACATGAATACTCCGTTCGATGTCACAGGAAGGCAAACATAAGACACTCTGTTTACCTTTTCGGAATATTTCCGACATGGCGAAGTTATGGCCACGCCGCGCCGTCCCGCAATCGGGCGAGCCGATCGGCGCGAGGAATCCCCCGATCGGCTCCGGTGACCGGCGAACCGGCCCCGGACGCCGCAGGATGAGCTTCTGTCCGAAGGCGCCGAACCGACCGCGCCGACCTCGCCACGCCCCTGCCGGCCGGTGGCGCGGCAGGGGGCTTCGAGGACCGGCGGCGTACAGGACCGGCCGAAGCCCTCGGCGGGTCCGGGAGGAGAGCACGGTCAGGACTCCGGTCGACACACCCCGCGCACCTCACGGCGCACCGCGGGGAGCGCGGATAGGTTGGGCACGGCCCTACAGCGACTCGCGGCAGGGCGACGCCCGGCTGACCGAGCTCCCGCGGTCTTCGGTGCGAATGGGATATGGGGTAATTGGCAGCCCGACGGTTTCTGGTTCCGTTAGTTCAGGTTCGAGTCCTGGTATCCCAGCAAGCGCGAAGCCGCCCCTCCGGGACAGGAGGGGCGGCTTCGGTTCACGACGTGAGGCTCGCCGCCGGGGAGGCGGACGCGGTCAGGTGGCCTTCTTCTGGGCGGCCTTGAGGATCTGGTCGACATCGAGGACGACCTGGGCGCCGATCGACCGGGGCAGCGTGACGGACTCGCCCGGCGAGTACGGGCGGTGGTGCTCGTACTGCTCCCCGCCGGGATCGGTGAGCACGTGGACGCGCTGGTGCTTGCGGTCGACGATTACATAGACCGGAACCTTGGCCTGGGCATATGCGACGGCCTTGGTCTTCAGGTCGTCCTTCCAGTTGCTGGAGGTGACCTCCAGGACGAGACGGAAACAGACCGGGTCGTAGGCGTTGTTCTCGACGAGGTGGTCGTCGATGTCGGCGTCCACGATCGCGAGGTCGGGGATGGCGTAGTCCTCGGCCCCGGTGGGAAGCCACAGGCCGACGTTCTGGAGGACCTCGGTTTCCTCTCCGTGCAGACCGGCTGCGATGAAGGGAATCATCAGGCCGGTCAGGGCACGGGCGTGCGGGGCATCCGGTGATGGGGTCACGAGGAGGTGGCCTCCGATGATCTCGACTCGGTAGCCCGGATGCCGTTCCATGATCTCGTCGGCGATGGCCGTGAGCGAGAACGGCTCGTCGTCGAAGGGCTGCTCGATGGCTGCGGCGGACATCGCGTGCCTCCCAGGGGCCGGTGTCGAGAGCATCATCGTAGGCAGATCAGGCCGTCGGCGTCCCATCCGAACCGCTTCACCCGAAGGTGAGCGCTCCTCCCCTGCCCGTTGACGGCCGGACGCGCGGCGCGCACCGGCGACCGGCCGGGACACGGGCGGTCAGGAGGAGTGCGCCCACTCCGCGGTCTCCGGAACGTGCGAGGCGACCACCCGGTCACGGCCCGCCGCCGGGATGTCCCGGCGCCGGTCCGCCGCGTACGCCACGCTCGCCACGCCCAGGCCCAGTACCGCCAGCGCCGCGCCCGCCAGCGCCGGGGACGTGACGCCGAAGCCCGCGGCCAGGGCCACCCCGCCGATCCAGGCGCCGCCGGCGTTGGCGAGGTTGAAGGCCGCCTGGTTGGCGGAGGAGGCGAGGGAGGGGCCCGCGGCCGCCCGCTCCATGACCATCAGCTGGAGGGGCGAGCCGGTGACGAAGGCCGCCACGCCCAGCAGGACGACCGCGAGGGCCGCGCTCCACTCCGCCCGCATCAGGACCGGGAAGAGGAGCAGCACCGCGACCATCGACACCAGGCCGCCGAACAGCGTGCCGCGCATCGCGTGGTCGGCGAGGCGGCCGCCGGCCAGGTTGCCGATCGTGGCGCCGACGCCGAAGAGGGCGAGGAGCAGGGTGACGTTCGAGGCGGCGTAGCCGGCGGCGTCCGTCAGCATCGGCGTGATGTAGCTGTACGCGGAGAAGAGCGCGCCGAAGCCGACCACCGTGGTGGCCAGGGCCAGCCAGACGGGCAGGGAGCGCAGGGCGGTGAGTTCGCCGCGCAGGCCGGACGCCGGGGCCGGGGTGTGCGCCGGGTGGATCAGGAAGAAGACGGCGGCCATCGCGGCGACGCCGATCAGGCTCACGCCCAGGAAGGTGGCCCGCCAGCCGAGGTGCTGGCCCATGAGGGTGGCGACCGGGACGCCCGCGATGTTGGCGACGGTCAGGCCCATGAACATCAGGGAGACGGAGCGGGCCTTGCGCTCCGGTGCCACCACACTGGTGGCGACGACCGCGCCGACGCCGAAGAAGGCGCCGTGCGGGAGGCCGCTGAGGAAGCGGGCGGCCAGCAGGGAGTCGTAGCCGGGAGCCAGCGCGGAGAGCGCGTTGCCCGCGACGAACAGGGCCATCAGGGAGATGAGGACCGTGCGGCGGGGCAGGCGCGCGGTGAGCGCGGCCAGGAGCGGGGCGCCGATGACGACGCCCAGCGCGTACGCCGAGACCAGGTGGCCGGCGGCGGGGATCGAGATGTGCAGGTCGTCGGCGACGTCGGGCAGCAGGCCCATCATCACGAACTCGGTGGTGCCGAGACCAAAAGCGCCGACGGCCAGGGCGAGCAGGGCCAGAGGCATGAAGGGCTCTGCCTTTCGGGGAGCAGGGTTTCCGTGCGTTCTAAGTTCAGCTACGGAACAAAGTCTCCCAGGCCGAGTATTCCGCCAGGTTACGGCGTGGTGTCCAGTTGTCCTTACAAGGGCGAGAGCAAGCGGGTGACCAGCGGTTTCTACGAACCCGATGTGGTGAGGTTCACCCGTGCGGCGACCGGGAGGTGGTCGCTGCCGGTCCTCGGGAGGGTCCAGGAGCTCTCCGGCTCCACGCCCTTGACCATGATCTGGTCGATGCGGGCCATCGGGAACGAGGCCGGCCAGCTGAACCCGAAGCCGCTGCCCGCCGCGCCCTGCGTGGAACGCATCTGCGAGGTGACGGCGTTGAGGGAACGGTCGTTCATCGTGCCGTTGAGGTCGCCGAGGAGGATCACCCGGGGCAGGGTCTCGTCGACGATGGCCTCGCCCAGCGCGTCCGCGCTCGTGTCGCGCTGCCGGGCGGTGAAGCCGGCGTTCATCTTGACGCGGACGGAGGGGAGATGGGCCACGTAGACGGCGAGGGGGCCGTGCGGGGTGGCGACGGTGGCCCGCATCGCACGCGTCCAGCCGAGCTTGATGTCGACGGCCTTCACTCCGGTGAGGCGGTACTTGCTCCACACTCCGACGGTGCCCTCGACCGCGTGGTACTTGTACGTCGACGCCAGCGCCTTCTCGTACGTCGGCACGGCCGTCGCCGTCAGCTCCTCCAGGGCCAGCACCCCGGCGCCGGAGGCGGCGAGCCGAGTGGCCGTACCGGTCGGGTCGGGGTTTTCCGCGTTGACGTTGTGGGTGGCCACCATGAAGTCGCCGCCGGTGCCCTGTTTGTCGGTGAGCAGTCCGCCGAACATGTTCAGCCAGACGATCGCCGGGAGCAGTACGGCGATCAGCGCGGTCGCCGACCTGCGCAGCAGGCCGAGCAGGAGCAGCACCGGGATCAGCAGGCCGAGCCAGGGCAGGAAGGTCTCGGTGAGACTGCCGAGGTTGCCGATCCTGTTGGGGATGCGGGAGTGCAGCAGCATCACCCCGGCGAGGAGCAGCGCCACCACCGCGGTGACGACGCCCCGGCGCCAGATGCGCGGATCGTCGCGCCAGCCGGACAGCATTCTGTTCACCAGGCGCCGGAACCGGTCTCCCCGGCGCTCGGGTCCCGAGCCTCCGTTGTCCGTCTCCGTCATGTACGCCTGCTGCGCCATACCGTCTGCCTCACAACCTGCCGTGCACACCGTCGTCCCCCGGATACGACCCTAGGGGATGATCGGCTCCTCTCCCGCCCTCACATGACGGCCGTACGGAAGACGAGGACGAACAGGCCGGGGGGAGGAGTTCCGGTTACCGCCGGGTCGGCGGGGACTGTGACGAAACGCGAACACTCCACGCTCACGACTCCGGTGCGGTGACGGGCCCGAGACCCGCCAGCACGGCGTCGACGATCTGTTCGGCCAGACCCTCGGGGAGATCCGCGTCCGGGCGCAGGATGGCCCTGAGCAGCATCGGGCCGGTGAACATGTCGTTGGCCAGGTCGAGGTCGATGTCGGCGCGGAGTTCGCCGTTGCGCTGGCCCCGGCGCAGCACTTCCTTGCCGAGTTCGCGCCGGGGGTTGACGACGTTGGCGTGGTAGGCGTTCCAGATGCGGGGGCTGCTCTTCATCTGGGCGTAGACGTTGTGCAGGATCGCCGACGAACGGTTCATCAGTCCGCGCTGCCGCAGCGACTCCAGCAGCACGACGAGGTCGTCGCGCATGGAGGTGCCGGGGAGTTCGGGGTCGGGGGGCTCGGCGGCGCGCATGACGTCGACGAAGAGCTCCTCCTTGCCGTTCCAGCGGCGGTAGATGGTCGCCTTGCCGACGCCGGCGGTCCGGGCGATCCGCTCGATGGACAGCTCGCCGAGCGGCACGCCGTCCTCCAGGAGTTTCATCACGCCCTCCAGGATGGCGACTTCCACCGCCTCGCTACGGGGGCGGCCCCGGGCCGGGGCCATCGACCGCGGACCGCTGTCGGCAAGCGTCACGTCATACCGTCCTCTCACTGACTACGAGAATCCTCCCGCAGCCGAAGCCTCCCCCCGTGGTCGCCACGAGGTTTCCCCCGTGGGCCGCCCCCACTGTCCCCGCGCTTCCCGGGGCCGTCAGGGTTGCCCACGGACTCCAGGGGCCCTGGGTGTCCCCCGTGGTTCCTGCCGGTGCCGGAGGACCTTCAGTCGTTCGTCATTCCGCCGCTACGACCAACTCCGGCTCCCGGTCGCCCTGCTGACCCGCCGGTGGTTTGCCCGGGAGGAAGAGGGCCACGACCACGGCGCCGATCAGTGCGACGCCCGCGCCGCACAGGGCGGTGGTGTGCATGGCGTGCAGGAAGGCGTCGTTGGCGGGGGTGACCAGGGCCTTGCCCTGCGCGCCGAGCTTGGCGGCGACGCCGAGCGTGGCCTCGATGGACTCGCCGGCGGTCTCGCGCAGCCCGGGCGGCAGCGTGCCGAGCTTGCCCTCGATGCCGTTGCGGTACGACGTCGAGAGCACCGAGCCGAGCACGGCGATGCCGAGGGCGCCGCCGACCTGGCGGAAGGTGTTGCTGAGCGCGGAGGCGGAACCGGCCTTCTCACGGGGCAGGGCCTGCATGATGACGACTGAGGTCGGCGTCATGATGTGCGCCATGCCGAAGCCCATCAGGAAGAAGACGATCTCAAGGATCCAGATCGGCGTGTCGGCCTCGAAGGTGGCGAAGGCGCCCAGGGTGGCGGCGATCAGCACCAGGCCGCCCGCGGTGGTGGCCTTGTTGCCGAGCCGCTCCACCACCAGCCGGGCCCGCGGCGCGAAGATCATCTGCGCGACGGCCAGCGGGAGCAGCAGCAGACCGGACTGAAGGGGCGAGTAGCCGCGCACGCTCTGGGTGTAGAAGACGGAGAAGAAGGTCACGCCCATCAGCGCGAAGAAGACCAGCGCGATGGCGGCCATGGCGGCCGAGAAGACCTTGTTCTTGAAGTAGGTGACGTCCAGGGACGGGTGGTCGCTGCGCTTCTCGAAGATCACGAAGGCGGCGAGCACCACGACGCCCGCGGCGACGGTGGCAAGCACCTTGGCGTCCGTGAAGTCGGCGAGTTCGCCGCCCTTGATGATGCCGTAGACGAGGAGGACCAGGCCCACGACGGAGAGGACCACGCCGACGGGGTCGATGCGTCCCGGGCGCGGGTCGCGCGAGTCCGGCACCAGCCAGAACATCAGGGCGAGCGCGATGATCACGATCGGTACGTTGACGAGGAAGACCGAGCCCCACCAGAAGTGGTCCAGCAGCACACCGCCGGTGATCGGGCCGATGGCGATGGCAAGGCCGACACCACCGGCCCAGATGCCGATCGCCTTGGGCTGCTCCTCACGCTCGAAGACGTTCATCAGGACGGCCAGGGTGGCGGGCATCACGAAGGCGGCGCCGAGGGCCATCAGGGCGCGGAAGGCGATCAGCTGGTCAGGGGAGCCGGACTCGGCGGCGAGGGCCGAGCCGACGCCGAAGACCAGGAGGCCGCCGACGAGCACCTTCTTGCGGCCCAGGCGGTCGCCGACGAGGCCGGCGGTGAAGAGCAGGCCGGCGAAGACGAGGGTGTAGGCGTTGATCGCCCACTCCAGCTGGCTCTGGGTGGCGCCGAGGCCGACCGGAGCCGGGGTGGAGATGGTCTTGACCGCGACGTTCAGGATCGAGTTGTCGAGCACCACGATCAGCAGGCTCAGCATGAGCACGCCGAGAATGGCCCAGCGGCGCCGGTGCACCGCCTCGGATATGCGCGGACCCGATGGTGCGTGGTCGGCAGGAGTTGTCATACGGACGAGCCTAGACCCATTTCAATACGGCACCGTCTCGTATCTGAATCACTTTACCTGAACCTTACATAACGCGACAGGATGACGCGGGATAGGGGGCGGCCGGTGGCGGTGACCGATGGATCACACGGAGGCGCTCTGGCCGAGGACGGCACGAGGTGCCACCATGGGAGCGATCCGGGGACACCGTGAGGGTGCCACGAGATGACTTGAAGGAGCCGTTGTCATGACGCAGCTTTCGGCTGCCCAGACTGTGCAGAACAGCCCCTCCGACGGCAGCAAGGCGCTGTACGGGGGTAAGGGCACTCGACGCATCACGGTCCGCGACCTCGCCCTCGCCAAGGAACGCGGCGAGAGGTGGCCCATGCTCACCGCCTACGACGCGATGACCGCCTCCGTCTTCGACGAGGCCGGCATCCCGGTCCTCCTGGTCGGCGACTCGGCCGGCAACTGTCACCTCGGCTACGAGTCGACGGTGCCCGTCACCCTGGACGAGATGACGATGCTGTCGGCGGCCGTGGTCCGCGGCACCCGGCGCGCCCTCATCGTCGGCGACCTCCCCTTCGGCTCCTACCAGGAGGGCCCGGTGCAGGCGCTGCGCTCGGCGACCCGGCTGGTGAAGGAGGCGGGCGTCGGCGCCGTCAAACTGGAGGGCGGCGAGCGGTCGCACGAACAGATCCGGCTGCTCGTCGAGTCCGGCATCCCGGTGATGGCGCACATCGGCCTGACCCCGCAGTCCGTCAACGCGATGGGCTACCGGGTGCAGGGCCGCGGCGAGGAGGCGGCCCAGCAACTGCTGCGCGACGCCAAGTCGGTGCAGGACGCGGGCGCGTTCGCGGTCGTACTCGAACTGGTCCCGGCGGAGCTCGCGGCCGAGGTGACCCGGGTGCTGCACATCCCGACCGTCGGCATCGGCGCCGGTCCCGACACCGACGCACAGGTCCTGGTCTGGACGGACATGCTCGGCCTGACCTCGGGCCGGGTCCCGAAGTTCGTGAAGAAGTACGCGAACCTGCGCGAGATCATGGGCGACGCGGCCAGGGCCTACGCCGAGGACGTCGTCGGCGGAACGTTCCCGCAGGAGGAGCACTCCGTCCACTAGCCCCGCCCCGCGCCGAGGCACCCATCAGAGCCACTGCGGCAACACCAAGGACAGCCCGCCGATCTTCCCCCGTCGGCGGGCTGTCCCGCGTCGTGGGGGACATCGTTCGGACGGGCCGGCCGGGCGCTCCGCCGGAAGTGCCGCGCGGTCGCCGTCCGTCGGCTGCGGCGCCGGCGTGGCCGGCCGCGCCCACGCGGCGGGAGCGGCCTGTCGGACACCACCCCGCGCCCCTTCAGGACGCCGCCGGACCGCGGCGGACTTCGCCGGAGCCGCTCAGGCCGGCGCCGCTCCCCAGGTTGTCGGGCGGTGCCAGCGGAGTTCGCCGTCCTGCCGTATGCCGGTGGGGACCAGCCCGGCGGCCCTGGCCACCGCGGCGGAGGCGTGGTGGTCGGGGTGGATGTGGGCGATCACGTCGGCCGTCGGCCGGCGGGTGAGCCAGTCGACGAGAGCGCGGGCGGCCTCGGTGGCGATGCCTCTGCCCTGCCAGGGAGTGCCCACCACCCAGGCGATCTCGGCGACCGGGCCCCGCACCGTCGCCTGGACGTAACCCGTCAGGCAGTCCTCGGCCCGGAGCCGGATCACCCAGTTCAGCCAGGAGACGTCCGGGTCACCGGAGCCCGCGGTGACCCGGCGGTAGCGCGAGCGCAGTTCCCCGGCGGTGTCCGGCGTGCCGCCGGTGAAGGCGTGCAGCGCCGGGTCGGACAGCACCGCGGCCATCTCCTCGGCATGCCCGACCCGCAGCGGCAGCAGATCGAGCCGCCCGGTGCTGATGGCCTCGGCCGAGAGCGGGGTCACGCCCGACAGCGTACGCCCCGGTGTCCGCGGCCTGTCGGCGGGCCGTCGGCAGGCGTTGTCGGCAGGCGTTGTCGGCGGGCCGTCGGCAGGTGTCGGCGGCCTGTCGGTGGTTTGTCGGTGGTGCCTGGCACGGTTCTTGCCATGACGCGAATCGACAACAACGCCGTGTCCGTACGGGGGCTGGTGAAGCACTACGGCGACACCAAGGCACTCGACGGAGTTGATCTGGACGTCCGCCAGGGCACCGTGATGGGCGTGCTCGGACCGAACGGGGCGGGCAAGACCACCCTGGTGCGGATCCTGTCCACGCTGCTGCGGCCCGACGCGGGAGAGGCGACCGTCGCCGGGTACGACGTGCTGCGCCAGCCCCGTCGGCTGCGCCGGGTGATCGGGCTGACCGGGCAGTACGCCTCCGTGGACGAGAAGCTGCCGGGCTGGGAGAACCTGTACATGATCGGCCGGCTGCTGGACCTGTCGCGCAAGGACGCGCGGGCCCGGGCCGACCAGCTGCTGGAGCGCTTCTCCCTGACCGAGGCCGCCAAGCGGCCGGCGAGCACCTACTCCGGTGGCATGCGGCGCCGGCTCGACCTCGCCGCCTCGATGATCGGGCGCCCCCAGGTGCTCTTCCTGGACGAGCCGACCACCGGTCTCGACCCGCGCACCCGCAACGAGGTGTGGGGCGAGGTCAAGTCGATGGTCGGCGAGGGCGTGACCGTGCTGCTGACCACCCAGTACATGGAGGAGGCCGAACAGCTCGCCTCCGAGCTGACCGTCGTGGACCGCGGGAAGGTCATCGCGAACGGCCGGGTGGAGGAGTTGAAGGCGAAGGTCGGCGGCCGCACGCTGCGGGTGCGGCCCGTCGATCCGCTTCAGGTCCGGCCGCTCGCCGCCATGATCGACGAGCTGGGGATCACCGGGCTCGCCGGTACGACCGTGGACGGCGAGAACGGCACGCTGCTGGTGCCGATCCTCAGCGACGAGCAGCTGACCGCCGTGGTCGGCGCCGTGACCGCCCGCGGCATCACCATCAGCTCCATCACCACCGAACTGCCCAGCCTGGACGAGGTGTTCCTGTCCCTCACCGGCCACCGCGCCAGTGCCCCGCAGGACGCCATGCCCGCCGACGACCGTCAGGAGGCCGCCGTATGACCACCGCCGTCACTGTCCCCGTGGCCGACACGCCCATCTCGCTGCGCGCCCATCTGCGCCACACCGGCGCGCTCGTCCGCCGCAACCTGCTGTGGATCCGGCAGGACCCGGAGTCGATGTTCGACGCCATCCTGTTCCCGGTGATCTTCACCCTGCTGTTCGTGTACGTCTTCGGCGGCTCCATCGGCAAGTCGCTGGGCGGCGGCCAGCAGGCCTACGTCCAGTACGTCGTCCCCGGCCTGATGGCCATGATGGGGATGAACATGGCCCAGGGGGTGGGCACCGGTTTCAACACCGACTTCAACTCCGGTGTGATGGACCGCTTCCGGTCCCTGCCGATCGGGCGCGGCTCCGTGCTGTTCGCCAAGATCGCGGTGGAGCTGATGCGGATGCTGTTCGCGACCGCGGTCCTGATGGTCGTCGCCGTCCTGGTGGGCTTCGACATCACTCACTGGTCGGGCCTGCTGGCCTCGGTGGGGCTGTCGGCGGTGTTCGGCTCGGCCCTGATGTGGGTGTTCCTCACCCTCGGGGTGGTGATGAAGAACGCGCAGTCGGTGCAGGCGATGGGCTTCCTGGTGCTGATGCCGCTACAGTTCGGCTCCTCGATCTTCGCGCCGACGAACTCGATGCCGGGCTGGCTCCAGGCCTTCACCGACTACAACCCGCTGTCCGCGCTCGCCGACACCGGGCGCGGGCTGATGCTCGGCGGTCCGGTGACGCACAGTCTGTGGATCACCCTGGCCTGGTCGGTCGGGCTCACCGCGGTGGCGGCACCGTACGCGATCTACAAGTTCCGTACGAAGAGCTGACGTTCGCCAAGAGGCGCGGACAAAAGAAGACGTCAGAGCAGGGCGGTGGCCTCCGCACGGGAGAGGGCACCGCCCTCGGCATACGCCGACTCGTAGGCCCGCTCGTCGGCGAGGGCGGCCCGGACCCGGGTCTCCGACCGGTCGCGTGAGGTGCGCTCCAGACCGACCTGGAGGTGGCCGGGCGGCAGCAGGGCGTCGGCGGCGCCCAGGCAGCGGGCGGCGTCCAGGGCGCGCGCACCCCCGTCGAGGCCGGCCAGCGCGACCGCGGCGACGGTCAGGCACAGGGAGGTCAGGTGCGGGGTGATGGCCTCGCTCAACGGGTCGACGGCGAGCCGCAGCGCGTTCCGCAGCCTGTCCAGGGCCTCCGCGTGGCGGTCGTCGAGGGCGTCCACCCAGGCCTCCTGGGTGAGGATCAGGGCGTCGAAGACGACGAAGTGGGAGATCTTGAACTCGCTGCGCACCAGCCGGACCTGCTCACGGGCCTCGGGGACGCGGCCGCTCAGCAGGAGCCAGGTGGTGAGGAAGAGCCGGGCGGCGGCCATGGCCTCGTTGTTCAGGCCCTCGTTGTCGGCGACGACCTGGCGCAGCAGCCGTTCCCCGCGCTCGGTCTGGCCCGACTCGATCAGCACGCTGCCGAGACGGGCGTGCAACACGGCGACCTGGGCGCGGGCGCCGAGCCGGCCGACCCGCTCGATCGCGGCCTCGTAGTCGGCGGCCGCGGCCAGGTAGTCGCCTTTGCGCTCCCGGGCCTCGGCGCGCCCGGAGAAGGCGTCGGCGGTGCCCCAGTCGTCCCCGAGGCGCCGGAAGATCTCCAGTGCCTCGTCGGCGTCCCGGGTGGCGTCGCCCGCCCAGGCGGCCCGGTTGGCGAGCAGGTTGGCGCGCATGGCGAGCGACCCGGCCAGCTCCCATTCGTAGCCGGGCGTCTCGCGGCAGGTGCGGACGGCGGCGTCGAGGATCTCGCGCAGCCGGTCCATGCCGCCGGTCAGCATCACGGCGAAGAACCAGAACATGCCCGGGGCCCGGCAGGTCTGCGGCAGGCCGGGCTCGTAGACCTCGGTGACGGCGCGCAGTCTGGCCTGCGCCTGAGGCGTCTGCCAGACCTCCAGTTCGGTGTCCATGCAGGCCAGATGGGCCAGGTGCACGCCTCGCCAGGCCTCGGCGAGGACCTCGCCGGTGTACGGCGGCGGGGTGTCGGTGCAGCGCCGCCACACCGGTTCGGCCCGGCTGAGCGGTGCGGTGAACGGGTCGGGGCCGAGGGCCATGACGTCGGCGCACCAGGTGCGGGTCTCGATGCGCTGGTCGTGCAACTGCCAGTACCAGAACAGGGAGTGGAGCAGGCAGAGCGCCTCGTGCTCGTCCCGCGCGGCGATGGCGTGCCGCAGCGCGGTGCGCAGGTTCTCGTACTCCAGCTGGAGCCGTGCGATGGCGGCCCGCTGGCGGGGTCCGCGCAGCAACGGTTCGTTGGTGCGGGCGAGTTCGCGGTAGTACGTCAGATGGGCGCGCGCGGCGGCGGCGCGTCCGCCGTTCTCGTCCAGGCGCTCGCCGGCGTACTCGGCGACGGTCTCCAGGAGGCGGTAGCGCATCCCGTCGTGCTCGGCCTCGCCCGAAGGGGCCGCCACGACCAGGGACTTGTCGACCAGTGAGCCGAGCGCATCGAGGGCGGCGGGGCCGCAGACGGCCTCGGCGGCGGCCAGGTCGCAGCCGCCCGCGAAGACCGAGAGGCGGCCGAGGACGTCGCGTTCGCCGGCGTCGAGCAGGTCCCAGGACCAGTCGACGACGGCGCGCAGGGTCTGCTGGCGGGGCAGCACGGTGCGGCTGCCGGAGGTGAGGAGGCGGAAACGGTCGTCCAGCCGGTCGGCTATCTGACGTGGGGTCAGCATCCGCAGCCGGGCGGCGGCCAGTTCGATGGCGAGGGGCAGTCCGTCCAGGCGGCGGCAGATCTCGGCGCAGGCCGCCGCGGTCTCCTCGTCGGCGTCGACCGTGAAGCCGGGGCGGGCCGCGGCGCCCCGGTCGGCGAGCAGCCGCAGCGCCACCGGCTCGGGCAGCGGCTCCACCGGGCGCAGCAACTCCCCCGGCACGCCGAGGGGTTCGCGGCTGGTGGCCAGGATCGTCAGGTCCGGGCAGCTTTCCAGGAGCCGGGCCGCGAGGCCGGCCGCCGCGTCGACGACGTGCTCGCAGTTGTCGAGGACGAGCACCATCCGGCGCCGGGCGCAGTGGTCGACGAGCCGCTCGACCGGATCGTGGTGCCGGTCGGAGGCGGCCCGCATGGCCTCGGCGCCGCCGCCGTACAGCACGGCCTCGCGGGCGCCGAGCGCGCTGAGCACGGCCTCGGGGACGTCGGCCGGGTCGTCGACGGGGGCCAGCTCGGCCAGCCAGACGCCGTCCGGGGCGTACCGCACGGTCTCGACGGCCTCCTGCGAGAGCCGGGTCTTGCCGGCTCCGCCCGGTCCGAGCAGGGTGACCAGCCGGGCGGCGGCCAGGTCGCCGCGGATGGCCTCGATGTCGGCCTCGCGCCCGACGAAGGAGGTGAGCCGGGCGCGCAGGTTGCCGGGCCGGGCCGGGTGCCCGGCGGACACCGCCGGTGCCGGGTCCAGCAACTCGGCGTGCAGGGCGCGCAGTTCGGGTCCGGGGTCGGAACCGAGGCGGTCCGCGAGCAGGCGGCGTACGTCGTCGTAGGCGGCCAGCGCCTCGGCGCTGCGCCCGGTGCCGTGCAGGGCGCGCAGGCGCAGGGCCTGGAGGGGCTCGTCGAGGGGGTGGGCGTCGCACAGGGCGGTGAGCTCGGGCAGGGACTGCTCGGCCTCGCCGAGGGCGAGGGCGGCGGTGTGGCGGGCGCGCAGGGCGTCCAGGCGGCGGACGTCGACGCGGGCCGCCTCGGCGGTGCGGTCGGGCAGGTCGGCGAGGGCCGGGCCGCGCCACAGGGCGAGGGCGTCGTCGAGGACGCCGGCCGCCTTGGCCGGGTCGCCGTCGGCGAGGGCGCGCAGGCCCTCGCCGGTGAGCCGCTCGAAGCGGTGCAGGTCGACGTCGTCGGGGGCGGCGGCGAGCCGGTAGCCGCCGTCGGCGGAGTCGACGGCGTCCGCGCCGAGCGCCCTGCGCAGTCGGCCGACCAGGGCCTGAAGCGCACCGGTCGCGTCGGCGGGCGGGTCGTCGCCCCACACCTCGTCGACGAGCAGCCCGGCGGACACCGCGCGGTTCGGCCGCAGCGCCAGCACGGTCAGCAGGGCACGCAGCCGCGCCCCGCCCACGGGGACGGCGGTGCCGTCGGGGCGGAGTGCCTGGGTGGTGCCGAGGATCGTGTAGCGCACGGGGTCCATTGTCCCTGGGGACGCCCCGGTACCGCCGCAGGGTTTCAGATGCGCATGAACTGCGAGGAGTCGAGGGTGAGGGTCTGGTCGGCTACGGGGATCTCGATCCGGTCGCCGAAGACGCCGGCCTCCTCGTGCTGGTACGCGCCGTCCCGGGGCCGGGTCAGCAGGGTCCAGCGGGCGGCGAGCAGGTCGACGATCAGGTACGCCGGGATGCCGCGCAACGCGTAGTGATCGGACTTCGTACTGTAGTCACGATTCTTGCTCTCGGGCGAGACTACCTCGACGACGAAGGGCAGCACTCCCTCGTCGAATTCGCTGCTGCCCGGATCCAACTGCTCCTGAGGAAGCGCGGAGACGTCCGGTTCAGGCATGTAACCCTCACGGGCAGGCCGGACCCTGAACTCACCGATCGGCACCCACCCGGGCAGCCCCGCATCGATCTGGCTGAAGATGCGCATCTGAGTCGTCACATGCGCTTGTGTGACTGGTACCACAGTGAGTCCGTTCCGGGTCAGCCGGAGGCGCATCCGCCTTGGCAGCTGCAGGGTCTCAAGGACATCGGCCACCCAGCCCTCGGCAACGGTCATGGCACCTCCCAGATCCAGTTGCTTCCAGACTAACGACTACCAGGAACCCACGGCCCTCCGCATGACGTTCTTCTCACGTCACCTGTACGGTCGACCCGCACGCCACCACCGCCGAAGCGACCCGGGAGTCCCACCCCATGACCGCCACCACCACCCGCCCCAGTGACCGGCGGATCAGTCCCGTGTTCGTCGGGATCCTGGCCGTCACCGCGGTCACCGGGTGGGCCACCTGGTCCGGGTTCGCCGAGCAGCCCGGGGTCGCCGTGTTCCTGTTCGTGACGGCCGCCTGGATCGTCTCCCTCTGCCTGCACGAGTACGCGCACGCGCGCACCGCCCTGCACGGCGGCGACATCACGGTGGGCGCGAAGGGCTACCTGACCCTGAACCCGCTGAAGTACACGCACGCCCTGCTGAGCATCGTGCTCCCGGTGCTGTTCGTGATCATGGGCGGGATCGGTCTGCCGGGCGGCGCGGTCTTCATCGAGCGCGGCCGGATCCGGGGCCGCTGGCGGCACAGCCTCATCTCGGCCGCCGGTCCGCTGACGAACGTCCTGTTCGCCGCCGTCTGCACGGCCCCCTTCTGGCTGGACGCGCTGGACGGCGTCCCGCGCGACTTCCGCTTCGCCCTCGCCTTCCTCGCCCTGCTCCAGGTCACGGCGGCGATCCTGAACTTCCTGCCGGTGCCGGGCCTGGACGGCTACGGCGTGATCGAGCCCTGGCTGTCGTACGGCGTCAAGCGCCAGGTGGAGCCGTTCGCGCCGTTCGGCCTGCTGTTCGTGTTCGCGCTGCTGTGGGTGCCGTCGGTCAACAGCGCGTTCTTCGACGTGATCGACGCGCTGCTGCGCCACCTGGGCGTCGGAGACCTGGACCGGTACTGCGGCCAGCGGCTCTACCGCTTCTGGCAGGGGACGGACGAGTTCTGCTCGATCAGCCGGTAGCACGGGGGATCAGGCCGACGTCATGTCGGTGAGAAGCACCGCGATCAGGCCTGCCCTCCGAGGGGAGGCCAGGCCTGATCGGGCAGGTGTCAGGGAAGCGTGAGGATGTCCGCGCCGGTGTCGGTCACCACCAGCGTGTGCTCGAACTGCGCGGTTCGCCTGCGGTCCTTGGTGACGACGGTCCAGCCGTCGTCCCACATGTCGTACTCGTGCGTCCCGAGCGTCAGCATCGGCTCGATCGTGAAGGTCATCCCGGGCTGCATCACGGTCGTCGCGTGCGGGCTGTCGTAGTGCGGGATGATCAGCCCGGAGTGGAAGGACGAGTTGATGCCGTGCCCGGTGAAGTCGCGGACCACCCCGTAGCCGAAGCGCTTGGCGTACGACTCGATGACCCGGCCGATGATGTTGATCTGCCGGCCCGGCCGGACCGCCTTGATCGCCCGGTCCAGGGACTCCCGGGTCCGCTCCACCAGCAGCCGGCTCTCCTCGTCGACGTCCCCGACCAGGTAGGTCGCGTTGTTGTCGCCGTGCACCCCGCCGATGTACGCCGTCACGTCCAGGTTGACGATGTCACCGTCCTGGAGCACCGTCGAGTCCGGGATGCCGTGGCAGATGACCTCGTTGACGCTGGTGCACAGGGACTTGGGGAAACCGCGGTAGCCGAGGGTGGACGGGTAGGCCCCGTGGTCGCACATGTACGTGTGCGCCACCTTGTCGAGTTCGTCCGTCGTCACACCCGGCTCGATGATCTTCGCGGCCTCCTCCATCGCCTGTGCGGCGATGCGGCCGGCGATCCGCATCGCCTCGATGGTCTCCGGGGTCTGCACCTCGGGCCCGGTGTACGGGGTCGGCGCGGGTTTGCCGACGTACTCGGGGCGGCGGATGTTTCCGGGTACCGAACGGGTGGGAGAGAGCTCCCCTGGTACGAGCAGCGACTGGCCAGACATGCCAGCGAGTCTAACCAGCGGGCATGCGGGAACATGTGGATGGCGAAAGGAGCCGGTCATGGCCTTGTTCAAGAAGCGGACCGTCGCGAAGGCGGGCGAGTGGTACTACTGCCTGGAGCACCACAAGGTCGAGGAGGGGCCGGAGTGCCCCGCCAAGGACCGGTTCGGTCCTTACGCCAGCCGTGCGGAGGCCGAGCACGCGATGGAGACCGCCCGGGAGCGCAACCTCCAGTGGGAGAACGACCCGCGCTGGCACGACGCGCCGGCGGGTGACTCCTCGGACGAGGACTGACCGGACCGGTCAGGGCCGGGTGGGGACGGTCAGGGCCGGGTGGGGACGGGTGGGGACGGCGGCCACGGTCGTGCGCCGGGCGGGCGGGCCGTCACCAGGGGGTCGGAGGCGGGGCCGTCACCGTCTCCGCCAGGCGGGCCAGGCGGTCGCGGAAGCGGCGGCGGGTCCTCGGGGAGGGGCCGTTCTCGCCGGCTGCCGCGCTGACCAGGTGCTGGACCGTGTCCAGATCCAGTTCCGCGCTCTCGGGGACGGTGAGGGTCTCGTGGGCCATGGCGGTCAGCGCGTCGTCGGCGGTGGTGGACAGGGTCAGGACCGTCACGCCGGCGCGGCGCGCCGTGTGGACCCGCTCCAGCAGCGGTTCGGTGTCACCCGGCGCCACCACCAGCAGCGTCTCGCCCCGGCGCGCCGTCTCGATGCGGGCGGGGCCGACCGCGAGGTGCGCCGGGTCGGTGGGACGGGCGTCGTGCCGTACCAGGGTCGGCGCCAGTTCCGGCGTACCGGACCACGCCGCCTCGTCCACCAGGTGCGCGGCGAGATGCCACGGCTCGTACTCCGGGGTGCCGATCAGCAGCAGTCCGCCGCCGTGGGTCACCACCGAGCCCCGAAGGGCACCCGCGAATCTGCGTGTGGCGGTCAACCACTCGGTCCCGGCGAGCACTTCACGCAGCAACGCGACCCGTACGGCGTCCATGCCTCCGCATACTGCCGT
This sequence comes from Streptomyces sp. NPDC086519, assembly GCF_040686075.1. NCBI lineage: Bacteria > Bacillati > Actinomycetota > Actinomycetes > Kitasatosporales > Streptomycetaceae > Streptomyces > Streptomyces sp. NPDC086519. The sequence goes on from NZ_JBFBJL010000029.1 coordinate 66,143, forward strand.
AATCGGGCACTCGTGACGCGGAGTTCACCCCGAATTCGCCCGACCCGGGGAGAAGGCGGCCCATGAGCGACGCAGAGGCAAGCATTCCCTTTCGCGCGGGCGAAGAGGGCTACGCCAGTTTCCGGATCCCGGCGGTGGTGGTCTCCCGGGCGGGCACCGTGCTCGCCTTCTGCGAGGGGAGAGTCGACTCCGCCGCCGACCACGGGCACATCGAGGTCGTGCTGAAGAGGTCCGGGGACGGCGGGCGCACCTGGGGAGCTCTCCAGGCCGCCGCCCGCAACGGGACCGATCTCGCCGGGAACCCCGCGCCCGTGGTGCTCGACAGCGGACGGATCCTGCTCGTGCACGTCCGCAGTGCCGCCACCGCCACCGAGGACGCCGTCCTGCGCGGGCAGGTGCCGGACGCCGACGGGCGGCGGGTGTGGGTGCAGCACAGCGACGACGACGGGGTGACGTGGTCCGCGCCGAAGGAGATCACCTCGTCGGTGAAGAAGGCCGGATGGCGGTGGTACGCCACCACGCCCGGCCATGCCGTCCAACTGCGCTCGGGGCGGGTCGTCGTGGCCGCCAACCACACCCTGCCGCCCACCGGGACGGACAACGGCACCGAGGGCAGGTACAACAGCGGGCACTGCCTGCTCAGCGACGACCGCGGGGAGACCTGGTACCTCGGCTACCTCGACGAGAACACCGACGGATACGTCAACGTCAACGAGACCACCGCCGCCGAACTGCCCGACGGGCGCGTCTACTTCAACACGCGCAACGACTCCCCGGCGCCGGGGAACAGGGCCGACGCCCACTCCGCGGACGGCGGGCGCACGCTCGTGAAGCCGTTCCGGCCGCAGGCCGGGCTCACCGCCCCCGTCTGCGAGGCGAGCGTGCTCCAACTGCGCGATCCGGACCTGCTGCTGTACTCCGGCCCCGCCGACCCGGCGGCCCGCGCCCTGATGACGGTCCGTGTCTCCGCCGACGGCGGTACCACCTGGCGCCCCGCGTACACGGTGGACGGACTGCCCGCCGCCTACTCCGACCTGACCCGGATCGACGCGGCCACCGTCGGACTGCTGTACGAGACCGGTGACTTCGGCGCGTACGAGACGATCACCTTCCGCCGGGTGCCCGTGAACCGGCTCACCTGACCGGGTACGGCCGCCGGCCCGGACGTAGAGTCGGCCCATGACCTCTACCGACAGTGCACAGCAGCCGGCGGCCGAGAAGGCCCCCGCCAAGGATCCCTGGGACCTGCCCGACGTCTCCGGTCTGGTCGTGGGTGTGCTCGGCGGCACCGGCCCGCAGGGCAAGGGCCTCGCCTACCGGCTGGCGCGGGCCGGCCAGAAGGTGATCATCGGTTCCCGGGCCGCCGAGCGCGCGCAGGCCGCCGCCGACGAGCTCGGGCACGGTGTCGAGGGCGCGGACAACGCCGAGTGCGCGCGCCGCAGCGACCTGGTGATCGTCGCCGTACCGTGGGACGGGCACGGCAAGACGCTGGAGTCACTGCGCGGGGAACTGGCCGGCAAGCTGGTCGTGGACTGCGTCAACCCGCTCGGCTTCGACAAGAAGGGCGCCTACGCGCTGCGGCCGGAGGAGGGCAGCGCGGCGGAGCAGGCCGCGGCGCTGCTGCCGGACTCACGGGTCACGGCCGCCTTCCACCACCTCTCCGCGGTGCTTCTCCAGGACCCGGAGATCGAGGAGATCGACACCGATGTGATGGTGCTCGGGGAGGTGCGGGCCGACGTCGAGATCGTGCAGGCGCTGGCCGGGCGCATCCCCGGGATGCGCGGCGTCTTCGCGGGGCGGCTGCGCAACGCCCACCAGGTGGAGTCCCTGGTCGCGAACCTGATCTCGGTCAACCGCCGCTACAAGGCACACGCCGGACTCCGCCTCACGGACGTCTGAGCGGATGGGGGACACTGGTGGTCGCCGCCAGTGTCCCCGACCGATCCGAAAGCGACCCGCCTCATGCCCCGCCTCGCCCTCTACGCCCTGGCCGTCTGCGTCCTGGCCGTCACCGCCGCTGTCATCTCCTTCGTCCAGGGCAGCTGGCTGATGGGGGTGGTCTGGGTGCTGCTGACGGGCCTGTCGTCCAACATGACCTGGTACTACGCGAGGCGCGCCCGGCAGGACAAGTCGGTCACCGGCTGATCCGGGGCTGCTTCTCCTCGCCCTCCAGCAGGACCCGCCCGCCGATCTCCACCCAGCCGTACGGCTGGGGTGCGGTGAGGATCTGCGAGCCCCTGCCCTGGGTGATGTTCAGGGCCCGGCCCAGCTGCGCGGTGAGCAGCAGCGCCGCCGCGCCGGTCGCCTCGTCCTCGTCGATGCCGTCGTCACGGCCGGGGAAGGCGCGGGCGCGCACCCGGCCGGCCGACTCGTCCTCCCACGCCCAGGCATACAGCCACTCCCCCGGCGGCGGCACCGGCAGCGCGTCGACCTCGGCGGCCGTGGCGTACTGGCGCAGGGTGCGCGGCGGTACCCACTCCGGGAGCGCCTCGATCCAGCTGAACTCGCCGTCCAGCCGGGCGCCCACCACACCGGCCGGGGTGACCAGTTCGGGCACGTCCAGCAGCCAGGCGCTGCCCACGCAGGGGTGCCCGGCGAACGGCAGGCGCAGGGTGGGGGTGTAGATGTCGATGACCCCGCGCTCGGGGTCGTCCACGAACACGGTCTCGCTGAACCCGAGTTTCGCGGCCAGCGCCTGCCGGTCCTCCCGGTCGGGCAGCACGGAGCCGTCCCGGACGACCCCGAGCTCGTTGCCGTACCCGCCGTTCGCCGCGCAGAAGACACGCAGCACGTCGTAATCAGTCACTCCGGCATTGAAGCACTCACAGCACCCTTGACTTTCCCTTTACTTTCTCTTGGCGCATATTTTGAGCCAGCGGGATCAGGCCACGCCTGTGATCTTTCTATGTCTGGCACATCACCACCACTCCCGGTAAAAGTAAGGTAAGCCTCGGGTAAGTTAGGTCAGCCTCACCACACCAACCCCGCTTGGAGCCTGCATGCGTGCCGTCCGACTCACCGTCACCGCCGCCGCCACCGCGGCCGCCCTGACCGCCCTCTCGGCCTGCACGGCGAAGAGCGACGCCGAGGGCGAGGGCGCGATCAAGGTCACCGCCGCCGACTCCAGGTGTGAGACGTCCACGAAGTCGGTTCCGGCCGGGCACGTCACGCTCGCCATCGAGAACACGGGCTCCAAGGCCACCGAGGTCGAGATCCTCTTCCCGGACGACCGGATCGTCTCCGAGAAGGAGAACATCGGGCCGGGGACCAGGTACACGCTGACCGCCGAGGTCAAGGCCGGGTCGTACGAGATAGCCTGCCGGCCCGGGATGAAGGGGCACGGGGTGCGGCAGAAGCTGACCGTCACCGGCTCCGGGGCCGTCGCCAAGCGCAACCCGACGCTCGACAAGGCCGTCGCCGACTACCGCGAGTACGCCCAGGAGCAGGCCGACGCCACCGTCCCGCTCGCCCGGACCTTCGCCGACGCGATCAAGGCCGGTGACCTGGAGGCCGCCAAGAAGGCCTACGCCCCCTCGCGGCTCGGCTGGGAGCGCACCGAGCCGATCGCCGAGTCCTTCGGTGACATCGACCCGAAGACCGACACCCGCGCCGACGGCCTGGAGGAGGGGCAGAAGTGGACCGGCTGGCACCGGCTGGAGAAGGCCCTCTGGGCGGACCGGAAGATCGGTGCCACCGAGGCGGCCCTCGCCGACCGGCTCGTCGCCGACCTGACCGGCTGGCAGAAGCGGGTCGGCAAGGCCGAGATCACCCCGACCTCCATGGCCAACGGCGCCAAGGAACTCCTCGACGAGGTCGCCACCGGCAAGGTCACCGGCGAGGAGGACCGTTACTCCCACACCGACCTGGTCGACTTCAAGGCCAACGTCGAGGGCGCGCAGAAGGCGTACGAGCTGCTGAAGCCGGTCGCCGCGAAGAACGACCCGGCGCTGACGGGCGAGCTGGACAAGCAGTTCGCCGCGCTCGACACCCTGCTCGACACGTACCGCGCGGACAAGACGTCCTACGACTTCGTCTCGTACGACAAGGTCACCAAGGACCAGCGCAAGGAGCTGTCCGACGCGGTCAACGCCCTCGCGGAGCCGCTGTCCAAGCTCGCCGCGGCCGTGGTCAAGTAAGGGGCGGGACATGGGTGAGAAAGTCAATCCGTCGCGTCGGGCGCTGATCGGGTGGGGCGGGGCCGGGCTCGCGCTCGGGGCCGCCGTGGCCGGGGGCGCGGTGGCGATGGCCGAGGCCGGTGACGACGCCGACCCGGCGGCCGCCGAGGCCGGGGGCGCGGTGGCGTTCCACGGCGCCCACCAGGCCGGGATCGCCACGCCCGTCCAGGACCGGCTGCACTTCGCCGCGTTCGACGTGAAGACCGACGACCGGGCCGAGTTCGTGCGGCTGCTCAAGGACTGGACGGCCGCGGCCCGGCGGCTGACCGCGGGCAAGGCCGTGGGCGAGGGCGCGTACGGCGGGCTCGCCGAGGCGCCACCGGACGACACCGGCGAGGCCCTCGGGCTCAGGCCGTCCCGGCTGACGCTGACGATCGGCTTCGGGCCGTCCCTCTTCGAGAAGTTCGGCCTGACCGGGCAGCGGCCGGCCGCGCTCGTCGACCTGCCCGGGTTCCCCGGGGACAACCTCGACTCCTCCCGCACCGGGGGCGATCTGTGCATCCAGGCCTGTGCCGACGATCCGCAGGTCGCCGTGCACGCCATCCGCAACCTCGCCCGGATCGGCTTCGGCAAGGTCGCCGTCCGGTGGTCCCAGCTCGGTTTCGGGAAGACCTCGTCGACGACCCCGGACGCCCAGACGCCCCGCAATCTCATGGGGTTCAAGGACGGCACCCGCAACATCGCGGGCACCGAGACCGGCCGTCTGAAGAAGTTCGTGTGGGTGGGGGACGGGGACGGGCCGGAGTGGATGACGGGCGGGTCGTACCTCGTCGCCCGCCGCATCCGCATGAACATCGAGACCTGGGACCGGACTTCGCTCCAGGAGCAGGAGGACGTCTTCGGGCGGGACAAGGGCGAGGGCGCCCCGGTCGGCAGGGCGAAGGAGCACGACGCGCCGTTCCTGAAGGCGATGAAGCCCGACGCCCATGTCCGGCTCGCGCACCCGGACTCCAACGGCGGGATCACCATCCTGCGCCGTGGCTACTCCTTCACCGACGGGACGGACGGACTCGGGCGGCTCGACGCGGGGCTGTTCTTCCTGGCCTACCAGCGCGACGTGCGCGAGGGGTTCATCCCGCTTCAGCGCAGGCTGTCCGCGTCCGACGCGCTCAACGAGTACATCCAGCACGTGGGTTCGGCGGTGTTCGCGGTGCCGCCCGGGGTCCGGGACACGGACGACTGGTGGGGCCGGACGCTGTTCTCCGAATCCTCCGAATCCTCCGAATCCTCCGAATCCTCCCAATCCTCCGAATCCTCGAAGTCCTCCGAATCATCCGAGTCCTCCAAGTCCTCCAAGTCCTCCAAGGGGGCGTGATCCGTGTTCTCCAACTACCTGATCGGTCTGCGGGAAGGCCTTGAGGCGTCCCTCGTCGTCTGCATCCTCATCGCCTACCTGGTCAAGACCGGGCGGACCGACGCCCTGAAACCGATCTGGACCGGCATCGCGGTGGCGGTGCTGATCGCCATGGGCTTCGGGTGCGCCCTCGAATTCGGTTCCCAGGAGCTGACGTTCCAGGCGCAGGAGGCGCTCGGCGGGTCGCTGTCCGTCGCCGCGGTGGGCCTGGTGACCTGGATGGTGTTCTGGATGCGGCGCACCGCCCGGCACCTGAGGACGGAGCTGCACGGCAGGCTGGACGCGGCTCTCGCGATGGGCACGGGGGCGCTCGTCGCCACCGCCTTTCTCGCCGTGGGGCGAGAGGGACTCGAGACCGCCCTGTTCGTGTGGGCGTCCGTGCACGCGGCGAGCGACGGCACCCCGCGCCCGCTGATCGGTGTGGCGCTCGGCCTGGCCACCGCGGTCTTCCTGGGCTGGCTGTTCTACCGGGGCGCGCTGCGGATCAACCTCGCCAAGTTCTTCACCTGGACCGGCGGCATGCTGGTCGTGGTCGCGGCGGGCGTCCTCGCGTACGGCTTCCACGACCTCCAGGAGGCCGACTGGCTCCCGGGCCTGACCCACCAGGCCTTCGACATCAGCGGCACCGTCCCGCCGGACAGCTGGTACGGGACGCTGCTGAAGGGCGTCTTCAACTTCCAGCCGGACCCGACCGTGCTCCAGGTCACGGTGTGGCTGCTGTACCTGGTCCCGACGCTCGTCCTCTTCTTCGCCCCGGTAGGGTTCGGCTCCGGGAAGGGGAAGGTGAAGGCACCTGATGAGGCATCTGAGGACGCATCCGACGACCGGGGACCGCAGCCCTCGGCGGCTCCGCGGACTCCGCAGACGTGACCGGAGCGCACTCATAGCGGTCTCGCTGACCGCCATGTCGCTGACGGCGAGCGGATGCGTGGTGGTGCACGGGGAGCGCGAGGTGCTCCCCACCACCACCCGCGCCGAGGCCGCCAAGGCGCTCCGGCAGTTCACGGACGCCTACAACAAGGCCGACAAGGCCTACGACGGCTCCCTGGACGCGGACTACACGACCGGCGCCCTCGCCGACATCGACTCCGCGCGCCTGAAGGCCGGGCACGTCAACAGTCCGGGCGGCAACTCCGGCCACTCGCCCCTGGCGTTCGACGACGTCACCTACACCATCCCGAAGAAGGCCGGCTGGCCGCGCTGGTTCGTCGCCGACGCGCACGGCAACAAGGGCGGCGACGCACGGTGGCTGCTGGTCTTCACCCGCGACAGCCTCTCCGCCCCGTTCCAGGTGGCGTACCTGACGCTGGTCGCGCCGGGCGACGTACCGAAGTTCACCACCGACAAGGACGGCTGGGCCGAGGCCGTACCGGCGAACAGCGCCCAACTCGCCGTCTCCCCCGCCGACCTGGGCCAGGACTACGCCACGTACCTGAGGAGCGGCGGCGCCGTCTTCGCGGACGGCCCGCACACCAGCGGCTGGCGCGCGGACCGCAAGAAGTCCACCAAGCCGGGCCTGGCCACCCAGTACATCGACGAGCCGCTGACGGGCGGCGACTACGCGCCGCTCGCGCTGCGCACCGCCGACGGCGGCGCGGTGGTGTTCTTCACCACCCGCTACTACGCCAAGCAGACGGCGGCCGCGGGCACCTCCGTGCCGACGCCGAACCAGGACGTCAAGGCGCTCACCAAGGGCGAGATCAAGCAGTCGCTGACGATGGAGTTCGTCTCCAACCAGGTCGCGCTGGACCCGGCGGGCACCGGGAAGGTCTCCGTCCTCGGCCGCGTCCAGGGCCTGACCTCGGCACAGGGTTCCTGAACAGCGCCCGATTTCAGCGCCCCCGAAGGGGCGCGGGGCCGTATCGATGTGCGGCTACCGCCGCGTGGGCGCGGCGCCCCCCGCTGAACGCTCAGCGCCGGAGTGGCCAGGCGGCGCCCACTTGGTCGGCCTCTTCGCCCGCGTACCGGGCGCACGCGTCGGTGAGGATCTCCAGGAGGCTCAGCGGGTCGGGGAGCGCGTGCTCGGGGCCGCGTACCCAGTGCACCCGCCGGTCGTCGTCGCCGGGCAGCCGGGCGGGCGGTACCAGGACGTAGGAGCCCCGGCAGTGCCAGCGCAGGCCCGGGTGCTCGTCCATGGTCTCGGGGTGGCAGTCCAGCTCGCAGGGCCACCACTCGTCCTCGTCCTCGGGGGTGCCGCGGGTGAGGGTGAAGAAGAGCATGCGGCCGTCGTCGCTCTCGGCAACCGGACCGACCTCGACGCCGCCCGCGAGGAGCCGTTCCAGCGCCTGCCGGCCGGCCTCCAGGGGCACGTCCAGGACGTCATGGGTCATGCCGGTCGCGGTGATGAAGTTGGCCTGCGGCTGGTGCCGGGCCCAGCGCTCGATCTGGGCGCGGTCGGTGGTGGACTGCGTCTGCCAGGCGAAGGACACCGGGTGCCGGGCCGGGGTGGGACAGCCGACGCGGTCGCAGGAGCAGCCGTAGCCGGGGGCGGGATGGGCGGCGGGGGCCAGCGGGAGGCCCGCTTCGGCGGCGGCGAGCAGCAGGGCCGCGCGGCCCGGGTCGGCGGCGGCCGTCTCCTTCGGGCGGCGTCCGCGCAGCCACCGGGAGAGTCTGCCCTGCCGGCCGCTGGGGCCGCCGAACGTCGCGCTCATCTATCGCCTCGCCTCGCTGTGGTCCGGCCAGGATGCCTTATGGCCCCGTCTGGGTGCGAAGCGGGGGGTACGGGGGTGTGTCACGTACTGGCGCACCGGGCTGTGTCACCGCGGCGGCCAGGCGTCGCCCCAGTCCGCGTCCCGGGCCGCCTTGTACAGGTCGCCGTGGCGTTTGGTGACCGTCGTCCGGCGCAGTTGTTCGTCGGTCTCGCACAGGTCGAGCAGGACCTGGCCCTTGCGGATCTGGGGGCGGCGGACCACCCGGGCAGGCGCCGGGGCGGGCGGGAAACGGGTGGCGGCCACGTAGCTGAACTTCTCGTCCTCGTAGGGCAGTGACCCGCCCTTGACCTGGCGGTGCAGGGAGGAGCGGCTGACCCGGGCGGAGAAGTGGCACCAGTCCGTGCCGGGGACGATCGGGCAGTCGGCGCTGTGCGGGCAGGGGGCGGCGATGTGGAACCCGGCGCCGATCAGGCGGTCCCGGGCCTCGATGATCCGGGCGTAGCCGGCGGGGGTGCCGGCCTCGACGAGGACGACTGCCTGCGCGGCGGCCGCGGCGGCGCCGACGAGGGCGGCACGGCCGGCCTCGTCGAGCTCGTTGAGGACGTACGACACCGTGACGAGATCAGTGCTCTCGATGGTGAGCCCCGCTCCGATCCGGGAGCGCTGCCACTTCGCGTCCCGCAGGGCCGGGTGCGCCGCGGCGATCTCCCGGCCGAGGGCCAGCGCCGGCTCGGCCCAGTCGAGGACCGTCACCGGCCGCGCGCCCTCCCAGGTGTCGGTCACCGCCCAGGTCGCCGCGCCCGTGCCGCCGCCGACGTCCACGTGGCTGCCCGGCACCCATCCCTCCGGCACCGCGTCGGCGAACGCCGCCAGCGCGGACCGCACCGCCTCGAAGGTCGCCGGCATCCGGTACGCCGCGTACGCCACCACGTCCGCCCGGTCCCGCAGGATCGGCGCGTCGGTCGGGGTGGCCCCGCGGTAGTTGGCGATCAGCCGGTCGACGGCGCCGGCGGCCTGCTTCGGGGGGAGGCCGCCGAGCAGGTCGGTGAGGGTGGCGCGGAGCCGGTCGGCCGGTGGGATGGGGTGGTTCACCCGGCGATTGTATGGACAGCCCTGGCAAGGCGGGTCGCCGCCGCCGCCCGCGGAGCGCTGTCGCCGGGGCGGCGGCGCGGATGCACGGTGTTGGCCAGCAGCACCAGGAACGTGTCCGTCGCCCGGTCCAGCACCAGGGACGTGCCCGTGAACCCGGTGTGGCCCGCCGCGCCGTGGCCCGACAGTTCGCCCATGAACCACGGCTGGTCCACCAGGAAGCCCAGGCCCGGCGGGCCCAGCAGCAGGTCCACGAAGTCGGGGCCGAGGATGCGCGCGGTGCCGTACGCGCCGCCCGAGAGCAGGGCACGGCTGAAGACCGCCAGGTCCCGGGCGGTGGAGAAGAGGCCGGCGTGCCCGGCCACCCCGCCCAGCGCCCAGGCGGTCTCGTCGTGCACGACGCCCCGCAGCATCCCCCGGTCGGCCTTGGCCCACGGCCGCCGCTGGTCCTCGGTGGCCGCCGCCCCCGGGCAGGGGCCGAAGTCGGTGGCGGTCATGCCGAGCGGGCGGGTGATGCCGTCGCGGACGAGGACGTCGAGGGGACGGCCGGTGATCCGCTCCAGGACGTGCTGGAGGAGGAGCATGTTGAGGTCCGAGTAGCGGTAGGCGCCGGGTGCGCTGCTCGGGGTCTCCGCACGCAGCAGGTCGAGACGGGCCGCGTCGTCGGGGCAGTCGTAGAGCGGGAGTTCGGGGCGCAGGCCCGAGGTGTGGGTGAGGAGCTGGCGGACGGTGATGCCGTGGGCGGCGGCCCCGCGGAAGTCGGGGAGGTAGGCGCCGACGCGGGCGTCGATGCCGAGGGTGCCGCGTTCCAGTTGCTGCACGGCGGCGACCGCGGTGCACAGCTTGGTGAGGGAGGCCAGGTCGAAGGGGGTGTCGACGGTCATCGGGACCCGGGCGGCGGGCGGGAGTTCGACACCGGCGTCGGTCGCGGGGTCGTACGCGGAGTAGCGCACGGCCCAGCCGGCCGCCTCCTGTACGGCGATCACGGGTCCGCGTCCGGCGACCACGACGGCCCCGGCCGCCCAGGGCCGCTCACCGGTGGTGAGGTCGCGCACCTCGCGAACCAGGTGCCTGAGTTGCGTGGGGTCGAGACCGGCCCGTTCCGGTGTCTCGACGCGCAGTCTCGGTACGCTCAGCTCTCTGCTCCCTCCACGCTCGCACGGGTGTTCCCGCGTGCCCAGGGACGGCACATTCCCACGAAGCAGGCCAGCGCCACCAGTGCCCCCGCCAGTTGGACGATCGCCATGGGCACGGCGGTTCTCTCCCCGGCGATCCCGACCAGCGGGGAGGCGACCGCGCCGACGAGGAACGAGGTGGTCCCGAGCAGCGCGGACGCGGACCCGGCGGCGTGCCGGGTGCGCAGCAGGGCGAGGGTCTGGGCGTTGGGGAGGGTGAGGCCCATCGCGGACATCAGGACGAAGAGGGCGGCGGCGACCGGGGCGAGGCCGACCGGGCCGAGGAGACCGGACGACATCAGCAGCAGGGCGGTCGCGGCGAGCACGGTCACGACCAGGCCCGTGCCCAGCACCTTGTCCAGGCTGACCCGGCCGACCAGCACCTTCCCGTTGACCTGCCCGGCGATCACCAGCCCGACCGAGTTGAGGCCGAAGAGCAGGGAGAAGGTCTGCGGGGAGGCGCCGTAGATCTCCTGGATCACGAACGGCGAGGCGCTGACGTAGGCGAACAGCGCGGCGAAGGCGAAGCCGCCCGCGAGCATGTAGCCGGTGAAGGGCAGGTCCGCGAGCAGCGCGCGCATGGCGCGGACGGCGGCGGCCGCTCCCCCGGCGTGCCGGCCGGCCGGCGGCAGGGTCTCCGGGAGCCGCACCCAGACCAGCGCGGCGAGCAGTGCTCCGACGACCGTGAGGACGACGAAGACGCCCCGCCAGTCCGTCACCCGCAGGACCTGCCCGCCGATCAGCGGTGCGATGACCGGGGCGACCCCGGAGACCAGCATCAGGGTGGAGAAGAACCGGGCCATGGCGACCCCGTCGTAGAGGTCGCGTACGACGGCTCGCGCGATGACGATCCCGGCCGCGCCCGCGAGACCCTGCGCGAGGCGGACGGCGACCAGGGTCTCGACGTCCGGCGCGAGGGCGCACAGCGCGGTGGCGACGACGTAGACGGCGAGGCCGGTCAGCAGCGGGCGGCGGCGGCCCCAGCGGTCGCTCATCGGGCCGACGGCCAGCTGCCCGAGAGCCATGCCGGCGAGGCACGCGGTGAGGGTGAGCTGGACGGTCGCGGCGGGGGCGTGCAGGGAGCGGGTGACCTCCGGCAGGGAGGGGAGGTACATGTCCATCGCCAGCGGGGGCGTCGCGGTGAGGCCGCCGAGGACCAGCACCAGCAGGAGACCGGCCCGGCGGGCCGCGGGCGGGGCGGGGCTGGGCGCCACGGGTGCGGCGGCGTCCCGCGCGTCCCGCGCGTCCTGCGCGTCCGGTGTCGACGGCGCCGGCTGCTCTGGCATGTGTCCCCCGTCTGTCTTCGTCGGTCTCGCGCTCCGGTCCGCTCTTGATGGACACCGGTGGCCCCCACATATGCTCTCAGCTCGTACAGACTGCCGGGAAACACATGAGCGAGGGTGGGGCGGCCGGGACATGGCTGAGCAGAGCGTGCGGTGGGGGATCCTGGCGACGGGCGGGATCGCGGCCGCGTTCACGGCGGACCTGGTCGATCTGCCGGACGCGGAGATCGTGGCGGTGGCCTCGCGCTCCCCGGAGTCGGCGGCGGGGTTCGCGGAGCGGTTCGGGATCGGGCGGGCGTACGGGGACTGGGAGTCGCTGGCCCGGGACGAGGACATCGACATCGTGTACGTCGCCACTCCGCACTCGGCGCACCGGGCGGCCGCCGGGCTGTGCCTGGAGGCCGGGCGGAACGTGCTGTGCGAGAAGCCGTTCACGCTCAACGTCCGCGAGGCCGCGGAACTGATCGCGCTGGCCAAGCAGCACGACCGCTTCCTGATGGAGGCGATGTGGATGTACTGCAACCCGCTGGTCCGGCGGCTGACGGCGCTGGTCGCGGACGGGGCGATCGGCGAGGTCCGGACCGTGCAGGCGGACTTCGGCCTGGAGGGACCGTTCCCGCCGGCGCACCGGCTGCGGAACCCGCTGCTCGGCGGGGGCGCGCTGCTCGACCTGGGGGTGTATCCGGTGTCGTTCGCGCACCTGCTGCTCGGTGAGCCGGACGGGATGTCGGCGCGAGCGGTGCTCTCGGACGAGGGCGTCGATCTCCAGACGGGTGCCCTGCTCTCCTGGGAGAGCGGCGCTCTCGCGGCGTTGCACTGCTCCATCGCCGGCGGCACCGGCACCACGGCCTCGGTCACCGGCTCGAAGGGCCGGATCGACATACCGGACGGCTTCTTCAACCCCGAGCGCTTCGTGCTGCACCGCGACGGCCGCGTCCCGGAGGAATTCGCCCTGACCGCGGAGGACGGCCCCCGCGACACCTTCCGCCACGAGGCCAGGGAGGCCATGCGCGCCGTCCGCGCCGGCGAACAGGAGTCCGCCCTCGTCCCCCACGCCGGCACCTTGGCGATCATGCGCACCCTGGACGGCCTACGCGAACTGATCGGCGTCCGCTACCCGGGCGAGGCGTAGAAGCGCCCCGAAGTGAAGCGCCCCGTCAGGGGCGCGGGGCTGTATTTGATATGCGGCTCCGCCGCGTGGGCGCGCCCAGCCCCCACGCACCCGCAGCCGAACGACGACCGAACAGTCGGCCCTCCCAGCGGAGCGCCTACGCTGCGACCCCATGAACACCAAGCAACCAAAGATCGCCGTGGTCACCGGCGCCGGTTCCGGTATCGGCCGCGCCGTGGCCACGGAACTGCTGCGGGCCGGCTGGTCGGTGGCGCTGGCCGGCCGGCGCCCGGCGCGGCTGGCGGAGACGGCGGCGCTGGTGCCCGAGGGCGCCTTTGTCGCGGTACGGACCGACGTGTCACAACCCGACGACGTGACCGCGCTGTTCGCGGCGGCCGTGGAGCGGTTCGGGCGGGTGGACCTGCTGTTCAACAACGCGGGGACGTTCGGGCCCGGCGGGGTGGCCGTGGAGGACCTGCCGTACGAGGCGTGGCGGCACGTCGTGGACACCAACCTCAACGGGGCGTTCCTGTGCGCGCAGGCGGCGTTCCGGCAGATGAAGGAGCAGGAGCCGCAGGGCGGCCGGATCATCAACAACGGGTCCGTCTCGGCGCACACGCCCCGCCCGCGCTCCGTCGCCTACACCGCGACCAAGCACGCGCTGACGGGGCTGACCAAGTCCTTGTCCCTGGACGGGCGGCCGTACGGCATCGCGGTCGGGCAGATCGACATCGGCAACGCGGCGACGGACATGACGGCGGCCATGCAGACCGGGGCGCTGCAAGCGAACGGGGAGGTCGCCCCGGAACCGGTGATGGACGTGGCCGACGTGGCGCGGACCGTGCGGCACATGGCCGAGCTGCCGCTCGCGGCGAACGTGCAGTTCGCGACGGTACTGGCGACGGCGATGCCGTACGTGGGCCGGGGCTGAACGGTCGTTCAGCCGGACCTGCCACAACCTGCACAAGCGGAATTCCGGCATCCGAGGTATTGCGGCCGGTAACGGCCCTATGCTCAACTTTCCTCCACCAGAACTTCACAGTTGAGGCTCTGGTGTTCCGCCGACCACACCGAGGGGGGAGGCGGCAGCCGTTCCACCGGACCGGGGTGGGGGTGGGCCCGCACGGCACCGCGGGCACGCACCGGTGGGTGGGGCGGCTGCCGCGAGACGTCAACTCGCCGGGGTGTCAGCCGAGTCGACCGCTGTGTCACCCGGGTCGGAGGCGGCCGCGGCGCCGGCCGGCCGCCGTCGCCTGCGCAGCGCCCACGCCCCCGCGCCCAGCAGCGCGAGCGTGCCCGCCCCGCCCACCGCGAGCCGCCACGGCGAGGGCCCGGACGCCCCCGAACCGGCCGCCGCCCCCGTCCCGGACGCCCCCGCGGCCCCCTTGCCCTTCGACGGCGACGCACTCGCGCTCCCCCCGCCCTCGCTGAGCGGATCGACCAGCACCCCCACCGGCTGCGCCGAACTCCCCTTCCCGAAGCCCCAGTCGAGCAGCGCGGCGGTCTGCTCGTACACGGCGTTGGTGCCGGGGTCCGGGTGCATCACGGTCACCAGCAGGGTGCGGCCGCCCCGGGTGGCACCGCCGGTGAAGGTGTTGCCCGCGTGGCTGGTGTAGCCGTTCTTGACGCCGAACAGGCCCTTGTAGACGTCGAGTCCCCAGGCACCGGTGAGCAGGCGGTCGGTGTTCTGGATCTGGAAGGTCTTCTTGCCGCCGGCCGGGAAGTCCGCGGTACGCGTGCCGCAGTAGCCGCGGAAGTCGTCGTCCTTCAGCCCGTGCCGGGCGAAGAGGGTCAGGTCGTACGCCGACGACAGCTGCCCCTTGTGGTCGAAGCCGTCGGGGCTGACCACATGGGTGTCCAGGGCTTGCAGGTCCACCGCCTTGGCCTGCATCTCGGCGACGGTCTTCGCGATCCCGCCGTTCATGTGGGAGAGCACGTGCACGGCGTCGTTGCCGGAGCGCAGGAAGACGCCCTGCCACAGCTGCTCGACGGTGTAGGTGAGGCCGGGCTTGATGCCGACCAGGCTGGAACCGGCCGGGACGTCGGAGATGTCGGAGTCCTTGACCCGGTACCGCTCGGTGCGCTCGAACTTCTCCAACACGGTGTCCGCGAACAGCATCTTCAGGGTGGAGGCGGGCGCCAGCCGCCGGTGCGCGTTGTACGAGGCGAGCACCTCACCGCTGTCGCAGTCGGCGATCAGCCACGCGCGAGCGGTGATCTTCTTGGGCAGGCCGGTGGCCCCGCTCACCTGTATACCGCCACGGGCCAGCCGGTCGCCGCCTATGACGGTGGCGGCGAAGGCAGGGGCCGCCGCGGACACGGGAAGGGCGGCGGCCGTCAGTCCGAGGACGGCACGCCGGGTCAGCCGAGAGGAAGCACGCATCCCGGGACCGTACACCGCACCCAACAGCGCTTTGCCGGGAGGACCCCTCCCCGGCACATGAATGTGCTGTCTTATGAAAGTTTCCTGAGACCTCCCCGTTTCTCAGCTCTGACACATCTTTTACCCAGTGTGGCTCAAAGGTTCCTCCCTAACTTGAGCTCGCGTCCACAGCGGGCGCCAAGAACCTTCGAGGAACGGGATGTTTGGCATCTATCTCAAGCGCGAGCTGGGCCGTAGAAAGAAGGCGGCCCTGGTCATCGCTCTGGGTCTGGCGCTCGGTATCGCGCTGGTCATCACGGTCAACTCGGTGTCGGCCGGCATGACCCAGGCGCAGGACAAGGTCCTCAAGTCGCTTTACGGCCTCGGGACCGACATGACGGTCACCAAGGCCCGTACCGCGCCGACCTCGGGCAGCTCCGGCGGCCCGAACTTCAAGTTCGACGCCAAGTCCAGCAGCAGCTCCACGCAGAGTTCGGACCGGGTGCAGACGCAGGGCGGTCAGGCCCTGAAGTCGTCCCTGGTCACCAAGGTCGCCGGCCAGAAGGGCGTGGAGAGCGCGGTCGGAGCGCTCTCCCTCAACGTCACCAAGGTCGACGGCTCCTTCACCCAGGGCCAGGCGAAGTCCTCCACCAGCGGCAGCAGCACGAGCAACAGCGGCGGCCAGGGGCAGCCGGGCGGCAGCAGCAGCTCGGGCGGCGCGCCGCAAGTCCAGGGCGGCGGCGCCGACTTCAACGTCAACAGCTACTCCGTGGTCGGCGTCGACGTGGCCCACCAGGGCCTCGGCCCGCTGTCCACCATGAAGATCACCACGGGCAAGACCTTCACCTCCGCGCAGACCAGCGCCAAGGTCGCGGTGGTCAGCAAGTCGTACGCCAAGGAGAAGAAGTACAAGGTCGGTTCGACCTTCAAGATCTCCGGCACCAAGTTCACGGTCATCGGCATCGCCACCCCGGACAGCAGCGAGTCCGACACCGACGTGTTCGTCCCGCTGAAGGTCGCGCAGACCCTCGGCGACGCCAAGAACCAGGTCACCACGATCTACGTCAAGGCGACCGACTCCCAGCAGATCTCCGCTGTGAAGAAGGAGATCACGGCCAACATCTCCGGTACGACGGTCACCACCTCCGCCGACCTGGCGTCCACCGTCTCCGGTTCCCTCTCCACCGCCTCCAGCCTCGCGACCAGCGTCGGCAAGTGGCTGTCCATCGCGGTCCTCGCGGCGGCCTTCCTGGTGGCGGCCCTGCTGACGTCGTCCGCGGTCTCCCGCCGGGTGCGTGAGTTCGGCACCCTGAAGGCGCTCGGCTGGCCCTCCCGCAACGTGACCCGCCAGGTCGTCGGCGAGTCCATGGTCAACGGCCTGATCGGCGGCGCCCTCGGCATCGCCCTCGGCGTGGGCGCGGCCTACGCGGTCACCGCGGTCAGCCCGAAGCTCACCGCACAGCTGGGCAACACCGGCGCCGGCGGAGCGGGCGGCGGCCCGGGCGGCGGCCCCGGCCAGCAGGCCTCCCAGAACACCCTGGAGATCGCGCTGTCCGCGCCCGTCTCCCTCACCACCATCGCCCTCGCGGTCGGCCTCGCGGTCACCGGCGGTCTGATCGCCGGCGCGATGGGCGGCTGGCGCGCCTCCCGGATGCGCCCGGCCGACGCCCTGCGCAGCGTCTCGTAACACCCCGCCCCCAAGCCGGGGCGCCGCTTCCACTCCCCCCGGGACGCGGCGCCCCACCCCCTTACCAGCCAGTGGAGATCCCATGTACAGACTCAGCGGAGTCACCAAGCGCTACACGCGGGGCAAGGAGACGGTCGAGGCACTGCGCGGCGTCGACCTGACCATCGAGGACGGCGACCAGCTCGTCATCCAGGGCCCGACCGGCGGCGGCAAGTCGACCCTGCTCCAGATGATCGGCGGCCTGGACCGCCCGACCGAGGGAAGCGTCGAGCTGGACGGCGTCGACCTCGCCCGGATCAGCGAGACCAAACTGACCCGGCTGCGCGCCGAGAAGATCGGCATCATCTTCCAGTCGTTCAACCTCATCCCGACGCTCACCGCTCAGGAGAACGTCGAGACGGCCCTCGTCCCGCTGGGCGTCAAGCCGGCCGAGCGCCGCGAGCGCGCCGCCGAGGCCCTGCGTTCGGTGGGCCTGGGCGAGCGCCTCACGCACGCCCCCTCCGAGCTCTCCGGCGGCCAGCAGCAGCGCGTCGCGATCGCCCGCGCGCTGGTGAAGAAGCCGAAGGTGCTGCTCGCCGACGAGCCGACCGGCAACCTCGACGAGGGCACCCGCGACGACATCATGGCCCTCCTGGAAGGTCTGTGGCACGAGTACGGGCTGACCTTCGTCATGGTCACCCACGACTCCTCCATCGCCCGCCGCGCCCCGCGTCTGGCCACCATCAAGGCCGGCCAGATCACCCTCACCGAGCAGGGCGGCGGCCGGCGGTACGCGCAGCAGGCGGCCGCGCACACCGCGGCCCAGCCGCAGCAGGCGGGGTACGGCGGCGGCCAGGGGCACTGAGTTCCGCGCGCGGGCCCTCGGGGCCGCTCAGCGCCCGAGGAGACGGTCGATCTCGGCCATCTGCTCGGCGGTGAGCGGCCCCTTCGCCATCGCGCCGGCGTTCTGCTCGGCCTGGGCGACGGACCGGAAGCCGGGGATCGGGACCGTGCGCGGGCTACGGGCCCAGATCCAGGCGAGGGAGCCCTGGGCGAGGGTCCGCCCGTCGCTGGTGAGGACCTCGCGCAGGGAATCGATCCGCTCGACCCACGCGGGGTCCGCGCCGTCGCCGTCCCCGAACCCGGGCAGCCAGGCCGGCGGCCTGCTGCGGATGTCGCCCGCCGCGGCCCCCGCCCGCCGTCCGCCCAGCAACCCCATGGCGAGCGGGCTGCGGTTGATGGCGGCGAGCTCCGACTGCTCGGCGAACGCGATGAGTCGCGGAGCGTCCTGGAGCACGTTGAGGGTGTGCTGCACGGCCGTGCAGTGCGGCCCCTCGGCGAAGACGGCGGCGCGGGCCGGGTCGTCGGTGCTCCAGCCGTAGGCCCGGATCAGTCCCTCGCCGGCCAACTCCTCGCACACGTCCCGAAGTCCGGCGGCGCGGGCCGGGTCGGCGTCGGAGATGTGCAGCTGGTAGAGGTCGACGTGGTCGGTGCCGAGGCGGCGCAGGGAGGCGGTGAGGGCGCGGCGGACGTGGGCCGGGGAGTCGTCACGGCCGATGAGGGTGCGGGTCTCCTCATCGAAGACGTTGCCCCACTTGGTGGCGACGACGACCTCGTCGCGCCGCTTGCCGAGGGCGCGGCCGAGAACCCGCTCGCTGTGACCGGCGCCGTAGGTGTCGGCGGTGTCGAAGAAGGTGACGCCGAGGTCGAGGGCGCGGTGGATCGCCCGTACGGACTCCTCGTCGTCGACCTTGCCCCAGCCGAGCGGCTGCCCGGTGGCGTCCTGCCACTCACCGCCGATGGCCCAGCAGCCGAAGCCGAGCGCGCTGACGCGGATGCCGGAACGCCCCAGGATCCTGGTGGCACTGCCGGTTGCCGTGCCTGCGGTTGCCGTGCCTTCGCTTCCCGTCCCTTTGGTTTCCGTCCTTTTGGTTTCCATGGTTGAGGACGCTAGGAGTTGGAGCGCACACGAAGGCAAGAGTTCATGCCTGTCCGGTCTCGAAGCGGGAGATGCGGCCGTCCTCCTCGACCGTGAAGTCCCAGCGGGTGACCATCTCGCCCCAGGTGTCGTTGCGGTAGTGAGCCAGCAGGGAGTGGCCGCCGTTGGACTCGTTGTCCACGTCGATGTGGCCGTTGGAGGAGAAGATCTCCCGGTCGATCCAGTCGTCCAGGTTCCGGTCGGAACCGTCGTCCGCCATGGTCGCGTCCGGCGTGAGGAGATCCCGGAGGCGCTCGCGGTCGTTGGAGTTGACGGCGGTGACGAAGGCCCGGACGGCCGGGTCGCTGAGCTTGGCTGTCTTGATCGTCATGCCAGTCAGCGTCACATCGGTCCCGGCGGCCCGCCACCCGCCCGCCACCCGAACGGCGGCGACGACGGGCCGATCGGGTGTGCCGGGTGCGACGGTGGAAACCCGCGATCCGTTGCCGCCGATGGGAGTTCCTGTGACCTGCTACGACCGACGTGACGTGGGCCTGCTGCTGCTCCGGCTGGGCACCGGCGGGGTACTGGCCGCGCACGGTGCGCAGAAGCTGTTCGGCTGGTTCGGCGGGGGCGGGATCAAGGGCACGGGCCAGTACATGGAGTCGGTCGGGTACGCGCCCGGCAGGCAGAGCGCGCTGGCGGCGGGGCTGGCGGAGGCGGGCGGCGGGGCGCTGCTGGCGCTGGGCCTGGCGACACCGGCGGCGGGCGCCGCGGCGGCCGGCTCGATGGCGGGCGCGACCGCCCTGCACAAGCCGAACGGCTTCTTCGCCCAGGAGGGCGGCTACGAGTACGCGGCGACCCTGGGCCTGGCCACCGCGGGCCTCGCCGTCACCGGCCCCGGCCGGCTCTCCCTGGACCACGCGTTCGGCCATGTCCTGGACCGCGGCTGGATGGTCCCGGCGGCCCTCGGCGTGACGGGGGCGGTGACGGCCGTGGTCATCGGCGCCCGGAACCGGCGGGTGCGGCGGGCGAAGGAGGGCGAGCAGGAGGCGCTCTTCGAGGAGTAGGGGCGAGGCGGGGTGGGGGGGTGGGGCAGGCTGTCCGCCATGACGGAACAGGAAGAGGAACAGGAACAGGAACAGCGGACGACACCGCCTGCGAACCGCCCGGCCACCCCGGAAGCCCCGGAAGCCCCGGACCTGTGGACCTCCATCGAAGACCTCTGGACCTGGCTGGACGCCAACCGCCGGCACGGCGGCGAGACCGGCCTCGTGCTGCGGATGCTCAAGCTCACGGAGGAGGTGGGCGAGGTCGCCCAGGCGGTGATCGGCGCGACCGGCCAGAACCCCCGCAAGGGCGTCACCCACACCTGGGAGGACGTCCAGGGCGAACTGTGCGACGTGGTGATCACGGCGCTGGTGGCCTTGCGGACGCTGACTCCGGACGTCCGCGAGACGTTCGAGCGGCATCTGGCGCGGGTCACGGAACGCTCGCTGGGCACGGCCGCGCCGTAGGGCACCCGGCGCCGAGACCGCGCGGGCGCGGGCCCTGATGGTGCGGCCGGGCCGGGCCGCCCTGATCGCCTCGGCGACGTCGGTCGCGGACACCGGTTCCCGTTGCCGGGCGAGGTAGGTGTGCTTCACCACGCGTGGCATCGAGACCGTCGCCAACCGCCTGGCGTCGGCGACGGGTGCCCCTGAACGTCATGGCGACCTGATTCTGCCGGGGCCGTGGGGTGAGCGCGGACGGGCTCGGGGTTCGCGGATCGCGGTCGCTTACCCCGCTCGGGCGCATGCCTCCGCCTCTGCCAGGTATCGCGCCACCGGGCCCAGGGTCAGCATTCCGCTAGCGGCTCCGGCGTGTTCTGCACTGGCATCACGCAGGGCAGCCGCGGAGTGTGCGGCGATTCCGCGCTCGCCGAGGCGTACGGCGGCGCGGGCGGTCAGGCACCACATGGCCTCCTGCATGTGGTCACGTGGTGGTTCGGGTACCGCAGCGAGGGCGGTACGGGCCTCCTCGCCCCGGTCCTGGGCGAGCAGGACGAGGGGGCGCGTCCAGGGCCTGTACGGGCCCCAGTCGAGGTGCGGGTCGGTGGGCGCCGGCCGGTCGTGCAGCAGGCGCAGTCCCAGGAGGGCGAGCGGGAACAGGCCGCGGTGCAGTCCCGGCATTCCGGCCGTCCGGAGGGCGTCCTCGGCACAGCGGTAGTGCGCTGCTGCCGTGGCGGCGGTCGGTCCGCCGGGTTCGGCGCTGCGGGCGGCTGTGGCCTGGGCCCTGAACCACCCGGTGAGGACGGGGACGAGGGGTGCCTCGGTGGTGGCGGCGAGCTGGTCGGCTGCCGTGGCGTGTGAGGTCGCGGCGTCGAGGTCGCCGAGGGCCGAGGCGGATTGCAGGCGGACGAGTCGGCCGAGTACGGCGAAGTTCGGCAGCTCGTGCCGGGTGGCCAGGTCGAGGATCTCGGCGCCGGTCCTGTCCCGTGCCGCCGCGAGCCCGGGGCGGGTGAAGGACTGCACGTACACCCCGTTGAGGGCGAAGGCGAGCAGGGCGGGGTCGGCCAAGTGCCGTGCCAGCTCCTCTGCCTGTCGCGCCGCCTGCCGCGCGTGCTTCAGCTCGGTCCCGGACAGATCGGCGCTGCGGCTCTCGACGGCGACCGTGGCCAGGAGGCGGGCGCGCAGGTCGGCGGGGCCGTCTGGGCCGAGCCCGGTGAGCGTGCGCTCGGCAGCCGCGACGACGGCGCGGGACTGCTCGGGGTCGTCGGCACGGCTCCAGAGGGCGGGCACGTCGTAGGCGCCGATGGTCCGGGCGGTCAGCGAGAGGTCTCCCGTGCGTTCCGCCGCACGGATGGCGGCGAGGCGGTCGCGCCGAGAGTGGACGAGGGCGTCACCACCCGCCAGCGCGAGGGTGCGGGCCAGATCCACGGTGGTGCGCGGGCCGAGCCGGGCACCATGGCCGGTCCACGCGGTACGCGCTCCTTCTGGGGGCGCGGACCCGTTGAGGATGTCCGTCTCCAGGCGCTGAAGGCCGGCACTGGGGTCGAGTCCGAGTTGGTCGAGGAGCATCGCGCGGGCGCGGCGGAGGATGGCCAGTGCGTCGGCCTGGCGGCCCGCGCGGTACAGCGCGCGGGCAAGCAGCTCCCAGGCCGGCTCGCGCCACGGGTGTTCGGCGACATGGGCACCCAGTTCGGCGACGAGGTCGGCCCCTTCCCCGGAGTCGAGGAGGATGCGGGCGCGCAGTTCCACCCCCTCCAACCTCAGTTCCTCCAGTCGGGTCCGCTCGCGCTGCGCCCACGCGGAGCCGGTCACATCGGCGTAGGCGGGTCCGCGCCAGGTCGCGAGTGCCGCGCTGAGGTCGGTGACCGCGTCGGGGTTGCGGCGGGCTCGGGCCAGGGTGTCCTGGAACCGATGGACGTCCACGTCATCGCGCGGCAGGCGCAGCGCGTAGCCGGGGCCTTCGGTGACGATGACGCGCGGCGGATTGCGGGGCGGCCGGTCGGGTTCGAGGGCACGGCGCAGCGCGGCGACGAACGTACGCAAAGCACCCACGGCGCGGGCCGGCGGATCGGTCCACAGGTCATCGACAAGGGTGTCGGTGGTGACCATCCGTGCCTCGGCGGCGACGAGCCGGGCGAGTACCTCACGATGGCGGGGGCCGCCCAGGTCAACCGGGCTGCCGTCGTCGCGGAGGGCCCGCACCGCACCGAGCACGTCGATTCGCATGCCCCCATCCTCCGTGCCAGGGGCCGGCTGCGCCCAACCGTACTGATCGGCTGCTGATCGCCGTCGCCCACGCTGATCCGGTCAAGTCCCCGACCCCAAAGGGTGGTCCCTCATGACGCTCACCATTCCCGGCTTCGATCACGTTCGCCTGCCCGGTACGGACGGTGTGGAGCTGGCTGCGGCTGTCGGCGGCAGCGGCAGCCCGGTCGTACTGCTGCACGGTTTTCCCCAGACCCACCTGATGTGGCGACACGTCGCCGAGCGGCTCGCCGACGAGCACACGGTGATCTGTCCTGACCTGCGGGGCTACGGCGCGAGCGACAAGCCGGCGGCCACCGGCCCCGATGTGTACGCCAAGCGCACCATGGCCGCCGACGTCGTGTCCCTGGCGGCGGCGCTCGGCCACGAGCGCTTTGCCCTCGTCGGCCACGACCGAGGCGCCCTGGTCGCCTTCCGGGCGGGGTTGGACCACCCTGAGACCGTCACGCACCTGGGCATCCTCGACATCGTGCCGACGCTCGACATGTGGAACGTCCTGCATGGCGTCTCGGCGGCGGTCGGCTACCACCTCTTCCTGATGGCGCAGCCGCCGGGCTTGCCGGAGGCGATGATCGCGGGCAGTGCGGACGCGTTCTTCGGCTCGTTCCTCGACGCCTGGGCCAACGACCCGACCGCCATGCCCGAGGATGTGCGTGCCGAATACCTGCGCGCGAGCGCCGCGGCGGTGACGTCGATCGTCGCGGACTACCGGGCCTCGGCGGACATCGACGTCATGCACGACCAGGCGGACCTGGACGCCGGGTCGCAACTGGCCATGCCCGTGACGGTCGTCCAGCAGGACTGGGGCGCGCAGCTGGGCTACGACGCTGCCGGGGTGTGGAAGGCGTGGGCGCCGGACCTGGATCACCGGCTGACCCGCGCCGGGCACTTCATGGCCGAAGAGGCACCCGACGAGATCGCGGCCGCGATCCAGAGCCTGCTGGCCCGCTGAGCCTCCTGCTCTCGACTCGTCGGCCGGGCCACGTCGGTCGGCGAGCGCTACCTGGACGGCCATGATCGTTCTCGCCGGGATTTCCCGTACCCCGTCTACTCGCACCCGTGGTCCACCGAACCGTCCACGACCGAGGCCAGGATGCGGTGGACGCTGAACGACACGTCCCCTCCTGCCCGCGATGGTGGCCTCCAGCTGCCCAGGAGGAGACGTGCCTCACGTATCTGAACGTTCGCACATGAAGACACCCGGACATGTCTGCGGGCGGCTTGAGTTCATGTGCTGTCGGTGCCGCAAAGGTGACACGTCTCCGCCGGTCCGGCCGAGACATATGTCTCCCGGCCGGACCGGCGGCGGATCGAGGGGGGCGGCGGTCCCTAGGCCTCGGCGTCCGTATCGGCCTCCGGTGCCTGGGGATCCTGCGACGCCGAGAGCGTGTAGGAGACGGCCCTGCCCTGCTTGGTGCGCCGGGCCCGGTTCTTGGCGACCAGGTTCTCCAGGGTCGTACGGATGACCGTCGTCTTGATGGTGCGGCCGGGCCGGGCCGCCCTGATCGCCTCGGCGACGTCGGTCGCGGACACCGGTTCCCGCTGCTGGGCGAGGTAGGTGTGCACGGCCTCGATGAGGCTCTGCTTCGTCTGCGTGGGGCTCGGCTTCGCCGAGGCACGGCGTTTCACCGCGGGCTCGGTGCGCTGGTGCGGCACGGCGGCCTCGACGGCATCGGTTGCTTCGGCCGGCTCAGCCGGTTCGGCGGTTCCGGAGCCGGAGGCCGTGGCCGAGACGGAGGCGGGGGCGGGGGCCTGCGGGGTGAGCGCCTGCCGGAGCCGCTCCAGCACCACCCTGTTCTCCCGTACCGCGCGCAGTTGTTCTTCCAGGGCGGCGATCTCGGTGGCGAGGCGGTCCTGTTCCTCGGCGTTGAGTTCGAGGTCCTGCGCGATCCGCGCGCTGTACTCGGACGCCAGCTCGGTGCCGGGTGACTCGGACATGCGATCGGGCCTCTCGTCGATGTGCTCCGCGCGGGATGTCTATGTGCCGCGCGGGGGCCCAGCCTACGCACATGAGCTGTTCCACGGACATGACTTGGGCCGACAGGTGTCTCAACCGGCGGCGGTGGCGCCGTCGATGACACCGACGACCGCCTCGGGCCGCGCCACCCGGCCGGCATGGCCGCCGGGTGCCTCGACGACCGTGGCGCCCACGCGCTCGGCCGTCGGCCGCTGGGCCGGCGGCGGGCTCATCCGGTCGCCGGCCCCGACCAGCTACCAGCTACCAACTACCAACTGGGCACGACGGCGTCGGCCGGACAGGTCCGCGCGAGCCGGGCGGCCGCGCACGGCGGCTCACCGGGAACGCCCGGCGCTCCCCGCGGCCGGGGTGGCGGCAGACCGGAGGTCACTCCTCATCGGCGACGACGGAGCCGACCCGGTCGGCCAGCCGCGGGTCGCGGCGGACCAGTACCGTGGCGTAGCAGACCGCCGCCAGCAGGGCGGCCAGGGCGATGTACGGGAACCAGCTGTACGGGGCGGGCTGGCCGGGCTTGGTGAGGTAGTAGAGGGGAACCAGGATCGCCAGGGCGCCGGTCGCCGGCAGGACGAGATGCCGCACGGTCCGGAACTCCTGCGGCCGGTACCTGCGGTAGTACAGCGGCAGGGCGATGTTGGAGGCCAGGTAGACCAGCAGGATCAGGATCGTGCCCAGGCTGGAGGACTCGGTGAAGAAGACCACCGGGTCCATCGGACCGCCGTCGGCGCCCAGCAGGTGCCCGAGCCCCCAGCCGCCGATGATCAGCAGGGCGGTGACGGCGAAGGTGACGATCGCGTTGTTCGGCGTACGGCGGGTGGGATGGACGTAGCCGAAGAAGGACGGCAGCAGCCCCTCCCGTCCGGCGTTGAAGATCAGCCGGGCCTGGGAGTTGATGCCGGCGATCAGCACGCCGAGGGTGGAGGTCAGGCCGCCGACGTAGGCGAGGACGGCCAGCGCGCCGAACGTGTTCTGGGCGAGGTCGACGAAGGGGATGGGTGAGTCGCCGAGCCGTTCGACGTCGTAGCCGAAGCCGGTCACGGTGGCGTAGGCGAAGAGGATGTAGCTCACCGTCATGATGGCGACGGAGGAGAAGACCGCGCGGCCGACGTTGCGCCGGGGGTTCTCGGTCTCCTCGGCCAGCGCCGCGGAGTTCTCCCAGCCGACGAACAGGTACACGGCGAGCGGGAAGCCCGCGGCCAGCCCTCTGACGCCGTGGGTGATGTGACCGGGCAGGAACGGGTCGGCGGACAGGCCGCCGCGGTGCTCGGCGAGCGCCACGACCGAGACCACGACGAGGACCAGCATCTCCACGGCGAAGAAGTAGCCGGCCCACTTGGTGGAGACCACGATCCCGCGCAGCATCAGAACGACCGACAGCCCCGTCAGCAGCAGCGTCCAGATGATCCAGGGCACGTCGAGGCCGGTGTAGTGGTGCAGGGTGATCTGCACGAAACCGCCCGAGATGGCGATCACGGAGGCCATCGCGATGATGTAGCCGAGTCCGGCGAGCAGGGCCGTGGTCACCGCGCTGACCGGCCCGAAGGTCCGGCCGACGAAGGTGATGAAACTGCCCGCCGAGGGATGCGCCCGGGAGAACTCGGCCAGGGTGTTGCCCAGCAGGGCGACGGCGACGCCGGCGGCGGCGATGGTCAGCGGGGAGGCGACGCCCGCGGTGGTGGCCAGGAAGGCGAAACCGAAGAAGAAGCTCATGGCCGGACCGACGTTGGCCATGGTGGCGGCGGCGATGTCGGCCATGCCGAGGACACCGCCGCGCAGCCGCTGGGGCGCGGATCCGGCGGGGCCCGGTGTCGGCGGCGGTCCGGCGGCTGCGGGGTCGGACATGGCGCCAGCTCCTTAAGCGGGTGGTGGGGTCGGGGCGAGGCGGTCGCCGGGGACTGCGGGGGCCGGCGTCAGGCCGGTTCGGTGTCCCGGTGGGCCTTCACCGCGGCCACCGCCTCGGCCATGGCTCCGCGGGCCAGTTCGTCGAGCAGGTCGGCGTGGTGGTGGTTGCGCGCCCGGACGGCTTCGGGCGCCGGGGCCGGCACCAGCAGGCACTGGCGGCCGAGCAGGTCGGCGGCGAACTCGCGGATACCGGGGCCGCCGAGCGCCTGGGCGAGGTCGAGGTGGAAGCGGGTCTCCAGTTCGAGCAGCCGGGCCGGCGCTTCGGACCGGTCCATCTCCTCGACCAGCGCCCGCAGCCCGTCCAGCCCGCCGTCCGGGAGCTCGCCCACCGCGTGGGAGACCAGGCCGCACTCCAGGAGCACGTGGACCGCGTCCAGCGCGGCCGCCTCGGCGGGATCGTGCAGCACGGCGACGACCGTGTCCCACTCCCCGGCCACGAACGTGCCGCCGGACCGGCCCCGGCGGCGGTCGAGCAAACCGTCCTGGCACATGCCCTCCAGCGCGCGGCGCACGGTGATCTCACTGATCCCCAGTTCCTCGGAGAGCACCCCGGCGTCCGGCAGCCGGTCTCCGGGCGCCGCGGACCGCAGCCGCACCCGCAGGGCGATCCGCGAGCGGACGAGTTCCGCTCCCGTCAGGCCCCGGCCGGGCAGGACACGGGCGGCCAGGGCCCCGGCACCCGGCGCGGGCCGCCCGGGACCCGGCTGGCTGTAGGGGCCGAACTTGCCCGCTGTGTTCACCACGACGCCACCCTAACGGCGACCACGGTGCTGCTACGTGCATGAGTTCCCCTCAGGGCCGGAACACGGGGGGACGGGGCGACGGCCGCGCCCGGAGGGCGTGGCTCCACGCTGAACGGAAAATAGAGCAAGGTGAACATTTAAACAAGACTGTTTTTTTAGATCCTACTGAACTAATTTCCGTGACGCCCTGGTCCGCACCCCCTCCATGGATGGCGAGATGACCACAACCCTGCCCGCAAGCCCACCCACCGAGCCCGGTCTGAAGGCCGGACTCAAGAGCCGCCACCTGTCGATGATCGCCATCGGCGGCGTCATCGGCGCCGGCCTGTTCGTCGGCTCCGGCTCCGGCATCGCCGCCGCCGGCCCCGGCATCCTGGTGTCGTACGCGCTGGTCGGCATCCTCGTCGTCCTGGTGATGCGCATGCTCGGCGAGATGGCCGCGGCCAACCCCAGCTCCGGCTCGTTCTCCGCCTACGCCGACCGCGCCCTGGGCCGCTGGGCCGGCTTCACCATCGGCTGGCTGTACTGGTTCTTCTGGGTCGTGGTGCTCGCCGTCGAGGCGACCGCCGGGGCGAAGATCCTGGCCGGCTGGATCCCGGCGGTCCCGCAGTGGGGCTGGGCACTGATCGTCATGCTCGTCCTGACCGCCACCAACCTCGCCTCGGTCAGCTCCTACGGCGAGTTCGAGTTCTGGTTCGCCGGCATCAAGGTGGTCGCCATCGCCGCGTTCATCGTGATCGGCGGCCTCGCCCTCTTCGGCCTGCTGCCCGGCTCCGACCACCCGGCGTCCGGCTTCACCAACCTCACCGCGCACGGCGGCTTCCTCCCCCACGGCCCCGGCGCCATCCTCACCGGTGTCCTGATGGTGGTCTTCTCCTTCATGGGCAGCGAGATCGTCACGCTGGCGGCGGGCGAGACCGCCGACCCGAGGGCCGCGGTCACCAAGGCGACCAACAGCGTCATCTGGCGCATCGCCGTGTTCTACCTGGGCTCCATCCTGATCGTCGTCTCCCTGCTGCGCTGGGACGACCCGGCGATCCTCAAGGACGGCTCCTACGTCGCCGCGCTCAGCTCCATCGGCATCCCGCACGCGGCCCAGATCATGAACGCCATCGTGCTGACGTCCGTGCTCTCCTGCCTCAACTCCGGCCTGTACACGGCCTCCCGCATGGCGTTCTCCCTGGGCGGCCGCAACGACGCCCCGGCCGCGTTCGCGCGGACGACCGGCCGCGGGGTGCCGCGGGCGGCCATCCTCGCCTCGGTCGTCTTCGGCTTCGTCGCCGTCGCCTTCAACTACCTGTGGCCGGACACGGTCTTCCAGTTCCTCCTGAACTCCTCCGGCGCGATCGCCCTGTTCGTGTGGCTGGTCATCTGCTTCTCCCAGCTGCGGATGCGCCGCGTCATCGAGCGCGAGGCACCGGAGAAACTGATCGTCAGGATGTGGCTCTACCCCTACCTGACCTGGGCCACCATCGCCCTGATCACCTTCGTGCTCGGCTACATGCTCACCGACACGAGCAACGGCGGCGGCCGCGACCAGGTGGTCCTGTCCACCCTGGTGGCCCTGGCCGTCGTCGTCTTCGCCGTGGTCCGCCAGCGTGTCTCCGGCCGGGCCGGGGCACGGGACACGGCGCGGGACACGGCACCGGACACGGCCTCCGTCTCCTGACCCGCGCCGCGAGCGGGGGCGGGCGGCGGTCCCGGACCCGGACCGCCCGGGTCCGAAGCGGTCCGCCCAGGTCCCGCCCCCCTCGTGCCGTCAGGGCTTCCGCGCGAGTCCACCGTGCTCGGCGACGACCTGCGGAGCACCCGAACCGGGCTCCGGCCGCCACTCCGTCACCGACACGACACCGGGTTCGACGAGCTCCAGACCGTCGAAGAACGCGGTGATCTCATCGATGCCGCGCAGGTTGTAGGGCACGGCGCCGCTGTTGTTGTAGGCGTCCTGGGCCTGTTCGAAGACGGGGTCGATGCCGCGCGACCCGTCGTTGATCGAGAGGTAACTGCCCGAGGGCAGGGCGTCCATCAGCCGGGTGACAATGGAACGGGCCTGGTCGTGGTCGGCGACATGGCCGAGGATGTTGCTGAGGATGAGCGCGGTGGGACGACCGAGGTCCAGCGTCCTGGCGGCGGCTTCGAGAATCCGGTCCGGGTCCGTCACATCGGCGTCGATGTAGGCGGTCGCACCCTCCTCCGTGGAGGTGAGCAGCGCCCGGGCATGCGCGAGCACCATCGGATCGTTGTCCACATAGACGATCCGCGCCTCGGGAGCGAGCCTCTGGGCGACCTCGTGGGTGTTCTGCGCGGTCGGCAGCCCGGTACCGACGTCCAGGAACTGCCGGATCCCCGCCTCGGAGACGAGACACGTGATGGTGCGCCGCAGGAAGGCCCGGCTGGAGCGGGCGATGGTGACGATCCCGGGAAAGACATCGGTGTACGCGTCGCCGGCCGCCTCGTCGACGGGATAGTTGTCCTTGCCGCCGAGCCAGTAGTTCCAGATGCGGGCGGAATGCGGCACCGACGTGTCGATCTCCTGCCGCTCGGCCGGCTCGGGCGCGGTCACGGGGTCGGCCATGGGCCGGGTACCTCCTTCGGCGGGGCGGGGATCGCTCGCGGCCCATCCTACGATCGAACTCCGGTTCCCCGCCTGCCCGTTCATGCCTTCCTGCCTGGCTTGGCCGTGGCCGCCGGGGGCGTGCCGGAAGAGACACGCCCCCGGCTGTACACGGTCACCAGGTGTGGGCCACGTCCACCACGAGATGGTTGGCCGTCTGGAAGACCCGGAACGGCAGCCGGGCGCGGACGCCCAGCCCGGCCTGGGTGTGGCCCTCGGAGCCACCGGTGAACTTGAACTCCCGGAAGGTCCGGTACCCGGCGACGTCGACGGCCGGAAGCGGCGGGTAGGGCTCGCCGGTCTCGGGGTCGTAGCGCGGGGAGAACAGCGAGATCTCCAGAACGGCTCCGCCCTTGATCGGGACCACGGCGTCGGACGGGTCCTGGTGCAGCACGTCGACGTAGCGAACGTAGTAGCCGATCGGGTCGGCCGCCGTGCCCGCGGCGTCGAAGACCAGCCGGTCGAAGCACTCGTGCTGCCCGGCCCGCACGCCGGCCAGTCGCCTGGAGGCAACCGCGTCACCGGACTTGTCCAGGCTCCCCCATGTCACGGCACAGTCCACGGCCGTCGGCGCGGCCACCGCCGGAACCGTGCCGGCCAGCAGGCCGCCGCCCGCCAGCACCATGGCGGCCAGTGCAGTACCTATCCGTCGCATGACTACCCCCAGTAGTTCCGCGTAGGTGTGTGCCTGTTCAGACCGGCGGCCTTCCGGAAGGTTGTGCGTGGTGGAGCAGTCCATTGCGGCGCAGGGGGCCCTTCCGCACCACGCGCCTCGGAAGGCCGCAGCCTTCCGGGCGCCGCCTGGTGCGGAGACCGTCACGGAGCCACCGCGCGGACCCGGCGCGGGTGAGCAGGCGCTCCCAAAGCGCCCGCCGGGGCGTACGCAGGGCCCTGCCCCTGTCAGAGTGCCGCGAACTCGACGAACGCGGTCCAGGCCGTGGGTTCGATGGCCAGGGGGGCGCGGGTTGTGTCCTTCGAGTCGCGGACGTGGACCGTGCCGGGGGAGGCGGCGAGCTCGACGCATTCGCCGCCTTCCTCGCTGCTGTAGCTGCTTCTGCGCCATGTCAACTGGCCTATGGGGGGCTGATGTACGTGCTCGTTCATGGCTCTCCCAGCAACTTCTCTACGTACGCCAATGATTCACGAGGAGTCAGGGCCTGTTTGCCCGGAGGATCCCGTACTTGGCCTCCAAGATCTCGATGTTCCGCCGCTCCCCCGTCAGAAGGATGTGCTCTAGCTGGCCACGCAGGACTTCCCGCCCTCCGATAGGACGCTTCAGGACCGCCTCATCGATGACAAAGCTGGCGAGCGGTGCATCACGGCCAGACAAGATCTCCTGCCGAGCCAGACGCGCGGACACTCGCTGCTCGATCAGCTCGTCATCCATGGGCGGCCGCATCATCATGAAGACGGCGCGCGCATACTCCTCCGTCTGCAAGAGCCCAGGCACTGCCTGGTTCGCATACAGATGCAGCTCAACGGCCTCCGCCTCCAACCGCGCCGCATCCCGAAAGAACGACGGATACTGAGCCCGAGCCACCTCCTCCTTGCTCGCGCACAACACCCCGCCCGCCCCCAGCACTTCATCCGCCTGCTCGATGAACCTCGGCGGCGGGATACGCCTGCCCTGCTCGAACGCCGCGATCGTCGAGGCCGAGTACCCGGTCAGCGACCCGAACCTCGCGCGATCCATCCCCGCCCGCTCCCGGAACAGCTTCAACTGCCGCCCGAACACGCACAACCCGCCCGCCCCGGACTCGTACCCCGGCTGCTGAACCTCGTCCTCCACGCCGCAGCTCCTCCCGTACGACCGTCACAGTCACCGGACTTCGCCCAACGCGCGGCGCCAGGAAACCGTCACGCCCCGCGCCGCATACAAGCGCACCGCCCACGTGTACAGCAGGCACCCGTCAGCACGTCGCTCCTGGTCAACGCTACGCAGGGGCCGCGACCGTTGACCCCATGAAGTCAGCGGCTCCCCCGAACGGGCACCTGCCACAGCACCCCGCACCCGACAGCGAATTCACCATGCGCTTCACCTCGACCCCGCGCGGGGCCCGACTCGCACGCCGACTGGTCTCGCACCGTCTGAACGACTGGGGCCACCCCTACACGGCCCCGGTGAACGAGACACTCACCCTCATCACAGCCGAACTGACCGCCAACGCCGTACGCCACGGCCACGTCCCCGGCCGGGACTTCCACCTCCGACTCACCCTGGCCAAGGGCACCTTCCGCATCGAGGTGACCGACACCCGCGCCGAGAAGCAACCCTCGCCCGCTCCCCCGGCCCCCGACTCCCTGTCCGAGTCCGGCCGCGGCCTCCACCTCGTCGCCGCCCTCGCGGACGACTGGGGCGTCACCCCTCGCCCGACCGCCCCCCCGGCAAGACCGTCTGGGCCGAACTGCGCGTACCGTACGCGGCAAGCACCCAGGGGCGATTTCCGGCCGATGCCCACCCCGTGGACGGCCGGATCCCGCTCCCTCTGTCGCACCTGAAGGTTGATCATTAACCTTGTCCGGTACGCGACACCATGAGACCAGGGAGCCACATGTCCACCGCACAGCAGGTGCCCGACATCCTCTCGGCCGAGTTCGCCGCGGCCCCCTATCCCGCCTACAAGGTCATGCGGGAGACCGCGCCCCTCATCTGGCACGAGGCCACCCAGAGCTACATCGTCTCCCGCTACGAGGACGTCGAGCGCGTCTTCAAGGACAAGGCCGGCGAGTTCACGACCGACAACTACGCCTGGCAGATCGAGCCCGTGCACGGCAAGACGATCCTCCAGCTCAGTGGGCGGGAGCACGCCGTACGCCGGGCCCTGGTCGCCCCCGCCTTCCGCGGCAGCGACCTGGAGCAGAAGTTCCTGCCCGTCATCGAGCGCAACTCCCGCGAACTGATCGACGCCTTCCGGCACACCGGATCCGTCGACCTGGTCGCCGACTACGCCACCCGCTTCCCCGTCAACGTCATCGCGGACATGCTGGGCCTGGACAAGGCCGACCACGCCCGCTTCCACCGCTGGTACACGACCGTCATCGCCTTCCTCGGGAACCTCTCGGGCGACCCCGAGGTGACGGCGGCCGGTGAGCGGACCCGGGTGGAGTTCGCCGAGTACATGCTGCCGATCATCCGGGACCGCCGCGAGAACCTCGGGGACGACCTGCTGTCCACGCTGTGCGCCGCCGAGGTCGACGGGGTGCGGATGAGCGACGAGGACGTCAAGGCGTTCTGCAGCCTGCTGCTCGCCGCCGGCGGGGAGACCACCGACAAGGCCATCGCCGGCATCTTCGCGAACCTGCTGCTCCACCCCGACCAGCTCGCCGCCGTCCGCGCGGACCGCTCGCTGATCCCGCGTGCCTTCGCCGAGACCCTGCGGTTCACCCCGCCCGTCCACATGATCATGCGGCAGTCGGCGACGGAGGTGAAGCTCAGCGGCGGCACCGTACCCGCGGGGGCCACCGTCACCTGTCTGATAGGCGCCGCCAACCGCGACGAGAGCCGCTACCGCGATCCCGACCGCTTCGACATCTTCCGCGACGACCTCACCACCACGACCGCCTTCTCCGCCGCCGCCGACCATCTCGCCTTCGCGCTCGGCCGGCACTTCTGCGTCGGCGCGCTGCTGGCCAAGGCGGAGGTGGAGATCGGCGTCGGACAGCTCCTCGACGCCATGCCCGACGTACGTCTCGCCGACGGCTTCGAACCGGCCGAGCAGGGCGTTTTCACCCGCGGCCCGCAGAGCCTGCCGGTGCGGTTCACCCCCGTGCGGGGTTGACCGTACCGATCGGTCACCGTCCGCCGGTCCACTGCCTGCCGATCCGCCGTCCGCCGCACACCGATCCACCGCTCGCCGGCGCGCGCCGGGGTCCGGGCCCCTCGCCGGGGCCCGGGGACCCGGGCTACTGCATCACCGGCGTGAACCGCACCGGAAGCGCCGTAAGGCCCCGCATCCAGATCGACGGACGCCAACTCAGGTCCTCCGGCTCCGACGTCAGCACCAGGTCGGGCAGCCGCTCCAGCAGCGTCTCGACCGCCGTCCGCGCCATGACGTCCGCCAGCAGGGGAGCCGGATAGGGGCAGCGGTGCTCGCCGTTGCTGAACGACAGGTGCGCGGCGTTCTCCGCGCCCACGTGCCCCTCGGGCCAGATCTGCGGGTCGGTGTTGGCCGCGGCCAGCCCCAGCACCAGGCAGTCGCCGGCCCTGATCTGCCGGCCGCCCAGCTGGACGTCCCGCGTGGCCCACCGCCCGATGAAGTTCTGCGTCGGTGTGTCCAGCCACAGCACCTCGTTGAGCGCCTCGCCGACGCTGAGCCGGCCACCCGACACGTTCACGGCGAACCGCTCGTCCGTGAGCAGCAGACGCAGCGTGTTGCCGATCCAGTTCGCCGTCGGCTGCTGCGCCGCCGCGATCACGGAGATCAGGTCCTGGACGATCTCCTCGTCCGTGAGACCGGCCTGGTCGGTCAGCATGCGCGAGGTGACGTCCGGGCCGGGGGCGGCCCGCTTGTCCTTCACCAGCTGCCGCAGCCGCTCGCCCACGCGCCCGTACGCCGCCACGGGATCGTCGTCCTCCCCCGCGTCCAGGGAGGCGCGCAGGTCGTCGACGAGTTGGCGGGTGTCGTCGCCCGAGGTCGGCATCCCGCACATCTGCACGGCGGCCCGCATGGGCAGGGCGTGCGCGAAGTCCGCCATCAGCTCCGCCTGGCCGCTGCCGGAGAACCGCGCGATGAGGTCGTCGGCGATCTCGCGGCAGTCGTAGGACAGCTCGAACTGGTCGACGCCCTCCAGCGCCTGGGTGATCACTCCGGCCCGCCGCCGGTGCTCCTCGCCCTCGGTGAACAGCACCGACGGCTGGTACCCGACGAACGGCAGCAGCGGCCAGTCCTGCGGGATGTTCTCCCACTGGTTCCAGCGCCGTGAGTCGCGGGCGAACAGGTCGTCGTGGCTGGTCACATAGGTGACCTCGGAGTAGCCGAGGACCAGCCAGGCGGGGATGTCGCCGTCGAGCAGGACCGGTGCGAC
Source organism: Streptomyces sp. NPDC086519 (assembly GCF_040686075.1). Taxonomy (NCBI): domain Bacteria; kingdom Bacillati; phylum Actinomycetota; class Actinomycetes; order Kitasatosporales; family Streptomycetaceae; genus Streptomyces; species Streptomyces sp. NPDC086519. The sequence goes on from NZ_JBFBJL010000029.1 coordinate 100,941, forward strand.
CGGGCCGTAGTCCCGGCGCAGCGTCCGGTAGAGCTGTGACGGCGCCTGCTGGTACTCGAGCCCGCCCAGGCGTACCGCGTCGGCGTGGGCGGGGCAGCCCGGGGGCGCCGGGTGCGCGGAGGGATAGCCGGAGTCGGTCACAGTGTCGCCTCCTGGGCGATGGCCATGTCGTGGAGGTGATTGACGAGGGTGATCAGCACGTCCTTGCCGGACTGCCGGGACCGTGCGTCGCAGTCGATCATCGGCACGTGGGCGGGCAGGGCGAGCGCCTGGCGGATCTCGTCCAGGGAGTACCGGACACCGTCGTCGAACCGGTTGACGGCCACCACGAAGGGGGTGCGGTGGTGCTCCAGCCTGTCTATCGCGTACCAGGAGTCGTCCATCCGGCGCGTGTCCACGAGGACGACGGCGCCCAGGGTGCCGGAGAACAGCCTGTCCCACAGGAACCAGAAGCGCTCCTGTCCGGGTGCTCCGAACAGGTACAGCACCATGCTGTCGTTGAGGCTGATCCGCCCGAAGTCGAACGCGACCGTCGTGGTGGTCTTCGTCGCCACCGCGCCGTTCTCGTCGACGCCCACGCCCGCCTGGGTCATCACCTCCTCGGTGTTGAGCGGCCGGATCTCGCTGACGGAGCGGACCAGGGTCGTCTTGCCGACGCCGAACCCCCCGACGACGACGATCTTCAGGCCGGTCTCCGCGGTGTCGTTCAGCGGCGTGCGGTGGGAGGGCAGCTCAGAGGTTGCGGAGCCCATGGAGCACCTCTTGGAGTAGAGCGGAATCGGGCATGGCGGCGACGGACGGGGCCGCGCGCGGATGGCGGGCGGTGATGCGGCCCATGTCCAGCAGATCGCCGAGCAGGATCCGTACCACCGTGACCGGCAGCCCGAGTTCCGCGGCGATCTCGACGACGGCGGCGGGGTGCCGGCACATCTCCAGGATCCTGGCGTGCTCCGACTGCATGCCCGGCACCGGCCCGCTCTCGCTGACGATGAGGGTGACCAGGTCGAAGGAGTCGTCGGCGCGGCTGCGTCCGCCGGTGATGGTGTAGAGCCGGTCGGGATCACCCGTGTCGACGGGTTTGCGCGTCACGAGGTGCCGCTCCCCGCGGCCTGGGCCCGCGGCTCGGCCCGCAGATGCTCGCCGATCTGCTCGACCAGTTCCGTCATCTGGTGGCCGACGACCCCGGGATCGGCCTCCTCCCCGGCCACGACGGCGAGGTGCGCCCCCTGGCCGGCCTCCACGATGAACAGCAGGCCGCCGTGGAACTCGGTCATCGACTGCCGGACGCCGCCGGTGCCGTCGCCGAACTCCATGGAGGCCCCTTGGGCGAGGGCCTGGATACCGGAGCAGATCGCGGACAGTTGGTCGGCCCGGTCGAGCGTCAGGTGCTCGCTCCAGCAGAGCTTCAGGCCGTCACGGGACAGGACGAGGGCGTGCCGCGCGCCGGGGGTCTGCGCCAGGAGACTGTGCAGGAGCCAGCTGAGGCTGTTGTCGGTGGTCTGCATGATGGGTGATGGGACGGTGGTGTCCGGCTGACCGGTCACCGGCCCGTTTCTCCTATCTCACGAACTCAAGCGGAACGGGGCGCCGTCGCCCCGGACGCCGTACGGGAAGGGCTGGGACTACAAAGCCGTCGGCGGCTCGGCCTCGAAACGCGCACCCGGTCCGGCGGTACCCGTTCCGGTGCCGTCTCCGGTGGCGTTTCCGGGCTGCCGTGCGCGGTGGAAGGCGCCGAACCGCGAGCCCGCGTCGCGTGCGGGGTTCGGTGCCGCCGGTGCCGTCGCTGCGTCATCGGCCTGCCCGGACGCCCGCTGCCGCTGCTCGCGTTCGCGCTCCGCCTCGGCCATGGTGCGGCCGGGGGCACGGACCGGCAGACCGTTCGGCGTGGTGCCGTCGGGCTGCCGGAGCCGCGCGTGGTCGGGAAGCCCGGGCCGTGCGACGGGGCGCTCGGTGACCGCGGGCGGTTCCGATCCCACCGCCGCCCCCGCGACGGCGGGGCGGACGGGGGCGTCGGGCAGCGGGCGCGGCGCGGGTGCGGGCGCCGCGGGGGCGGGCGCCGGTGCCGCGGGGGCGGGCGCTGCCGCGAGCCGGGGGGCGGCCGTCTCGTGCGTGGCCAGGTCGCGCTGCTGGGCGAGCAGGTCCAGGGGCAGCAGGACGACGACGCCGGTGCCGCCGCGGGAGGAGGGACGGTAGTTGACGCTGATGCCGTACTTCACGGCGAGCCGCCCCACCACGGCCAGTCCGAGCCTGGTGCCCTGTAGCGAGGCGAGGTCGGTGACGCGGCCGGCCACGGCCTCCTCGGCGCGCCGCATCGCCGCGTCGGCCATCTTCAGGCCGCTGTCCTCGATGGTGACGACGATGCCGGCGCTGCGGTCCTCGACGTAGACGTGCACCTCGTCGATCGGCGGGGAGAAGTTCGCGGCGTTGTCCATCAGCTCGGCGAGCAGGTGCATCACACCCTCGGCGGCGAAGCCGGAGACCGCGGCGCGGGTGGAGCAGTGCAGGCGCACCCGCTGGTAGGCGGCGATGCGGCCGACGGCACCGCGCAGGATGCTCTCCATCACGATCGGCTTGTTCCAGGCGCGGCTGGACCTGCCGCCCATGAGCAGCGCCAGCCGGTCGGCCATCAGGCCCAGCTGGGAGGTACTGTGATCCAGCTTCAGCAGGTCCCCGAAGACCTCCGCGCCGTGCCGCTCCTGCATGTCCCGCAGGTCGGCGAGCATGCTCACGGCCTTGGCCTGGACGCGGCTGAGCGCCTTGGCGGAGGCGGCCTGTGCCGCGGCGGCGCGCCGCTCGCTGAGGGCGAGTTCGCGGATGAACGATTCCGCCGGGGCACGCAGCGCGGGCAGCCGGGGCAGCTCGACCTCGGCGAGCACGGTACCGGCGGACCGGCCGTCACGCAGCCGGGCGACCGAGACGGGCAGCGTCTCCCGCACCAGCCGCTCCAACTCGTTCACCGCCTGGTCGAGTTCGTGCCGGGCCTTGCGGTACTCGCCGTCCACGGCGGCCGTCCTGTGCACGTCCTCCTCGACGACGGCGGCGAAGGTGTGCACGAGCCGCTGAAGTTGAGGGTCGGACGTCGGCGGCACGCTGCCCAGCACGTCGGCCGCGCTCGCGCCCTCCCGCAGCCGTGCGGCCACGGCGGGCAGCGTCACACCGGCCAGGTGGGATATCTCGGCCGCACGCCGGTTGGCCTCCGCCCCGAGACGGCCCTTCTCCGCCTCCTGCTCGGCGGCCGTTCTCCGGGCCCGGTGGACGAGCCGGTGACCGACGAGGACGGCGACGGCCACGCACACCCAGGCGGTCACCACCACAGCCAGGGCCCATGCGAAGGCGCCGGACGGCGCCAAGGCGATCGCAACGCCGCCGGCAGCGGCGCTCGCCACCAGCACTACCGACGGTACTGCGAACGAGGTGCGCGGCACCCCCACCGGTTGGCGCTGGCGGGGTGAAGCAGACACTGGCATGGAGCGGTCCCTCGGTCTGTGCGAACAGGGGAATCAGGACGGCGGCACGGAGCGCCGCGGGCCGGAAGGGAGGTCAGCCGGTGGGAAGGCGATCTTCCGACCACGTACGGCTCATGCTAGTCACGCCGCTGTGCGGGAAGCCGCCGACGACGGCCCAGCCCGTCGGCAACCCGATTTTCGTCGTGAAACCATCGCCTGCATGTCCCGTTGTGGTATGGGGTGAGACTCCGATGGGACACAACCAAAAGGCGGGAAAACAGGAAGATCCCCCTGATGTGACGTCACATCATGCTCAGAGGTGACCATACACTGATCCGATCAGCCTCACTAGCGATCGGTTATCGGCCAATCACGCTCGTGAGAAACCCCGTTGGCACCGCGACCGCGTCGACGACCGGGGCGCCGAGGTGCAGGAATACCGGTGATCGTGAAGGTTGCGTGATGGCGGTCGCGGGGGCGGCGGCCGAGTCCGACCGTACGCCGGGCATGCCCGAGGCACTCAATCGGCCTGCGCTTTTGCGGTCCACGCCGGCCGCGGGCCGGCAGGACGGGTCGCGGCGGTGACGGGCGGCGACAACCGGTGTCCGCCGGCCCCCGTCAACCGAACGGCAACCTCCCCGCCAGGGGTCGTGGACGAGCCGGAAAGGACCAGAAGTGCGGGAATGGACCTGGCCCTTCCCGGTCGCCGCTCCATGGTCGGCCGTGAGGCGCCCGGCCCCGATAGGGCCTAACAGTCCCTTCTCCGGCCACCGGTAGGGTCGAACGGCCCTTTTTCGCGCCGTCGAGCGGAAGGCGGCGGCCGGCCGGGGAACAGCCGCTCACAGAACTGACGGCTCCTCAGAAGCTCGCCGACCACCCATCGCTTTACCCATCCATGACCATTCCAAAAGGTTCCATGGAACCCTCGCATCCGTATGTCTGTGCGTGCGGGATCCGAAGGACCGGATCAGGAGTCATGGTGCTCGTTTCACAGAAGGCGGCGGGAACTCTCGTGGTGGGTGGCGCGCTCAGCTTCACCCTCAGTTCCCTCCTCTACCCCTCCATGCTCGGAGTTCAGAAGGTCAGCAGCGCGCCCTCGCGGGTCATCGCCGCCCCGGCGACCGGGACACTGACGGAAGCCGACCGGGATTTCGTCGTCCAGGTGCGCGCGGCCGGACTGTGGGAGTACCCCGTCGGTCAGACGGCGTTGAAGAAGGGGACCACGAAGGCGGTCAGAAGCGCCGGGGAGCATCTGGTCGACGGGGACGCCGCGTTGGACGCCGCCTGCCGCAATGTCGCCAACCAGTTGGGGATCGCGCTGCCCAACCAGCCGTCGCCGCAGCAGCAGAGCCTCGAGTCCCGGCTGAACGCGGAAAGCGGCAAGCAGTTCGACACCGACCTGGCCACCACCGTGCGCACGACGAACGGCCAGTTCCTCACCACGATCGCCAGCGTCCGCACCACCACGAGGAACTCACTGGTCCGCGCTCTGGCCGACCAGGTCAACAACACCGTCCTGGACCACATCTCGGTCGTGGAGAAGACCGGCCTGGTCGACTTCGGCCAGGTCCTCGTCCAGGAGACCACCTCTCCCAACGTGCCGGCCCAGAACCTGACCCCGCCGCCCGCGGTCGCGGGCCAGCCGCAGGTCGTCCTCACTCCGCCGGCGAACAGCACGGTGTCGCCGAGTCCGGCGGCGGGGTGAGGTGAGGACCTGGGCCGAACCGCCTCCGCCGACCGGGCGGCCGTCGTGTCCGGCCCCGGCCTTCCGCCGTGCCCCGGCGGCGGGAGGCTGATCAGCACCTCTCAGGGGGGTGGGTCCACTGCCTGACCGGCGTCCGGATCAGCGCCCACCACTGGAGCGCGGGCTCCTCCCCCGGGACCGCGCCGGTCGGCCCGGGCGCCTTCGGCTGCCGGGTGTCCGGGGCACCGCCTCGCGGCGGCGGACCGTCACCGTCGTCACCGGTTCAGGTACAGCGGAACGGTGTCCACGGTCACGGCCCTGCCGTCCCGGGGAGAGAGGTAGTACGCGGTCAGCAGGCCCGGACCGGTGCGGACGGGCTTGTAGGGGAAGGTCACGTCGAAAGTGCCCCGGGTCCCGGTGCCGGATGTGGCCGTCACCCGGACGTCTGCCGCGGTGCGGCCGGTGGTGTCGGTGACCTTCAGCCGGAACACGGCCTCGAACGTGTTGGCACTGCCCCATACCCGGACGGGAGTGCGCACGGTGTCGCCGATCAGCGGGGACTCCACCAGGACGGCAGGCGCGAGATCCTCGAAGTCGGCCCGTCCCACCGGTCCGCTCAGGACGATGCCCTCGCCGCCGAAGTGCTTCACCGGCTTGCCGTCGAGCTCGAAGCGGACCGAGTGGATGGTGGCGAAGCGGGTCGTGGTGAACACGACCTGGGCGAGCCGGGCCCGCATCGACAGGCTGCCGCCGCCGTCGTCGTACCGGCCGGAGAGGTCAACGGTCGCCACATGGTTCCGGACGGTGAGGGAGCGCAGCTTTGTGCCGGACGGGATGGCCGTGGTGCGGCTGTGGTTCCGTTCGGAGCGGCTCGGGCCGTTCAGCAGGGCACGGACGGCCGCGGTGGCGGTGGCCGGAGCGGTCACGGTGCGCGGGGCGGGCGAGACCTGCTCGCCGTGCAGGAAGTACACCGCCGTGCGGATCTGCTGGGCCGCACCGCCGGTGCCGCCGCTCGCCGAGGGCGTGGGGACCGCCGTTCCCGGCGTGGTGGCCGTGGCCGACGCGGACGGCGCGGGCGTTGCGGAGGTACCGCCCGACGTGGCGCCGGCCGAGGCCCCCGAGGGCCCGCTGCTGCCGCCCGGCGCGGCCGAGTGGGTGCCCGTGCCGCACGCGGTGACCGCGAGAAGGGGAAGCGCCAACGCCGCGGTGAGCATGGTGCGGTGGTGTCGGCGGGCGCGGATACTGAGGGCTTCGCTGTTCATGGCAGCCTCCTGCGGTCCTTCGAGTCAACCCTGTGAAAAGGGGGCCCTCCAGGGCTGATCGGCACTCTTCACGAGGCCGATCGGCATGGATCGGCGGACCGTTCGGTCCCGTGGCGGAAGCACCTCGGCGCGGGTCACCGGTGTCCTTGTCCGGGCGGGCCCACCGTCGCCGCCGTCCCCCGTGCACAACGGGTGCCCACCTCTGCGGGAACTCCGCAGGTCAGAGGCTCAATGGGAGAACAAGCCAGCCCTCCTCAGCAACTACACACTGCATGTATACCTCGCATGTATAGTACGGCGGCATGTCTTCCGTAACCGCCTTCCGGCGCGACGCCCCCCTTGCCGTTCTCGCCGCGACCACCGCCTTCGGACTGCTGCTCGGCTGGGCGACGTACACCCTGCACGGGACAGCGCCCCTGCTGGACCGGGCGACCAACTCGACGTCCACCTGGATCATCTGGACCGCCGCGGCCGGCGCGCTGGTCCGGGGCCGGCGACTCGCCGTCTGGGCCGGAGCATTGATGATGCTCGCCACCTGTGGCGGCTACTACACGGCGTCCACGCTCGGCGGCACCTTCGGCAGCGGAGGGCTCGGAACCGCCGCCGTGTGGTCGCTGGCGGGGCTGGCCGGCGGGCCCCTGCTGGGATGGGCCGGGTGGACAGTGCGGCGAGGACAGGGGGACCTGCGGCCGGTGGCCGGGGCGGTCATCACGATGGTGGTGCTGGGCGAGGGGCTCTGGCTGGGGCTGGGCCTCCGCTACTGGACGGACGCGGCCGTCTTCCTGGCCGCCGGCGCGCTGCTCACCGCTCTCCTGACCGTCTACCTGGCCCGCGCCGGGGCGCACCGCTACTGGCTGTGCCCCGTGCTCGCCCCCGTGGGAGGTCTCGTCTTCTACCTTGCCGAGAAGGGCATCCTCGACGGCCTGCTCGGATCGGTCTGACTCCGCCTCGGCCGACCGCGCCGTCCACTGCCGCCTGCCAGGCGGAGCCGAGGCCCGCTTCCGGTCGCCTCCGACCCGGTCAGCAGCCGACGGACGCGTCTCCCCGGAACGCCCCGGCCACCACCGGGACCAGCTGCCGCTCGATCTGCTCCGCGGACATCGCGGCGAGCTCGGTGCCGATGGGTGCCAGCGCGAGCCAGTTCAGCAGGCCGGCCGCGCATCGCGTACGGAAGACGAGTTCCGGCTCGGGGACTCCGGGAAGGTTCGCCGTCAGCACCCGGAGGGCCTCCCGGCGGCTCAGGTCGAACTTGCCGGTCAGCCTCTCCCACCCCTGGGGCGGATCGATCCCGACGCGCGCCACGGTCCGCATCACGGCCAGGTCATGCCCGCCGGCCGCCAGCGCGCGCATCATCGGCCGGGCGAACGCCGCCGCCACGTCCTGGAGCGTCGACGTGGAGCCGAGCGGACCGAGCGCCAGAAGCTGTGCGTCCAGATACTGTTCCAACGCGTGCTCTATCGCCGCGTCACACAGCGCCTTCAGCGACCCGAAGTGGTAACTCACGGCGGCGACGTTGACTCCGGCGCGGTCCGTGATCTCGCGGAGCGTCACGCCCTCCTGGCCGCGTTGCGCGAGCAGCTCCAGGGCGGCCGCCTGTAGGCCGTCCCGCGTGCGCTGACCGGCCTCCCGGCGCAGGTCCGTCCTTTCCGCCCGTTTCACGCCATGTACCCAAGCAGATGCTTGAGTACATCGTCAACAGACGCCTCGCGAAGGGCGCCCCGGCCCGAGCACACGGGATCCCACGAGGACCGGACGCCCGGGCCGCCACTCCGGATCACCGCCACAGCGCCGCCCTGACCAGCCATGACGCGGCCAGGTACGGCGCCGCGGCCACACCACCACACAATTCAAACAGTTGCTTGACAGCATGCACCGGCGACCATAAAGTCAAGCAAGCATTTGATTTATTACTGGAGGAGCACGACATGAAGCTGACAAGCCGGAAGTCGATCACTGCCGCGACGGCGGTGGCCGTCCTGGGCGGTCTTTCCATCGCCGCGGCGCCGACACAGGCCGCAGGCCCCGTCCACAGCGGTGCGACGGTCCACGCCGGTGCCGCGGCCGACGGGGGCCTGACCGCTCGCGACCTGGCGCGGCTGCCGCTCACGGACCGCCACCTGACCGCGCACGAGAAGGCCAATCTCGCGGTGGTCCTGCGCGCGTACCACGCGGCGGAGGGAAAGAGCCTCGACGTCGACACGTTCGTCGGCAGCTTCGCCGAGGACGGTGTCTTCAACGACATGGTCGCCGGCAAGGCGTACCGGGGCAGCACACTCGGCGACGTGCTGCCGTACATGGCGAACCTCTTCCCCGATGTTCACCGTGACCTCAAGCGCATCACCGTGCACGGCGACGTGATCAGCATCGAGCTGTCGATCCAGGGCACCTTCGAGGGGCCGCTGGAGTCGCCGGCGGGGACCGTCAAGCCGACCGGCGCGAAGGTCGACGTGCCGACCGCCGACTTCTGGTACCTGCACGACGGCAAGGTCGAGAAGTTCAACTGCTATCCCGGGTACTCGACCATGTACGCCCAGATGGGCGTGGACTTCGACTGGGCCTCGGCGGTCGACCACCACTGAGCCGTTCCCGGCGGGTGACGCCCGGCTCCAACGGCCGCACATCACCCGCCGGTTCCCGCCACACGTAAGAGCAGGCAGCCGTCGCTCAGCAGCGGACCTCCGCGGCGCGGACCTCCGCTCACAGAGGCACCCTCCGAGGGGGGTGCCTCTGTGTTTTCCGTCGAGCGGGGCAGAGGGCTCCGGGTTCACGGAAGGCGCCGTCGCGGACCCTCGCGGACAACACGCCGATCCGCTGTCGGCGCCGGCCGGGCGTCGGCGTCGTATGCGCGCGGCCACGTCACGCGGACCTGCCGCGGGCACCAGGCCGTGGCCGGATGTCTAACCCCAGGAGTCCATAGCACCCATCCGATACAGCGGATTTACTTGAAGAATGTCCATTTTTATAGTGCTTACTGATACTTTTTCGCTTGTCGTTTTACTGCCAGGCATCTTGATGAAGCCTTCGACTGTCGCGGCCGGACCCCTGCCCGGACCAGGCTGTACCTCGTCCCGATGTTGCCGCTGCCGCGTCTCGACACGCGCAAGAGACAGGAGAAGAAGTCATGAAGCGCACGTTTTTCCTGAAGTGCATCCGGCTCTGCACCGCGGTCGCCGCGTTGTTCTGTGTAGGACTGACGGCTCATGTCCTCCCCGCCTCCGCATCGGAGCAGGCCTCCCAGGTCAAAGCCGATGCGGACTGCCCTCCGGCGCTTCACTGCGACGACACCTCCTGGGGCGGCTGATCCGCGTCAGCCCGGCCCGCAGGACCCTGAACCGCATGTTCCCTGTCACCCCACGGGGATGACACCGCAGGAGTGACGAGGCCGGCCGTGCCGGCGCATCAGGCGTGCCCCACCCGCCGATGCGTGTCCTTCACCGTCACCATCCCCCTGCGACGGATCGCCAGCTCTCGAAGTCGCCGCCCCCCCTTCCAGGCACTTCCCCCGTGCCCGTGAGCGTCGCTCTGGCGAATGCCGAAACACCCGCGCACAGTTGCCTGTTGCCGCCCCGCCGCGGGCGCTCGTCCGCGCGCACGGCGTCCACCGGCACGTCATCCGCCTGCCCGACCCGCGTACGTCACGGGTCGGGCACGCGGGGTTTGCGCCCGCCGAGGAGCCGTCAGTCGTGGAGCGTCAGCTCCATCAGAAGCGCGAGGCTGCGTTGACCGACCATGGTGCAGCCGAAGCCGATCGGAATGTACAGCACCTCACCCGCCAGTAATCGGTGCCGAAAACTGCCCACTTCGGCCGGCCAGCCATCACCCAGTGGCGAGAGCTGGATCTCCAGGGCGCCTTGCAGCATCACGGCGAAGGTGTCAGCCGTGATCTCCCTTTCCTCGTCGCTTTTCCCCGCAGGAACAACGCGGTACGTGACACCGACCCGCCGCTTCAACACCTCACCGAACAGCAGACCCATGGCACGGGCGGTCTCCTCGACGGACGATTCGGTCTTGTCGTGGGCCGCCACAAGGGCCTGCACGACCGACGCGTCACCCCGGGGCCACACCACCGCGGCACTGCGACCGCCATGGGTACGGAAAGACGCCAAGATGTCTTGGAGGAAGTTCTCCAGGTCCGAATGAAAATTTGGTGCCAGGTTGTCCATACGCCTCTCTCCAGAGCAATATTCCGTCGAAGGGAGGTGGGAGTCTATCCGGTCGCCGGACCGCCCTCAGACATTATCTGGCAGTGCTTCACAGGGAGCTGGTTTCACTGTCAATCCGTTGCTGTGGCTCGCATTTTCCCGAGGGAAACTCCGACAGCACGCTCTGGCCGTGCGGACGGATGGACAGCTCTCTTGACGCCGGGCATCGAAGTACGCGGAGAATCGATGCCCCGTAATTCAGAAGGCGTTTCGGCAGAATCACCGGACGCCGCCGCAGCGGACGCCCGTGCCCGCCACAGCGGCGACTATGCCGCATCGTCGTGGTATCCGAAAGTCACGCGTCTTCGGGACCCTGCTCCGGAGGCCGGTGCGCGAGTTGGGCTTTCGCCGCGAGCACTCCCGCCTGGAAGCGGCTGTCAGCCCCCAGACTGTCCATGATGTCCGCGATATGCCGACGGGCCGTACGCAGGGACATACCCAGCCGGCGGGCGATCGACTCGTCCTTCAGGCCCGCGGCCAGCAGGTCCACGATGGTCTGGTGGATCTCCTTCGCCACGCGTTCCAGACCGTCCTGGGCCGCGTCCGAAAACGGGGTGGCCCGAACCCAGAACTGCTCGAATATGTCGTAGAGGTAGCAGACGACAGCGGGTTCTCTGACCGCGACCGCCCCCCACTCCCCTCTGTCGTCCGGTAAAAACGCGAGGCTGCGGTCGAAGATGATCAACCGGCCGAACAGTTCGTACGACGTTCGGTATTCGGCGCCCAGAACGGTCGCCGCGGCGACATAGGCCTGACTCGGACCGTTGAAGCGCGCCGTGTGGTGGTAGAGCGTGCGCATCCGCACCCCCCGGGAGAGGAGCGCGTGATCGCGGCCCAGTGCCTCCTCCATCGCCTCGGGGATCCGGCCGTTGCCGCCGGGCTGGCTGCTGACCACTTCCTCCCTGCATTCCGCCGAAGCCCGGTTCAGGGCGGCCCGTACCTCCTCCAGCGTCGGGATCAGCTCCACAGTGGAGTCCCGGCTACCGGGCCGCTGACTAAGGAAACGATTACGCAGTCGGTCGATTTTTCCCTGAATTCGGCTGAGTTCGGCCGTCTGGCGGCGGATCGAGTCGTTCAGGGGCTCTGTCAGCGTGTCGGCCACGGCGTCGGGGTCCACCGCGACGACCTCGGCGGGGCCCGACCTCACGGTTCTGATCAGGCCTGCGCTGCTCAACCGCGCCAGTGCCGCGGCGGCGCGCTCGGGAGGAAGACCGAGCCCGCAGGCCACCTCGTCGGCGCGGGAGTCCCCTCCGTCGACGATCCATCCGTACACGAGGATGTCGTCCTCCTCGAGTCGGGGAGGTTCCGGCGCTTTCGGTTCGTTCATTCGTTCAGTATCCGTACAACTCGGCCCGGACGAGGAGGAGTACACAGGCACGCCGGTGCCGTGTCGCGTGACCTTCGCAACAGGCCACGCCACCCGGGCGCAGCGGGATCGGCGGCCACGGGTCCCGGTCGTGACGCCCCCGGCGGCAGGTTCCCGCCGGCGGTTTCCCGGAAGCGCTCGTGCCCGCCGCCCGGCCCGCGCTCCGGCCCCGGTAGCGGTTCCTCGTGACTTTCCGGCCCCATGGAACAAGGAAAGGATGATCAAGGAAAAGACGATCGACGCCGAAACGCCGAAATCCCGGTCCGCCGCCCGGACCGCGCGTGAGCTCGCCGGTGCCGGCCCGCGCGGGGATACGCGTGTCGGCGTTCCCGGCGCGGAGAAGGTCATCTGCCGCGCATTCCGAAGAGTCACCACGGGGTGGCCCCCGCCCCGGCCCCGGGCGCCCCCGGCTCAAGGGGAAAAGAAGGCGCCCCGCCGCACCACCCCCC
>NZ_JBFBJL010000029.1:113359-122212 GCF_040686075.1 Streptomyces sp. NPDC086519
GTCCCGGGCGGGTACACGTAAATCGGCCGCGAATCCCTAAGTCCCCCCCGGGGGCCCCGCCGGCTCGGCCGGCGGGACCCCGTGTCTCATGGCTACCGTGCGGCCGACGGCTGCACCTCGCCCTCGGCCACCGCCCGGGCCGTCAGCGACGCGGGGCGCAGCAGCCCCAACTCGACCGCCAGGAGCACTAGTTGCGAACGGTTGGTGACGCCGGCCTTCCTGCGGACCCGCCGGATGTGGGTGTCCACGGTGTGCGGGCTGATGCCGAGACTGCGTGCGATGGCCTGGTAGGTGCCGCCCCGGCAGAGCTGTACGAGGACTTCCCGTTCTCGGGCGGTGAAGGACGGATGGACGAGGTTCTGCGAGGACATAAGAGCCCCTAGTGCTAGGCGAATGGACCCGGCTCGGCAGCGTGCTCGGCCGGTACGGTCAGTCACCCCAGGAACTGTCGACGCCACGCGACGGCTACTTCGCCGGCACGGGGCCACGACGACGGTCACGGCCACGCGGATCCAGGCAGGCACCTCGTGGCGAATGGCCAGTTCTCCTGACGGTACGAAGCGTGGGCCGGTCTCCAGCCCCCGCCCCGTACCAGCCTGCGGAACCCCGCGGCGCCTCACCAGGCGGGAGGCACGTCAGCTAGGTGCTTGGCATCAGGAGGACATGGCGACACAACGGGCGAACCGGTCTCCCCCCGGCGCAGTGCCGGTGCCAGGACGGCCAGGACGGCCAGGACGGCCGCACCGGCCAGGAGCAGGGGGACACGGATCGCGGTCGCGGACGCGGCGACCCCGGCGAGCACACTGCCCACCGGGTTCAGCCCCCAGGTCATCATGCGGTAGACACCCGAGACCCGGCCCAGGGCGGCCGGCGGGGTCAGGCGCTGGCGACGGCTGGAGCACAGCACGTTCCACAGGCCGAGCCCGATTCCGGCCAGGCAGCAACCGCCCCAGAGCACCGCGGGCCGCTGGGACAGGCCGAAGGCCGTGAAACCCGCCCCCGCCGCCGCCAGCCCCGCGATCATCGCGCGGGCACCGGCCAGCCGTGCGGGCAGCCGGGTGGGCAGCGCGGCGCCCAGCAGGGTGGCGATGCCGAACACGGCCACCAGAAGACCGACCCCGTGCGGACCCAGCTGTTCCACGGCGTACAGCGGCAGAAGAGTGTTGACGGCCGAGACCGCGAGGCCGGCCACGGCCACCAGCACGGCCAGAACCCGCAGTTCGGGGTGGGTCAGGAGCAGACGGGCGCCCTCGGCCATCTCCGACTTCAGGGACCCGCGCCGCGCGGCCCTGGCGGGCACCCGCTCGCCCGGCAGGGGGATCGTCGCGGCCAGCAGGGCGGCGGCGACGAAGGTGGAGCCGTCTAGAGCGAACGCCCACACCGGCCCGACCACGAAGATCGCACTGCCGGCGAGGGGGCCGACGAGCCCTGTCGCCAGCATGCCGATCGAGTAGTAGCGGGAGTTGGCCCGCTCCAGTTCGCCGGGGGGCACCAGCCTCACCGTCATCACCTGTGACGCGGGGTCGGCGAAGAGTTCGAGCGTGGTGAGGACGAACGCGAACGCGCACAGCACGGCGAGCGTGTCCACGCCGGCGCTCAGCACCACCACCAGGCCCGTCGTCGCCAGCGCCCGCAGGGCGTGGGCCACCACCAGCACCGTACGCGGCGGCAGCCGGTCCACCAGCGTCCCCACGGGAAGCGCCCCGAGCAGCCAGGGAAGTGTTTCCGAGGCCGCCACCGCCGCCATGTCCAGCGGGTCGTGGTGGTGCACGGCGACGTACAGGGGCAGGGCGACCGACCGGACGCCGTCCCCGCACATCGAGACGGCCCAGGCCCAGGACAGCCTGCGGAACGCCGACGACCGCACGCCGTACGGGCGTTCGCGCGGCCGGCAGCTCATGCCCGGGCCGTCGGCGCCAGCACGGCCGCGAGCCGGCGCACCGTCGGGTGGAGGTAGAGCTCGCGCATGGGAAGCGGCGGCAGGTGCCGGTCCGACATGGCGGCGGCCACGCGGACGGCGTAGAGCGAGTTCCCGCCCAGGGAGAAGAAGTTGTCGTCAGGGCCGACGGGCACCCCGAGCACCGCTTCCCACACCTCGGCCAGGCGGCCCGCCAGCTCCGCGACCGGCGCCCCGGCGTCGCCGGGTGCCGCGGACGGGCTGGGCGGCACCGCGGAGGGGACCGTCGTCGCGCGCGGGACGACCGGGGGCGGAAGCCTGCGGGTGTCGAGTTTGCCGTTGGCCGTCAGCGGCAGTTCCCGCAGGGCTGTGACCGTGGTGGGGAGCATGTACCCGGGCAGCAGGGTGGCGGCCCGCGCCCGTACCGCCGCCGTGTCGTCGCCGCGGAGCACGACGTAGGCGTCGATGCGCACCGCGGCGGCGTCGTTCGCGTCCTCGCCCGCCACGAGCACCGCGGCCGCCCGCACCGCCGGATCGTCCAGCAGGACGCCGCGGATCTCGTCGAGTTCGATGCGGAACCCGCGGATCTTCACCTGGTTGTCGAGCCGTCCCAGATGCTCGAGGCGTCCGTCGGGCCGCAGCCGGCCGCGGTCGCCGCTGCGGTACATGCGTCCGCCGGAGAACGGGTCGGGCAGGAACCGCTCGGCGGTCAGTTCGGGCCGCCCCAGATACTCCAGTGCCACGCCCTCACCGCTGACGTGGATCTCGCCCGGGGCGCCGAACGGCTGCGGCCGGCCACGTTCGTCCAGCACGTGTACGCGCCAGCCGGGCAGTGCGGGTCCGACCGACCTCGAACCGGTGAGTGCCTCGCGCCGGGTGACGGTCTGCGCGGTGACGTGCACCGTGGTCTCGGTGATGCCGAACATGTTGACGAGGCGGCAGTCCGATTCCGGGTGGCGGTCGAACCAGCCTCGCAGCGCGCGTGTGTCGAGCGGTTCGCCGCCGAAGACGACCAGCCGGAGGGCGAGCCGCGTGCTCCGCCCGCGGTCCGCCTCGACGAGCTGGGCGAACGCCGACGGTGTCTGGTTGAGGACGGACACGCGTTCCTGGGCCAGCAGGTCCCGGAACTCCCCCGGTGAACGGGAGACCCAGTACGGTACGACGACCAGCCTGCCGCCGGTCAGCAGCGGACCCCAGATCTCCCAGACCGAGAAGTCGAAGGCGCTCGAGTGGAACAGCGTCCAGGTGTCCCGTTCGTCGAGGCCGAAGTCCTCCCGGGTGGCGGCGATCAGGGCGACCACGTTGCGATGCGGAACGACGACGCCCTTCGGCCGCCCCGTGGAACCGGAGGTGTAGATCACGTAGGCGGCTTCCCCGGGGCCGCGGCGCGGCGGCACGACGGCCCCGTGCGCTCCCGCCGCGGCCAGTTCGTCCGGGCCGGCGACAGGCACCGAGGTGGCCGCGAAGGCGTCGGTGTCCGTGATGACCAGGGCCAGCCCGGCGTCCTCGGCCGTGTAGGACAGCCGGTCCGCGGGATGGGTCGGGTCCATGGGCACGTACACGGCGTCCGCCTTCAGTACGGCCAGCATGCCGGCCACCAGATCCGCCGAGCGGTCGAGGCACAGCCCCACCCGTTGACCGGGCCGCACTCCGTGGGCGAGCAGTCCCGCGGCCAGCCGGTCGGCCCGTTCGTCCAGTGCCCGGTAGGTGATGTGCTCCCCCTCGAAGGTGATCGCCACGGCCTCCGGCCGCCGGGCGGCCTGCTGTGCGAACGCGTCGTCGAGGCGGCGGGGTGTCCACTCCGGCGTCCGCTCCGACCGGCCCGCGTGTGCCAGCAGCCGCCGCTCGGCGTCGTCGAGCAGGTCGATGTCGAGGGCGACGTCCGGCATGCCGCCCTCCGCGGTCAGGGCGGAGTAGGCGGTCACCACATGGCGCGCGAAGCGTGTCGCGGAGGCGGCGTCGACCTCGCGAAGCCGGTGGTGCACGGTCAGCACGCCGTCGCCCTGGGCGCCGGTGCCGGGTACCAGGGTGAGGTCGAACGCGCCGTCCATGCACGGCAGCACGAGGGGCAGCCCGTCCGGCCCCTGTCGGCCGGGCGCGTCGGGCACGGCACACACGCCCGCCCTGACGCCACGGCCGTCCGCGCGCGTGATCTCGGTGTACGCCGACCGGTCGCACCACGTCTGCGGCGCGGTGACGGCCTGCCGGGCCCGGTCGACGAGCTCGCTCAGGCCGCGGCCGCCGACGTCCACCGGGACCAGGGTGGTGCCCTCGAACGGACCCAGCGCTGTCCCGGGCCGCCCGGGGAACGCCGTGAGAACGGCGATCGCGGGCGTCTCCACCGCCTCGTACCGGGCCTGGACCACGGCTGTCGCGACGACCAGCCGGGCCGTGTCAACGCCCGCTCCGCCCGCGCCGGGAAGCGGCACTTCCACCGTCCCCGTGCTCTCCCCGGCCGCGGGGTCGCCCTCGGCCCAGTCGGCGTGACCGCCGAGGTCCGCGTCGAGCCAGTCCGGCGGCAGCACCCGGCTCCGCGGCCACCGCGGCCCCTGCGGCCGCACCCGGTCGACGGGGACGCGGCCCAGCAGCACGTCGGCCACCAGGCGCAGCGCGGCCATGTCCAGACTGGCGCGATGAGCGGTGAGGATCAGGTCGGCCGCGCCCCCGGGGCCGCTCAGCAGGACGGCACGCAGTCGGCTGCCGGCCGGGACCGGCCGGTGCATCTCCGCGTGCACACGGCTGGCCACGCCCTGGGGCGTGGCCGGCACGCGCTCCGTCCACAGCCGGGGCAGACGGTCCGGAGCGTCCTGCGGCCACCAGGCCCGGACCGCCTCGCTGAAGGTGGCCGCGAGTCTGTCCGCCGATGTCCCGCCGGGCAGGCGGACGCGCAGCGCGTGACAGTGTGCCGCCTGCGAGCGGCCGCTCGGTATCAGAGGGACGTCGGTCCCGGATGCGGGCATGGAGAGCCTCCTGTGCGGTGATGCGATGCGTTCGGTCGGGGCGCGCGGTACGGGGTCGCGCGGCGAGGCGGGATCGGGCGGAGGTACGGGCCGGCCGACTCAGCGGCCGGCTTTGAGGCCGGCTTGGAGACCGACTCAGAGACCGACTCAGAGACCGACCTCAGAGACCGGCTCGGTGGCCGACTCAGCGGCTGGTGAACCCGCCGTCGACGGTGAGCACGCTGCCGGTCACCTGACGGGACCGGTCGGACGCCAGCCACACGGCCGCCTCGGCGATGGAACTGGGCTCGACGAGTTCGTTCATGGGCTGGTCCCGGACGAAGGTCGTCTCGTGCTCGGCCACCGGGATCTCCAGCGCGCGGGCGATCTCCGACAGCATCAGTCCTTCGGCCTCGGCCGCGTCGCGCACCGATCCCGGGCACAGCGCGTTGACCCTGACCTTGAGCGGGGCGAGATCGAGGGCCGCCGCCTTGGTCAGCCCGATCACGCCGTGCTTCGACGCGGCGTAGCCGGCGAAGTGCCGGTAGCCGACGAGGCCCGCCGTCGAGGCGACGTTGACGATGCTGCCGCCGCGCTGCTCCACCATGTAACCGGCCACCGCGCGGATGCCCCGCCACACGCCGGTGAGGTTGATGTCGATCATCACCTCCCACTCGTCCTCGTCGTACTCGTGGACCGGGCGGCCCGAAGGTGCCGCGATCCCCGCGTTGTTGACCAGGACGTCGATCCGTCCGAAGCGCTCGAAGGCGGATCGCGCGGCTGCCCGCGGGGCGCCCGGATCACGGACGTCCGCCTGGCGCACCAGCACGGTCGCCCCGAGGTCGCGGCAGAGGCCGGCGGTGTGGTCGAGCTGGCTCGCGGAGCCCAGGGGGTAGGGCACGCCGGGGACCGGACCGGCCACGTCCAGCAGCAGCAGGTCGGCGCCCTCCCGGGCGAAGGCCGCGGCGCAGGTCCGGCCGATCCCGCGAGCCGCGCCGGTGATCACCGCTGCCTTGCCGGCGAGGAGTCCGCCGCGCGCCGTCATCGCGAAGCCGCCTTCTCGGCCGCCTTGCCGATCAGGGTCAGCAGACGCGTCGCCTCGGTCGTCAGATACATGTGGCCGCCGTCCAGTTCGGCAGTGGTGAAGCCGCCCCGGGTGACGTCGGACCATGCCGCGGCCTGCGCCGCGGTCACGAGTTCGTCGCTCCGCCCGCGCAGCGAGGTGACGGGCACCGTCAGCGGTTCGGCGGACCGGGGCCGGTAGTTCTCGTGCATCTCGACATCCGCACGCAGCAGCGGCAGGAGCAGCTCGCGCATCTCCGGGATCTCCAGCGCCGGGTGCGTGTATCCGGCGAAGCCCCGGATACGGGCGATGAACGCGTCGTCGTCCAGGCCCGTCGCACGCTGTGTCCGGCCGCTCCACGGCCCCGGGGAACCGCTGACGAAGAGTCCGGTGAGCGGCACGGTGCCGGTGGCGGCCAGTCGCCGCACCAGCTCGAAGGCCAGCACCGCGCCGAGGCTGTGGCCGAAGACCATCACCTGCGAGGCCCCTTCCAGACTGCCGGCCACCTCGTCGGCGGCCGCGTCCGCGGCGCTGTGGACGTCGGTGAGCGGAGGTTCGACGAAGCGCTCCTCGCGGCCCGGCAACTGCACCGGCACGATGTCCATGTCCTCGGGCAGCAGAGGCTGCCATTCCCGGAAGAAGGAGGCGCCGGCCCCGGCGAAGGGCAGGCAGACCAGTCTGATGGGCTTCACAGTTCGGGGTCTCCTTGCGGGGGACGGCCGTCGCGCGGGACACGGGCCGCGACGGCGGCGCTGACGCAGGCGACGAGTTCGGTCGCCTGGGGTTCCAGGTAGAAGTGGCCGCCGGGGAAGACCCGGACGGTCAGGTCGGCCGTGGTGGCCTGCTGCCAGGTGGGCAGTTCGGCGACGGGGCACCCCGGGTCGGAGTCGCCGCCGCACACGGTGATGGGGGCGTGCAGACGCCGCAGCCGCGCCGGACGGTAGTGGTCGACCAGCCGGTAGTCGGCCCGCAGCGACGGCAGGACGAGCTGTCGCAGCTCGGCGATCTCGTACACGGCCGCTCTCGGGCCGTCGAGCAGCTGCACCCGTGCCACCAGGTCGTCGTCCGGGCCCCGGTGCAGGGTGCCGGGTGGCCCGGCGTGCGGTGCGCGCTGCGCCGAGACGAACAGGTGGGCGAGGACGCCCGGGGCGCTCTCCTCGACCCGCCGTGCGACCTCGTAGGCCACCATCGAGCCCATGCTGTGGCCGAAGAGCACCAGCGGCCGGTCGAGAAACGGGGTCAGCGCCTCGGCCACCTGGTCGGCAAGCTGCTCGACGCTCTCGGCCGCCGGCTCGTCCAGCCGCTCCTGACGGCCCGGGTACTGCACGGCGAGCAGTTCCACGTCGGACGGCAGCCGGCGCCGCCAGTGCTGGAAGGCGCCGGCCACGCCGCCCGCGTGCGGGAAGCAGACGAGACGGGCCACGGGGTCGGACACGGGGTTCCGGTGGAACCAGGGGGTCGGGAGGGCGGGCGGCGCGCCCGCGAGGACAGGTGCCGCAAGCGAGGTCCCGGCGCTCATGCCATGCTCGCGATCAGGCTCTTGGGCCGCAGGTCGCTCCAGTGGGCCTCGACCCAGTCGAGGCACTCCTGCTTGCCCGTGGCGGCGAGGGCCACGCTCCAGCCGGCCGGGACGTCGGCGAAGGCGGGCCACAGCGAGTGCTGGCCCTCGTCGTTGACCAGAACCAGGAACGAGCCCTCGGCGTCGTCGAACGGGTTGCTCATGACGGTGTCTCCCTATTCGGTGATGGTGTGGGTGAGGTGGGGTGAGGTGGGGTGAGGTGGGGTGAGGTGGGGTGGGGGGTCTGCGGGCGGACGCCGCGGCCGGCCCCGTCCGGCCGCGGCGCGGCGCGGCGGGTCAGCCGGTGGTGTGCCCGGCCAGCCGTTCGGCCAGGCTCACGGGGGTGGGCGACTCGAAGACGGTGCGCGGCCCGACCGGCACCGCCCAGGCCTCCTGGATCCTTCCGGCGAGTCGCAGCGCGAGGAGCGAGTCGCCGCCGAGGAGGAAGAAGTTGTCGTGTCCCAGTACCTCGCCGACCCCCAGCACCTCGGCGAACAGGGACCGCAGCGCTTCCTCGCGCACTCCGCCGGGTCCGGTGGCGGCCGCGGGCCGGACCATGGCGGACCGGGCCCCGTTCGAGCCCACCGCCTGGTGCGGCCGGGCCGCGAAGGCGGTCAGCAGCGCGCTGAGTTCGGCGGCCGCCCAGTCGGTCGTCTCGTGGTCGAGCAGCTCGGGACGGTGCGTGAGGCGCAGACGCAGCCGCGCCCCGGGTACGACGGTCACGCTCAGCGGGTAGTGGTAGGCGTCGACGCCCCGCATGCGTGCGAGCCGCAGTGAGTCCCCCAGCAGCGGGAGAGCGTCCGGAGCGTCCGGATAGTTCTCGAAGACGAGGGCGGTGTCGAAGAGTTCGCCGAGTCCGGCACCGCGCTGGATGTCGGCGAGCGGCAGGTGCTGGTGCGGCGCCAGCTCCGCCTGCTCGCCCTGCACCCGCCGCGCCAGGTCCTCGAACCGCTCCGCCGGATCCACCCGGACCCGCACCGGAACCGTGTTGATCAGCAGACCGACCATGTCCTCCACACCCGGCAGCTCCGGCGGCCGCCCCGACACCGTGGCCCCGAAGACCACATCCCGGCGCCCCGTCAACTGCGCCAGCGTCAACGCCCACGCACTCTGCACCACGGTGTTCAACGTCAGCCCCCGCGCCCGCGCCGCCCCCGCCAGCGCCGCCGTCTCCTCCTCCCCCAGCTCGACGGTGAGGTGCCGGGGCAGTTCGGTGGACGGCACGGAACGGGCCCAGGGCACGAGGAGGGTGGGTTCGTCGAGGTCTTCCAGCGCCCGCTGCCAGGCCTGCCCCGCGGCCGCCCGGTCCTGCCGCGACAGCCACACCAGATAGTCACGGAACGCCACCGGCTCCGGCAGCCCCGCACCCCCGTCCGTGTACAACGCCAGCAGATCA
>NZ_JBFBJL010000030.1:0-112053 GCF_040686075.1 Streptomyces sp. NPDC086519
TCGCCGTCCTCGTACGCGGCCCTGCGCTGGGCCCTGCGGTACGCCGGCCTCGTCGGCGGTGTCGTGGAGGCGGTCGCCGTGTGGGAGCTGCCGGGCCTGTACGGCTGGTCGGCGCCCGCCGTGGACATGGACCTCGACGTGGAGGAGGCCCGGGACCGGATGCGGCAGGAGCTGACCGACGTGCTCGGTCCGCTCCCACCTGGTGCACGGCAACGCCTCCGACGTCCTGCTGCGGGCCGCGGAGGGTGCCGAGGCGCTGGTCGTCGGCAGCAGAGGGCGGGGCGGGTTCGCCCGCGCCCTGCTGGGTTCCGTCAGCCGGCAGGTCTCCCAGCACGCCACCTGCCCGGTCGTGATCGTCCGCGCCGGACAGCCCGGACAGCCCGGACAGCCCGAGCGGCCCGGACAGCCCGGGCAACCCTGGCAGCGGTGACGCGGGAACCGGTCACTGGAAGGCCGCGTGGATCTCCTGCTCGGTGGCCTCGTGCGAGACGAGCAGCAGTTCGTCGCCCGCCCGGAGCCGTATCTCCGGGCCCGGGACGGTCGGCCGGCCCTCGCGCACCACGGTCGCCACGACGGTGCCGGCCGGGAGGGTGATCTCGCCCAGGGTGTGCCCGGCCGCCCTGGACTCCGCGGTGATCGCGGTCTCGATGACCTCGACGCCCGCCTTGCTCAGGCGCAGCAGCGCCACGGTGTCCGTGGCACCGGTGGCCTCCTCGATGAGCGAGACCAGCGGGGTGGCCGCGGGCACCGGCACGTCCACGCCCCACCGGCGGTCGAACAGCCAGGCGTTCTCCGCGTCGTTGACCCGGGCCGCCACCCGCGCCACGCCGAACCGCTGCTTGGCGAGCAGGCTGATGACCAGGTTGTCCTCGTCGCGGCCGGTGGCGGCGATGAGGACGTCGGCGGTGCGGGCCCCGGCGTCGGCCAGCAGACCGGGCTCCGAGGCGTCCCCGGCCACCAGCCGCACCTGCGGCATGCCGTCGAGTTCCGCGAGCCGCCCGCCGTCGCGCTCGACCAGGGTGACGTCGTTGTGCGCGGCGGCGAGCACTCGCGCGATCTGGGTGCCGAGCCGGCCCGCACCGGCGATCAGGACCTTCATGTTCCCAGCTCCTTGTCGAGGAAGCCGCGCAGCCTGCCGAGCGCGGTCGCGGCGACGGCGAAGGTGACCAGGTCGCCGGGCTCGGCCGCGACGCCGTGGGCAGGCAGCAGTGAGCGGCCGGCCCGGGTGATCTCCACGACCCGGATCTCCCCGTCGACGTCGAACGCGGTGAGCGGACGCCCCGCGAGGTAGTCCGGGAGTTCGGAGCGCACCAGCAGCGTCTCGCCGTTGCCGAAGGCGAGTTCCGGGGTGAGGTGGCGGTGCAGCAGCATCTGGTGGATGCGGCTGACGGCCCAGCGGACGCTGGAGACGGCCGGGATGCCGAGGTCCTGGTAGATGTCGGCGCGGCGGGGGTCGTGGAGGCGGGCGAGGACGATCGGGACCCGGTAGGTCTCCTTGGCGGTCCGCGCACTGACGATGTTGGTGTTGTCGGTGGAGGTGACCGCGACGAAGGCGTCGGCACCGTCGACGCCGGCCGTCTCCAGCACGGGACGGGCGAAGGCGTTGCCGACGTGGAAGGCGCCGGGGAAACCCACCGGCAGCAGCTCTCGTGCCGTGGGCCGCCGGTCCACCAGCCGTATGTCGTGGCCCTCGGTGGCGAGCTGCGAGGCGAGGGTGGCCCCCACGCGGCCGCAGCCCACGATGACGACTCTCATCGTGTTCCTTCCTTCGCGGCCGCCGGGTGGCGCCGCAGCAGCCGTTTCCGGCACTCCTCGGCGGCCAGCAGCAGGGCACCGAAGCAGGTCAGGACCGCCCAGTCGGCGGCCGTCAGCGGGGCGGTGTCGAAGACCGCCTGGAGCGGTGGCGCATAGCTGATGGCGGCCATCAGCGCGATGCCGAAGCCGCCCGCGGCCAGCAGCCAGGGATTGCTCAGCAGTCCGGCCCGGAACACGCTCTGCCGGTCGGTGCGCACCGCGAGGGCGTTGAAGAACTGGCTGACGACGATGCCCGCCTGGACCAGCGTGATCGCCTCCCGGTAGGCGGGGGTGTCCTTGGTGAAGTCCGCGTAGGGGATGCCGGATGCGTGGATGTGCCAGAAGAAGACGGCACACACGCCCAGGGCCTGGATGCCGCCCAGGAAGAGGATGCGGCCCACGACGGCCGCCGAGAACAGCCGTTCCCGGCGGGGCCGCGGCGGGCTGTCCATCACGTCGGGCTCCGCCGGCTCGGCGCCGAGTGCCAGCGCGGGCAGCACGTCCGAGCCGAGGTCGATGGCGAGGACCTGGACGGCGGTGATCGGCACCAGCGGGAAGCCGGCGAAGGTGGCCGCGAGGATCGGCACGAGTTCGGCGATGTTGTGGCTGAACAGGTAGATCAGGAACTTGCGGATGTTCCGGTAGACCGAACGGCCCAGCCCCACGGCGGTGGCGATGGAGGCGAAGGAGTCGTCCAGCAGCACCATCACCGCCGCCTCCCGGGCGACGTCGGTGCCGGAGGCGCCCATGGCCACCCCGATGTCCGCGTGCTTGAGCGCGGGCGCGTCGTTGGCGCCGTCCCCGGTGACGGCAACCACCTCGCCCCGCCTCTGGAACGCCGTGACCACCCGCATCTTGTGCTCGGGGCTGACCCGGCACAGCAGCAGTTCGGCGGATCCGGCCAGCAGCGCGTCCAGCCCGCCGTCGTCCAGCGCGTCCAGCCGCGCACCGGTCACCACGGTCGGATCCGGGCCGCGGACGATCCCGACGCGGCGGGCGACGGCCTCCGCGGTCAGCGGATGGTCCCCGGTGACCATGACGATCCGGATCCCGGCCCGTCGGCACGCGTCCACCGCGTCCCGCACCTCGGGCCGCGGCGGGTCGTACATCCCGGCGAGCCCCAGCAGCGTCAGCTCCGACTCCACGTCGCCGAGCGGCGGGCGCGGCCCGGCGACCCGCCGCGCGGCGACCGCCAGCACCCGCAGCCCCTGCCCGGCCATGCCGTCCGCGGCGGCGGCGACCTCGGTGCGGGCGGAATCGGTGAGCGCGACCGGCGCGCCGTCCCGGTCGACGGCCGTGCAGCGCGCCAGCAGTTCGAGCGGCGCCCCCTTGACGTACGCGACGTACGTCCCGTCTGCGGCGCGGTGCACGGTGCTCATCAGCTTGCGCACGGAGTCGAAGGGATACTCCGAGACCCGGGGCGTACGGGCCTCCTCCGCCGCCGGATCCAGGCCGGCCTTGCGGGCGGCCACCACCAGGGCGCCCTCGGTGGTGTCGCCCAGCACCCGCCACGCGTCCCGCCCGTCCGGCGGCACCAGCCGCGCGTTGCCGCACAGCGCCGCGGCCCGCAGCAGCTCCCGTACGGGCGCCGCGTCGGCGACCTCGCCGTCGGGCGCGTACCCGACGCCGGTCACGGGGTGCGGCGTCCCGTTCGCCCACAGTCGTACGACGGTCATCTCGGCCTGGGTGAGCGTGCCCGTCTTGTCGGTGCACACCACGCTGGTCGAGCCCAGCGCCTCCACCGCCAGCAACTGCTTCACCAGCGCGTGCCGGCGGGCCATCCGGCGCACCCCGATCGCCAGGGAGACGGACAGCGTCGCCGGCAGCCCCTCCGGCACCAGCGCGACCATCACGCCGAGCGCGAAGACGAACGTGTCCACGAACGGCTGCCCGCTGGGGACGCGCAGCGCGAACACCACGGCCCCCGTCGCCAGCGCGGCACCGGCCACCCGCCGGGCCATGGCGGCGACCTGACGCTGTAGCGGGGTCTGCTGCCGTGGCGCCGCGGCGGTGAGCCGGAAGATCCGCCCGAACTCGGTGGCGGGCCCGGTGGCGAACACGACGGCCTCCGCGGTCCCGGCCACCACGTCGGTGCCCATGAACACGCAGTTGCGCGCGTCCAGAAGGGCGCCCGCGGGTACCGGGTCGGCGACCCGTGCGACGGCGTCGCTCTCGCCGGTGAGCGCCGCGTTGTTGACCGCGACCTCCTGCGCCCGGACCAGCCGGCAGTCGGCGGGCACCGCGTCCCCCGCTTCCAGGACCACCACGTCACCGGGCACCAGATCGCGCGCGGGCAGCTCCCCGGGCTCACCGTCCCGCAGCACCCGGCAGGTGTGCGGCACCATCGCCTGCAGGGACTCCGCGGTGCGCTCGGCGGAGTACTCCTGGGCGAAGCCGATGCCCGCGTTCAGCAGCACCACGCCGAGGATCGCCACGGCCAGCTCCAGCGTGGCCGCGTCCCGGGGCCGGCCGAGCAGGTAGGCGAGGAAGGTGATCGCCGAGGCGACCAGCAGGACGACGGCGAAGAGGTCGGTGAACTGCGCGAGCAGCCGCCGCCCCAGCCCGCCGCGGGCCGCAGCGGGCAGTTCGTTGGCGCCGTACCGGGCCTGCCGCGCCGCCGCCTCGGCCGGGGTGAGCCCGCGCGGGCTGCCGGCCAGGGCGGCGAAGACGTCCGCGGCCGGAAGACAGGGGACGGCGGCGGGTTCGGGGGCCCGGGGCCGCTCGATCGTCGGTCTGCCCGGATCCGCCGGGGAGGCGTGGTGCTCGCGCACCGCGGGTGTCCCCGGAGCCGGATCAGAGCGCATGCGGCGCCCCGCCCGCCGAGTCGGGCCCGGACGGTTCCTGCAGCACGGTCCGGGCAAGCGGCCCCAGCAGGTCGCCCAGTCGGCGGAAGACGTCGAGGAACAGGTCGTCGACCGTCAGCACGCCCGTCACCCGGCCCAGCTCCAGGACCGGCAGCCGGCGCACCCCGGTGCGGCTGAACGCCCGGTAGGCCGCCTGGAGGTCGTCGCCCGCGTCGACGGTGACCACCCGGTCCGACATGACCGCGCGTACTTCCGCGTCCTGGCCCAGGCCGCCGCCCAGGCCGCGCAGGGCGATGTCGCGGTCGGTGACGATGCCCAGCAGCGCCCCCTCGTCGTCGACGACGAGGACGGATCCGACGGCGGCCTCGGCCATCCGCCGGGCCGCCTCCGCCAGCCGCACGTCCGGTGCGACCGTCACCGGCGGCGCGGTCATCGCCTCGGAGATCTTCATACGACAGCTCCTCACGGTGGGAAGAAATGACGCGGGCACGGTCGGCGTACCGCGTCTCAGACGACGTCGAGCACCTCGGACACCGGACGCCGGGGGCTGGGGCTGCCCTCCGGGCCGTAGCCGAGCCGGATGACCATCTGCACGTTCGCCATGCCGGAACCCGGGTCGCGGGTCACCCAGCGCAGCTCCGGCCACTCCAGGGTCTGGGACGTCATCGTGGTGACCAGGCCGCCGGCCGTGGCCGTCAGCAGGACCCGTTCCAGCGCCTGACCCGCGCGCAGCCAGTCCGCCGGTCCGTCGTGACCGGTACCCAGCAGGGCGATCTGCGGGTTTCTCTCGAACACCGCCCAGCCGCGTCCGGGCACCGGCCGTCCGGCGGCGAAGTCGCGCACCGGGGTCGCCGGACCGTACCGGCCGGGGCCGAACGCCTCGGCGGGGATCCCGTCCGACGGCCCCTGGTCGTCCGCCGGCCCGGTCCGGGTCCAGCGGATCGTCTCGGCGCGCAGGCCGGGGTCGAGTGCCTCGCGGCCCTCGGCGTCCTGCACCAGCTCCAGCAGTTCCTGCACGTGCCAGGTGCCGGGGAAGACCAGCTGCGCGCCCTCGGCGCCCGCGGCCTCGCACATGTCCTCCCGCAGGTCGGCCGGTATCGGCCGCTCGCTGTAGGGGTGACGGCTGGAGTGGCGCCGGGGGATCGCCGGGTGCAGGGCGGCGAGGGCCTGGTCGGGCGGTCCGGTGCCGTTCAGGTCCACTTCGGCGAGGAGCGCCGGGTCGGCCGGGTCCGGCAGCAGCCGTACGACCGGGGCGCGTCCCGCCGCGGCGGCGGCCACGCGCAGATTGAACAGGGCGGCACCGCAGCCCATGTGCAGGCCACGGCTGTCCGGGTCGGTGCGCGGCAGCGCGCGCGACTCATCGGCGTACAGGCGCAGGACGCCCTCGGCGGCGAGGTGACGGAACCGCCACGGCTGTGTGTTGTGCTGCGACGGCGCCGCCGTGGCGTCGGCCACGAGTGCGTGGAGCGCGTTCGCGTCCACGTCTTGAGCGGTCACGGTGACTCCCTTCGCCGGGCCCCGGTTCCAGCGTGGACGATCACCACCGCGGCGGGGCAGGGGCCGCATGGACCCGGCGAGGGACCGAGTGGACCTACGGCGGCCGCCGCTCAGGCGGCGGCCGGCGGAACGACGAGGACGGGGCAGCGGGCATGGTGCAGCACGCCCTGGCTGACCGAGCCCAGCAGCATGCCCGTGAAACCACCGCGCCCGCGGGCGCCGACCACCACGCCCAGCGCGTGGGCCGAGGCGTCGGTGAGCACCTGCACGGGATGGCCGACCACCAGTTCGTGCCGCAGGTCCACCTCCGGATAGCGGGCCTGCCGCCCGGCCACGATCTCGGAGAGCAGACGGCGCGCCTCCTGCTGCGGTTCGTGCTCGTCGAAGATCCGCAGCGGCCCCGGCTGCCACACGTACAGGGCCCGCAGTTCGGCACCGTGCAGCGCCGCCTCCGCGAAGGCCAGGTCGACGGCGGCGGCGCAGTGCTCGCTGCCGTCGACGCCGACGACGAAGTACGCCGGTTCCTGGGTGACGTGCTCCGGTTCCGGTACGACGATCACGGGACAGCGCGCGTGGGCCACGACCGGTACGGCGACCGAGGCGGAGCCGAACACCTCCTCGGCCCGGCTCAGATGGCGCGAGCCGAGGACGACGGCCTCGGCCTCACGGCTCTGCTCGCGCAGCACCCACACCGGGTCGCCCTCGGCGAGGAGGGTGTCGGTCACGACGTCCGGCTGCCGGGCCGTGGCGAAGGCCGCGGCCTCGTCGAGCAGCCGCCGCCCCGCCTTGTGCAGTGCCGCGTTCCACTCCTCCCAGGACGGTGGGACCTCCCGGCCCCGGTACCCCCTGGTGGGCACACCCTCGGCGTGGACCACCCGCAGCGGCAGCCGACGGCGGGCGGCCTCGTCGGCCGCCCAGGCCAGCGCCGTCCGCAGGCCGGGCTCCGGCGCCACTCCCACCACGACCGGCCGGCGGTCACCTGTCCCGGTCATGGCGGCCTCCGTCGGTCAGATGCCGGACGAAGGCGTCGGAGCCCGGGAAGTAGAGAGTCACGCGTCCGTCGTCGGCCCAGCGCACGTCGTACGGCGGGCTGCCGTCCGGGTGGTGCACCCCGACGACCTCGCCGTCCCGGGCCACGACCCCGTCCGTGGTGCCGCGCACCACGATCTCGTCGCCGACCCGGGCGTGCATCGAACCGCCGGTCGCCTCCTGGCGGGTCTCCGGATCCGTCTTCCTGCTCGGTGCGGGAGCGGTCATCGTCCTCGCCTCCTTCGGGGCGGCGCGGCGCTGCGGCCGCCGATTCCATGGAAACGCCGGCAGCGCCGGGCTGCCAGTGCCATTGGTCCCGGTCCTGGGCCTGTCGGCCCACCGGCAAACCCGCCGCGGCCTGCCGGGCCTGTCCCGGCCCGGCCTCGGCTTCGCCGTGCTCGCGCGGGGCACGGGGTGCCTGCCCGCCTCCCGGCCGGTACCGCCGAGGACTTCACCGCCCAGCCGGCCCGGTCGTACGCCTCCCGGGCCGGATCCGCGTCGGTCTCCCCGGCCCGGCCGGGGAAGCGGTCCTGGACCGCGGCGGCCAGGGAGCCGATCGTCACGAGGCGGGTGAGGGCCGCGAGGCCGCCGGGCAAGGCCCGCGCCGAAGCGGAGTTCGAGAGATCACCGGTCCGGCCGTGCAGCCCCTCCGGTATCCGTCGTCGTGTCCCCCGGGCCCCACCTCGTCGAGGCCCGTCGTCCTGCGCTCCTCGGCCCGTCGCGCGCCTCATGACCGCCCGGCCGGTCCGGCCGGACCGGGTGCGGCGGCCCAGCTGCGCCGTACCGCCTCCTCCTGTTCGCCCTCCTCCAGCGCCAGTTCCACCACGGCGAGTTCGTGTTCCAGGCGGGGGATCCAGTGCCGCCGCAGGGCCCGGACCCGCTGCCGGGTACGGGCGGCCTCGGCGGTGAGCAGTTCGGCGGCCGTCCGGTGGACGGCGTGCTCGGCGGCGGCGCGGACGGCGGCACGGTAGGCCGTCTCGGCGTGTGCCAGGGCGGTGTTGGGGGGAGTCCGCTCCGCCGCGGAGCGGACGGGGGCCGTCCAGGCCGCGGCGGCGGGGTGACGCACCCCCATGAGGGCTTCCCAGCCGATCTCGACGTGTGCCGGGTCTGCCGGCACCGCCTCGGCCAGCGCCCGTTCGCCGCCGAGGAGCACCCCGCGCACCAGCCAGCCGTCGCCGTCGGCCAGCCGGTCCCGCCACACCCGGCCGGCCTCCTCCGCGGCCCGCCGCGCCGTACGCTCCCGCTCCAGCAGCAGCCGGAGCTTGCGTTCGAGCAGGTCCGCCCCGCGCCGCGCGGCGGTGAGACTGCGCCGCAACCGCAGCCGGCCGGCGCGGCCCGTCGGCGCCCGTCGCCCGTGCCCGCTCACCGCTCGTCCTCCCGCTCTTCCCCCTGCTCCTCCCGCTCTTCCGCCTGCTCTTCCCCGTGCCCTTCGTACGGCCCTTGGTACCGCCCTTCGTTCCGTTGCGGGCGGTGGGCGTCGAGCAACTCGGCCGGGATCATGCCGAGCTGGCTGTCCGGCAGGGTCAGCAGCACCTCCCAGGCCCGGTCCAGCGACTCGTCCAGCGGGCGGTTCTCCGTCGTGCCCTGGGCGAGGAACCGGCGCCGGAAGCCGTCCTCCAGGTCGAGGTGGGGCAGGTCGGTCGGGCTGAGCGCCTGCCGCCCGACCAGATCGGCCAGTTCCCGTACCTGCCGGGACCGGGCCAGCGCGGCGATCAGCTGGGCGGCGACGGCCGGGTGGTCCGCCCGCGTCCGGTCCGGCCCGGTGCCCCTGCGCATCAGCCGCGACAGCGAGGACAGCGGATCGACGGGCGGATAGGTGCCGGTGGCGTGCAGTTCGGCGGAGAGCACGATCTGCCCCTCCGTGATGTACCCGGTCAGGTCCGGCACGGGGTGCGTGATGTCACCCGCGGGCATGGTGAGCACCGGCAGGACGGTCACCGAACCCGGCCTGCCCCGGATCCGGCCGCAGCGCTCGTAGAGCGAGGCGAGGTCGCTGTAGAGATAGCCCGGGTAGGCCCGGCGGGCCGGGATCTCGCCGCGCGCGGCGGACACCTCGCGCAGCGCCTCGCAGTAGGCGGTCATGTCGGTCATCACCACGAGGACGTGACGGCCCTGCGTGAACGCCAGATGCTCGGCCACCGTCAGGGCGAGGCGGGGAGTGAGCAGCCGCTCGATCACCGGATCGTCGGCGGTGTTCAGGAACAGGACCAGGTCCCGCGCGGCCGACCGCTCCGCCAGCCCGTCCCTGACGAACGCCGCGTCGGCGTGGGTGAGCCCCATGCCGGCGAACACCACCGCGAACGGCTCGCCGCCGCACGTCGCCTGGGCCGCGATCTGCACGGCCAGCTCCAGGTGGGGCAGCCCGGCCGCCGAGAACACCGGCAGCTTCTGGCCCCGCACCAGCGTGGTCAGCACGTCCACCGCGCCCACCCCGGTCAGCACCGGTTCGTCGGGCGGCTCCCGGCGCACCGGGTTGATCGGTGCGCCGCCGACCGCCGCGTACGACCCGCCCAGCACCGGCGGCCCGCCGTCGGCCGGCTCACCGCGCCCGTCGCACACCCGACCCAGCCATCCGGGGCCCACCGGGATCCGCAGCGCGGTGCCCGAGAAGGCCACCCGGGTGCCGGTCCGGCCCATGCCCGCCGTCCCCTCCAGCACCTGCACCACCGCGAGGTCCCGGTCCACCTCCAGGACCAGCCCGTGCCGCCGCTCCCCGGAGTCGAGAGCGACCGTGGCGAACTCGTCCCAGCCCACCCCGCGCACCCCCGCCACGACGACGAGCGGGCCGCGCAGCTCCCGGACGTCCGTGTACTCGACGTCCGCGGGACCGCTCATACCGTCACCCCCTTCAGCAGACCCAGCACGGTGTCGCGGGCCGCCGCCACCGGAGCCGTCTGCGCGGGCCCCGCCGTCTCGCGGGCCCGCAGCAGCGGGGTGAAGTCGACCCCCTCGACGTCCTCCACCCGGGCACCGGCGTCGGCCAGCTGCGCACAGCGGTCGATCACCGCCAGCACGGCCTCGACCAGAGCCGCGGTCTTCTCGGGGGCGCTGTAGGCGTCGGCCGGCGACAGCGCGTTCTGCTGGATCAGCGCCTCCCGCAGCAGCCGCCCGGCGAGCACGCTGATCCGCTCCCGGGGCGGCAGGGCCGTGACGCCGACCAGCTCGACCAGGTCGGCGAGCCGGTCCGCCTCGGCCAGCAGCCGCGCCACCCGGCCGCGCCGCTCGGCCCACTCGCCGTCCCCGGCACGCGCGTGCGCGGCGGCCAGCACCGGGGCGTCGCGGGAGAACGAGGCCGCCCAGGACACCGCCGGATAGTGCCGCGCGTAGGCGAGGTCGCGGTCCAGGCTCCACAGGCACCGGACGAACCGTTCGGTGTGCGCGGTGACCGGCTCGGTGCGGTCACCGCCCGGCGGGGACACGGCACCGATCACGGTGACGGAACCGGTCGCGCCGCCGAGGACGCGCGCGGCGGCGGCCCGCTCGTAGAAGGCGGCCAGACGCGAGGCCAGTCCCGCCGGATAGCCCTCCTCGGCGGGGAGCTCACCCATCCGCGAGCCGAACTCGCGCAGCGCCTCCGCCCAGCGCGAGGTCGAGTCGGCGATCAGTACGACGTCGAGCCCCATGTCGCGGAAGTACTCGGCGACCGTCGCCGCCGTGTACACACTCGCCTCACGGGCCATCATCGGCATGTTGGAGGTGTTCGCGATCGTCACGGTCCGCTCCGCCAGCCGGCCGCCGGTGCGCGGATCGGTCAGCTCCGCCAGCTCCTCGATGACGTCCGCCATCTCGTTGCCGCGCTCGCCGCAGCCCACGTAGACGATCACGTCGGCGTCGCACCACTTGGCGATCTGCTGCAACAGCATGGTCTTGCCGGTGCCGAAGCCGCCCGGCACGGCGACCGTGCTGCCCCGGGCCACCGGGAAGAGCAGATCGACCGCCCGCTGTCCGGTGGTCAGCGGCACCTCGGCCGGCAGCCGCCGCGCGACCGGACGCGGCCTGCGCACCGGCCAGTACTGCGCCATCCGCACCTCGTGCCCGCCCACCACGGCGAGCACGGCGTCGGCGCCCCACTCGCCCGCCGGGGCGAGCCGGGTCACCTCGCCCGACACGTCCGCGGGCACCAGCAGCCGCAGGGCCACTCCCGCCCCGATCCCGCCGAGGACGGCACCGGCCGTGACCCGCGCCCCCTCGGTCACCGTCGGTGTGAACCGCCAGGTCCGTCGGCCGGGTGCGGCGCCCGGCGCGGTGGCCAGGAGCAGGTCCCCGGCGCCCGCGAGCGGACGCAGCAGCCCGTCGTACACGCCCCCGAGCAGATCCGGGGCCAGCCGCACCGACAGCGGCCGGCCCTGCGGTTCGACCGGGTGGCCGGGGGCCAGTCCGCCGGTGTACTCGTACGCCTGGACGGCGGCCGTGTCGCCGCGGATCGCGACCACCTCGCCGGTCAGCCGGTGCTCGCCCAGCTCCACCAGGTCGTGCATGGCCACCGGGGCCGGGCAGGAGATCTCCACGAGAGGGCCGGCGACCCGCAGCACCCGGGCCGCCTCCGGCGCGGGGCCGGCCGCCGGGGCACGGGTCACGGCGGCCCCCACAGCGTCTCGGCCCGCGCCCCCAGCCGGTCCAGAGCACGGTCGGCGAGGGCGTCCGCCGACAGGTCGGCGCGGCGGCCGGGGACCTCCGCCGTGACCCCGCCACCCGGCGCTTCCACCACCCGGGCCCCGGGGCCCAGCAGGGCCCGCGCGGTTCGGGTGAGCCGCCGCTGCCGGCCGGTGTCCTCCGCCAGCGCCCGGCGGACGCCCGCGCGGACCTGGTCGCGCAGCTGTGCGTACACCTCGGCGCGGGCCGCGAGCTCCGCCGCCCACGCGTCCTGTACGGCCCGCGTCCGCTCCCGGCGCGCGGCGTCGGCCCCGTCGGCCGCACCGAGGTCCCGGGCCCGTGCCAGGGACTCCTCGGCCGTGGCACGGGCCGCGCGCAGGATCTCCTCCGCCTCGGCCCGCGCGCCCTCCAGCACGGCGGCCGCCGCGTCCCGTGCCGTCCGCAGGAGTTCGGCGCGCACCGGTTCCAGCGCGTCCGGGGGCGCGGCCATCAGGGCATCACCACCGTCAGCGGCCGGGACGGGTCCGGCGCCCCCACGCTCCCCAGCGCCTTGGCCGCCTCGGCCGTGAGGATCACCAGCCCGACCGTGTCCGGAAGCGTCCGCCAGGCCCGTCGGACGGCGTCCGGATCCTCCGCCACGAGGACGTCGACCCCGGCCAGCGCCAGACCGCTCACGCGGACGTGCGCGCCGATGGCGGCCACGGTCGCCATGGTCACGCCTTCCCGATGAGCAGGACGGCGACCACCAGCCCGTACACGGCGATGCCCTCCGCCAGGCCGACGATCACCATGGCCCGGCCGAACAGCTCCGGCCGTTCGCTCAGCGCGGCCAGCGCCGCCGCACCCGTGTAGGCGACCGCGATCGCGGCCCCGATGGACGCCCCGGCCACCGCGATGGCCGCCGCGATCAGCGCGGTCCCGTTGCTCCCGCCGGACGCGGCGGCCTGGGCCGCCGCGTGTGCGGGGGCCGCCAGCGCCGTGGCCAGGACGGCACCGGCGCCGCCCAGCAGGGCCAGGTTCGTGGCCAGCAGCCAGCGGAAGGCGTGCCGGGTGCGGCGGCGCCGCAGCAGCCGGACGGCACCGAGCGCCGCGGCCAGCACCGGCAGGACGATCAGCCAGGTGAGCATGGGACCACCTTCGTGTCGCGGTCGGCGGGTTTTGCCGGGGGAACGTGCCAGGGACGGAACGGGCGGCCCTCCGCCTCGAAGAGCCGGGAGAACACTTCGTAGAACTCCAGCCGCAGCGCCTGCACACCGGCCACCAGGGCCTCCAGGCCGAAGGAGACGGCCGTACCCACGGTGAAGACCAGCACGGCGCCCACGACGGCGGCGCCACCGCGTGCGGCCAGCCCGGTGGTGCCGCGCCACACCACGTCGGCCAGGGCCGCGTGGGTGAGGCCGAAGGCGGCGAGCCGGGCGAAGGAGAGGGTGTTGGTGCCCGTGCGGACCACCACGTCGAACAGCCGGACCGCCGTCTCGGCGAGCCCCGCACCGCCGCCCGCCGTGTCCCGGAACAGCCCGTACGCCACCAGGGCCAGCCCGGCGCCGGCGAGGGCGGCCCCGGTCACGGCCAGGGCCGGCCGGTGCAGGAGGAGGCCCGCCGCGGCCGTCGCCAGTCCCACGTAGAACAGCAGCCCGGCGCAGCCGGACGCCGCGTACAGCCCCACGCCCCAGCCGGCCTCACGGACCCGGTTGACCGCGCCGGCGGCATGCGCGAGGGCCAGCAGGCCCGCCCCGAAGAGCACGGCGGCGACCAGCAGGCGGGCCGGGCTGTCCAGCGGGCTCAGCCACAGCACCGGGAGCAGCCCGGTCGGACCGAAGAACTCGCCGTAGGCGGCGCCCGCGAGCATGGCAGCGAGCCCGGCGCCCGCCAGGAACGGCCACAGCCGGGTCCACCGGGCCAGTCGCCGGGGCCGCCCGAGACGCAGCGCGAGCGCGCCGAGCAGCAGCAGCGCGCCGTGCCCCACGTCGCCGAACATGATCCCGAACATCGCCAGGTAGGCGAGTCCGGCCGGCCATGACAGGTCCAGGTCCCCATAGGCCGGGGTGCCGTACGTCGTGACCAGCGGCGTGAAGGAGACCGGCCCGCGTGACCGCAGCAGCGTCGGCGGATCGGTGCCGCGCGGCGTCGGCAGAGTCAGCAGCGCGCCACCGGCGGCGGCCAGCCGGCCCGCCACCCGCGCCACCTCACCGGCCGGGCACCACCCGGCCAGCGCGGTCACCTCCCCACGCCGTACGGCGCCCTCCGCGCGCTCCTCCAACTGGGCCTCGCCCGCCAGCAGTCCGGCACCGCGCCGCTGTTCGAGAAGGTCGAGGTCGGGCGCGACGGCGGCCAGCACGGCGGTGGTGTCACTCTGCGGCCCGTCCGCCCCGCCCCGCCCGCGCAGCCGTTGCAGGCGTACCGCCGCGGGCCCCGGAGCGGCCTCCTCGGCGCGGTCGAGTTCCACACAGCCCTCCCGGGCGATCCGGACCAGCGCGTCGCGCAGGGCCGCCTGCGGCACGACCAGTGCGACACGGCGCATCCGGACCGGTGTCATCGCCTCAGACCAGGGCATCGAACACCTCGCCCGGCCGTCCGCCGCGTGCCGCCGACTCCAGCGCGGCCCGCACCCGCCACGCGTCCACCGACAGCACGGCGACCGCGCCCACGACCACCCGCGGCCCGTACCGGCCCTCGCGGAGCAGCGCCGTCCCGTCCCGCAGCACGGTCCGCCACCAGCGGGCCTCGGCCCGCCACAGCCCGCCCGGCTCCTCGACACCCGACAGGACCCACCGGGCCGCCGCGGGCAGCCGGCCGTGGAACTCCTGGTAGGTGGCGGCGGCCGGCGCCCTAGTCCCGAGCAGCCGGGCCGCGTCACGCCGTACCGGATCCGGCAGCGACCGCCCCTGGACGAACCGCTCACGGGCCGTCAGCAGTGCGGCCCGGCCCTGTGCCCAGCGGCGTGCGGGGGGCACGGTGAGGGCGGTGCGGCGTGCGGCGGCCATGCGCATGCCGGTGACCAGCGCCCACGGCGTGTCGGCGCCGGGATCGCCCCAGGGCGAGGCGGCCAGCGCCGCCCGCACCTGCGCGGGGGTGTCCGCGCGTGCCAGGCTCCGCCACGCGGTCTCCAACGCGCCGAGCCGGTACGGCGCGGGTACGTCCGTGCGGCGGCCGTCGGAGAGGACGTCGACGACGTTGGCGATCTCGAAGCCCGCCGCGAGCGGGACGAGCAGCCGGGCACCGCCCGGCGGCAGCCACCCGGCCAGCACCCGCAGGTGCCAGAGCAGGGTGGCGGACACCGCCCGCTGGGCCTCGGGCAGGTTGGTCGCGGGCCGCGCGTACCTCGCGTACGGCGTCGTGGCGAGGCGCCGCAGGCCGTCGTCGAGCGTCGGTCCCGCGGCGATCTCCCGCGCCCCGTCGGCCCCCGGATGCCGGCCGACCAGGCCCTTGGCCCGCACGGCTGCGGCGACCCATCCGGCCTTCACGGCGGTCCGCCCGGCCCGGCCGCGGGCCGCGGTGTCCCGGCCACGGCCTGCTCCGGGCCGGGCGTCCGCGCCCCGGCCTGTTCCCGGACCGCGGGGGCCGTTCCGTCCTCGGCGGCCCGCAGCGCATCAGTCACCGCCTGCCGCACCAGGTCGGGCATCCGCGCCGCCGCCTGTGCCCGGACCGCGGCGGCCGTACGGTTCCCGGCGGCCCGCAGCGCCTCCGCCTCGTGCCGGGCCGTCCGCAGCGGCGGCTCGGCGGCCTGTCGGCGAAGTTCGGGGGCGCGTTCACGGGCGGCCGCCACGATGCGGGCCGCCTCCCGGGCGGCATCACGCCGGACGGCGTCGGCCCTCTCGTCGGCGTCGGCCCGGATGCTGTCCGCCTCCCGCTGGACGTCCGTCAACGACGCGAGGGCGGGCTCCAGTTCGGCCGCGCGTTCCGCCGTACGATCGGCGGGCACGCCGACGGCGGACGCACCCGGTGTGCCCACCGGGCGGAATCGCTCCAGGAAGTCCCGCAGGCCCATCGTCCGGCCTCCTGACGGTCGGCTGGCTCCTCCAGTCTCACCGTTCCCGGTCCGCCCCGCACCGGGTAGGGCCGTCAAGTCGCCACACCAGGGCCGTTCGGCTCTTGGCGGGCGCGGAGACAACGGAAGACTGGGACTGTAGGCAACTCGACGGATTCCGGAGGCCATCGTGAACACGCACGAGAACTTCTCCGCGGAGAGCGACGCCCGGCGGTCCGTGCCTCCCCGTCCGTGGAGCCCTGGTGAGCAGATGCGGCAGGACACGCTCGTCCGCTACCTGGGCGCCGTCGCCACGGCCGCGGCCAGACAGGCCGGCACCGAGCCCCCGGCTTCTGCCGCCGAGGCGGGCCCGCAGGTGTCCCCCGCTCCCGCGCTGCCCTTGGTGCGGGACGTGATGGACGTGCCCGCCGTGTCCGTCCACGACGACCTGCCGTACCGCGACATCGCCCGGCTCCTCGCCCGCGAGGGGACCAGCGCGGTCCCGGTCGTGGACGCGGAGGACCATGTGGTCGGCGTCGTCTCGGAATCCGATCTGCTGGCGAAGGTCGCCTTCGACGCGTCCGGTCACCGGCCCGGACCGGTCGGCAGGCTGCGCGAGCGGCGGCTGCACGGCAAGGCGCAGGGTGAGACGGCCGCCGCTTTGATGACGAGCCCCGCGATCACCGTGCTGCCGGGTGCGACGGTCGCCGAGGCCGTCTGGCTCGCCGCCCTGTCCCGTCTGAAGCGGATACCGGTCACCGACCGCGACGGACGCCTGGTCGGCGTCGTCCGCCGGGACGCGTTGCTACAGGCGCTGATCAGGGACGACGCGGGCATCCGGGCGGAGGTCGAGGGACGGATCGCCTCCCTGTGCCCGCCCGCCGACCGGGAGGCCGTGACGGTGACCGTGCACGACGGCAGCGTGGAGCTGACGGGGCGGGCGCCGGCGGCGACGGCGGACCGGCTGGTGGCCGAGATCGAGGCGATCACCGACGTCGTCGAGGTGAAGAACCTCCTGACCGCCGACTGATCCGGGGCCTCAGGCCACCGGCGAGGCACATGGCCACCGCGCTCCGGCCCGGGCACCCCCGCGTGGGTCCGCGGCCGGAGTGACCCTCCGCGCCGCGGGGGCTACGGTGGATGCGTAGTGATTCGACGTCTCCTCGCCGATGCACCGACGGGTCCAGGAGGAGCGTGGTGACCAGCCCGGAGCGTTCCCGTGTCCGACTGCCGCAGCTGCGGCTCGACGAACTGCTGGACGAGCTGCGGGCGCGGGTCGACGCGGCCCGCCACACCCGTGACCGGGTGCACGGTCTGCTGGAAGCGGTGCTCGCCGTCGGCGGCGAGCTGGATCTGGAACACGTGCTGCACACCGTCGTGGACGCGGCCGCCGTACTCGTCGACGCCGAGTACGCCGCCCTCGGCGTCGTCGGACCCGACGGCAGGACCCTTTCGGCGTTCCACACCGCCGGTCTGACCGAGACACAGATCGCCGCGAGACTCGGCGACCATCAGGCCGCGGACGGCTTCCCGCCCGACCACCCGCCGACGAACAGCTTCCTCGGCGTCCCGATCCGCGTCTGCGACCAGGTCTTCGGCAATCTCTACCTCACCGAGAAGCGCGGCGGAGCCGGGTTCGGCGAGGAGGACGAGGCGATCGTGTCCGCCCTGGCCGTGGCCGCCGGCATGGCCGTCGACCACGCCCGGCTGTACGCGGACTCGCGGCTGCGGGAACGCTGGCTGCGGGCGGACGCCGACATCACCCACAGCCTGATGTCCGGCAGCCCGCGCGCCGAGACGCTCGGCCTGATCGCCGAACGGTGCCGGGAGATCACCGGCTCCGCCCTGGCCGCGGTCGCTGTCCCGATGGCGGAGACCAAGGCTCTCACCGTGGAGATCGCCGTCGGACTCGACGCGGAGGACCACCGGGGGCTCGTGCTGCCCCTGCACGAGAGTCTGATGGGGCTGGCGTACACCGCCGCCGCACCGGTCGCCAGCGACGACATCGCCCACGACCCGCGTATCTCCCTCGAACCCCCGCGCTTCAAGGGGCTCGGCCCAGCGGTCGCCGTCCCCGTCGGTACGCCCGAGGGCGGCACCCGGGGCGTGGTCCTGCTGGCCCGCGAGGCCGGCCGGACGGTGTTCGCGCGGAAGGAGACCGAGCTGCTGCAGGCGTTCTCCGCGCAGGCGGCCCTCGCGCTGGAACTGGCCGAGCACCGGCAGGACGCCGAGCGGGTCGCACTCCTGCGGGACCACGAGCGGATCGCCCGCGACCTGCACGACCTGGCCATCCAGCGCCTGTTCGCCACCGGGATGACACTGCAGAGCACGGGACGCCTCATCGCGCATCCGGAGGCCACCGACCGGGTCCGGCAGGCCGTGGACGACCTCGACGAGACCATCAAGATCATCAGGTCGGCCGTCTTCGGTCTGCGCAGGCACGAGGGCGCCACCGCCGGCGGGCTGCGGGCCCGGGTGGTGGACGCGGTGGGCGAGGCCGCCCCCGAGCTGGGCTTCACCCCGGTCCTGCGGATCGAGGGGCTGCTGGACACCCAGGTACCGCGAGAGGTCGCCGACGACGTTCTGGCCGTGCTCGCCGAGTCCCTCACCGGCATCGCCCGGCACGGCCGCGCGAGCCGCGCGCAGGTGGTGCTCACGACGGACGGCCGTGAAGCGGTACTGACGGTCTCGGACAACGGCGCGGGCCCCCCGGACGCAGGCCGTGACGGCGGCCTGCGCGCCATGGCCGAGCGGGCGGAACGGCGGGGCGGCCGCCTGAGTGTGTCCCGTCGCGACGACGGCGGCACCGAACTGACGTGGCGGGTCCCGCTGCCTGCGGAGCAGACGCCCGGAGGCTGAGCCGGGGACCTCGGCCGGTTCCGGCCCCGCGAAGGGCCACCCGGCCCAGGCCGCGAACGGCACGGCCCCGCTGTGACCCGTGCCCCGGTTCGACCGGCGCGGGGAACCGGACGCCGGCCGCAGTGTGCCCGACAGCCGGCACCGCGCCGGCTGTCAGGCACGCCGCGGATCCGTGCGGACCACTACAGGGGCCAGCCGGCGCTCTGCGCGGTGGTCGTCCGCGGGCCGGTCACGCCCTGGACGTCGTTCTCGGCGATGTGCAGCAACTGGTGGCCGAGATCCTCCATGGCCCGGCCTGCGGCCAGTTCGTCGCCGATCTCCGGCACATTCGTGTCCGCGGGGTTGCAGTGCGCGGTCCCGCGGCCGACGAGTTCGGTGGTGCCGGTGTCCAGCACCACCTGCGCCTTCGTTGTCCCGTCCTCGTCCTCGAAGAGGTGGAGACGGACCTTCCACTGCTCTGTGTGCGACATCGCTCTCTCCTTGCCTCCACGCGCCTGCGGGATGCCGGCCGCGGCTTCGTGCGCCCGGCCGCCACGTCACGCGGCCCACGCCGACGGAGCCGGGTGCCAGGCCTCCAGCAGGCCGCATCTCGGTCCCCCTCCTCTCACTTCTCCACTCTCGGACAGGGCGGCCCTCGGTCACAGGGCCGAACGGCCCTGCGGGACCGGCGTCCGGTCCGGGCGGCACCTGCCCGCCGCTCCGGCCGCCGCGACAGCAGCCGGAGCGGCACCCCCGTGCCCGGCTCTCTGCCAGAACCCGGACCGAGTCAGTGCGGGTGCCCGGCGCAGACCACTCCGAGCGGAGCCACAGGGCGAACGGGACCGTGCCCAGGGGCCGATCGCCCTCGTACAGGTGCCGTTCGGCCTCTGTGGCCGGCTCCCGGCAAGGAGCAGCCTTGACACGAGCCGTCGAGCAGGAACGCGCAGAGGGTGGAGCCATGGACGCTTCCGGTGCCGGCGCGGTCGCCTTGCTGCGTGCCGCTCACGAGCGGTTCGTGACCTCGGCCGGCCGGGGGCCGGAGGTACGAGGCCTCGTGGCCGACTCCTGGCGGCGCTGTGCGGCCGGCGGGATACGACCCGACGGCGGCGACCCGCCCCCGCTGCTCCGGCCCCCCGCCGAACTGGACGCCTGCCGCCTGACGCATCCGCTCGCCGCCGTACTGCCCCTCTTCCGTGACCTCCTGGGTCCCGGCGCCGCCGACGACGGGCACGTGTTCGCGGTCGGCGACGCGGACGGCACCCTGCTCTGGGTCGAGGGGGACGCACAGGCCATCGGGCGGGCCGAGCGGATGCGGTTCGTCGCGGGAGCCGGCTGGGCGGAGCGCACCGCAGGCACCAACGCCCCCGGAACCGCCCTGAGGCTGGGGCGCCCCGTGCAGATCGTCGCCGGCGAGCACTACAGCGTCGCCGTGCACGACTGGTCCTGCGCCGCCGCCCCGGTGCGCGATCCCGCCACCGGACGGGTGGTCGGCGTGGTCGACCTGTCCGGCGGCGCCACCATCGCCACACCCCCGGCCCTGGCCGCCGTGCGCGGCGCCGCGCTGGCCGCCGAGGCGCAACTCGCCCGCACACCCGCCTCGGTACCCTTCCCGGGGCCTGACGCGGCTCGGGGTGAGATGCGGCTCTCGGCGCTGGGCCGGGACCACGCCGTGCTGGAGTACGGGGACCATGCGGTCCGACTCAGCCCGCGGCACAGCGAGATCGTGCTGGCCCTCGCGCTCGTCGGCCGCGGCATGAGCGGGGAGCAGCTCGCCGTGGACCTCTCGGAGCGCGAGATACCGGCCTCCACACTGCGCGCCGAGATGACCCGGCTGCGGGCCGTGCTGGGTGCGGACCTGCTCGGGTCCCGCCCGTACACGCTGCTCCGCCCCGCACGCACCGACGCCGACGACGTGTCCCGGCTGCTGGCCGCGGGCCGCGTCCACGAGGCGCTCGACCGCTATCACGGCCCGCTGCTGCCGGGCTCCGAGGCACCCGTCGTCGTAGAGCAACGCAGGTGCCTGGAGCAGCAGTTGCGCGCGGCCGTGCTCGCCGCCGGGGACGCCGGCCTGCTGCGCCGCTGGGTCGGCGCGACCTGGGGTGCCGAGGACACCGCCGCCTGGGCGGCGCTCGCCCACACCCTTCCCGGCGGCTCCCCGCAGCGCGCCGCCGCGGCCGCCCGCGCTCGCGCGCTGGCCCCCGCGACGCCCGCGTTCCCCCAGCTCCGCACGCATGCAGCGGTGTTGCAGCGTTTCCGCTCCTAGCGTCCTGAGCACCACCACTCGTCGTGCTCGAAACGGGACGAGACAGGGAGAGAGAAGGGGACGGTCATGAAGTACCAGCCTCCGGGCACTCCGGGCAGCGTCGTGGACGTCGCCCCACGCTACGAGAACTTCATCGGCGGCAAGTGGGAGGCACCCACCACCGGCGAGTACAAGCCCAACCTGTGCCCCGCCACCGCCAGGCCCATCTGCGACATCCCGAAGTCGGCGGCCGAGGACATCGAACTCGCGCTGGACGCCGCGCACTCGGCCAAGGACAAGTGGGGCGAGGCCTCCACCGCCCAGCGCGCCGCGGTTCTCAACAAGATGGCCGACGCCATCGACGCCCACCGCGAGGAACTCGCCGTCGCCGAGAGCTGGGACAACGGCAAGCCGGTCCGCGAGACCCTGGCCGCCGACATCCCCCTGGCCGCCGACCACTTCCGCTACTTCGCGGCCGCGATCCGCGCCGAGGAGAGCGAGATCACCGAGATCGACAAGGACACCATCGCCTACCACTTCCACGAGCCGCTGGGCGTGGTCGGACAGATCATCCCGTTCAACTTCCCGCTGCTGATGGCCGCGTGGAAGCTGGCCCCGGCCCTCGCCGCCGGCAACGCCACCGTCATCAAGCCCGCCTCGCCGACCCCGTGGTCGATCCTCAAGCTCATGGAGGTCGTCGGCGACCTCGTCCCGCCCGGCGTGCTCAACGTCGTCAACGGACCCGGCGCCGAGATCGGCAAGGCCCTCGCCGCCAACAAGCGCATCGCCAAGGTCGCCTTCACCGGCGAGACCACCACCGGCCGCCTGATCATGCAGTACGCGGCCCAGAACATCATCCCCGTCACGCTGGAGCTGGGCGGCAAGTCGCCGAACATCTTCTTCGACGACGTCGCCGCCAAGGACGACGACTTCCTCGACAAGGCCGTCGAGGGACTCGTCCTGTACGCGTTCAACAAGGGCGAGGTCTGCACCTGCCCCTCGCGCGCCCTGATCCAGGAGGACATCTACGAGGAGTTCATGGGCCGCTGCCTGGAGCGGATCCGCGCCATCAAGCAGGGCGACCCGCTCGACACCGAGACCATGATCGGTCCCCAGGTGTCGAAGCAGCAGATCGACAAGATCGCGTCGTACGTCGAGATCGGCGTGAAGGAAGGCGCCGAACTCCTCGCCGGCGGCCACCGGACCGCACTCGCAGGGGAGTTCGCGGACGGCTACTTCTACGAGCCGACCGTGCTCAAGGGCCACAACAGGATGCGGGTCTTCCAGGAGGAGATCTTCGGACCCGTCCTCGCCGTCACCACCTTCAAGGACGAGGCGGAGGCCCTCGCCCTCGCCAACGACACGCCCTACGGCCTCGGCGCCGGCGTGTGGACCCGCGACGGCGCGCGCGCCTACCGGATGGGCCGCGCCATCAAGGCCGGCCGGGTCTGGACGAACTGCTACCACCAGTACCCCGCGGGTGCCGCGTTCGGTGGCTACAAGGTCTCCGGCATCGGCCGCGAGACGCACAAGATGATGCTCGACCACTACAGCCAGACCAAGAACCTCCTGGTCAGCTACGGCACCAAGCCGATGGGGCTGTTCTAGAAGGAGCGCGGTGACCATGTCCGTCAGTTCGGTGATCGTCGAGAACGGCACCGCCGGACGCGTCACTGTCACCCGGGCGGCCCGCAGGGCGATCGACGCCCTGCTCGCCGCCCAGGGCGGACCGGTGATGTTCGTCCAGTCCGCCGGCTGCTGCGACGGCAGCGACCCCATGTGCTTCCCCAACGGAGAGTTCCTGCTGGGGGAGGGCGACATGCTCGTCGGCGTGGTGCACGGCTGCACCTTCCACATGAACGCCGACCAGTACGAGGCGCTCGGCCGCCCCCGCCTCGTCCTGGACGTCGAACCGGGCACCCCGGGCGGCTTCTCCCTCGCGGCCGGGGACGGACTGCGCTTCGTCACCCGGACCAAGCCGCCCGAACGCCAGACCAGTTGAGGAGCAGATCATGAAGGCAGCGGTCGTCACCGACTTCGGCAAGCCCCTGGAAATCCAGGACCTGCCCGTCCCCACCCCCGGCCCCGGCGACGTGCTCGTCCGCATGGAGGCCTCCGGGCTGTGCCACACCGACATCCACGCCGCCCACGGCGACTGGCCGGTCAAGCCCAACCCGCCGTTCGTCCCCGGCCACGAGGGCATCGGCCCCGTGGAGGCCGTCGGCGCCGGCGTTTCCGAGGACCTCCTCGGCAAGCGGGTCGCCGTCCCGTGGCTCG
This sequence comes from Streptomyces sp. NPDC086519, assembly GCF_040686075.1. Classification (NCBI taxonomy): domain Bacteria; kingdom Bacillati; phylum Actinomycetota; class Actinomycetes; order Kitasatosporales; family Streptomycetaceae; genus Streptomyces; species Streptomyces sp. NPDC086519. The sequence goes on from NZ_JBFBJL010000030.1 coordinate 23,042, forward strand.
GCTCGTCCTGCGGCACCTGCCGCTACTGCGTCTCCGGCTGGGAGACCCTGTGCGAGTCCCAGGTCAACTCCGGCTACTCCGTCGACGGTTGCTACGCCGAGTACGCCGTCGCGAACGCGGGCGCGACCGTCCCGGTCCCCGACGGCGTGACCTCCTTCGACGCGGCCCCGCTGACCTGCGCCGGCGTCACCACCTACAAGGCGATCAAGGTCGCCCGGGTGGTGCCCGCCGAACGGGTCGCCGTCTTCGGCGTCGGCGGCCTCGGCCACCTCGCCGTGCAGTACGCGCGGCTGGTCGGCGGACTGGTCACCGCGGTCGACCTGGAGCCGGACAAGCTGGGCCTGGCCCACCGGCTCGGCGCCGACCAGATCGTCAACGCCCGCACCCACGACCCGGTCGAGGAGATCAAGAAGGCCGGCGGCGCGGATGTCGCCGTGGTGCTCGCCGCCGCGCCGAAGGCCTTCGAGCAGGCCTACCGGTCGCTCAACCGCGGCGGACGCCTCGTGATGGTCGCCCTGCCCGCCGACAACGCGGCGGTCACCGTGCCGATCTTCGAGACCGTCCTCGGCGGCATCTCCGTGATCGGCTCCATCGTCGGCACCCGCCAGGACCTGGCCGAGGTGTTCGCGCTGCACGCCGCCGGACGCACCCAGGTCATCGCCGAGCCCCGGCGCCTCGACCAGGTCAACGACGCCTTCGACGAGGTCCTCGGCGGACGGGCCGAGGCCCGGCTCGTCTTCCAGTTCTGAGAGTTCCGCGGCCCGGCGGATGCGCCGGGCCGCGGGGAGAGGCAGCAGATCATGGCCACCGTCACCGTGGGCGCCGTACGGGAGCGGGCACCCGGCGAACGCCGCGTCGCGCTCGTCCCCGAGGCCGTCACCCTTCTGCGCCGGGCCGGAGTCGACGTCCTGGTCGAGACCGGGGCGGGTTCGGGTGCCTGGTTCACCGACGCCGACTACACCGACGCGGACGCCACCGTCGTACCCTCGGACGAGCTGTACGCCCGGGCCGACGCCGTCCTGTGCGTGGCACCGCCCGACCCGGAGACCGCGGAGGCCCTGCGCCCCGGGCAGACCCTGATCGGCCTGCTCGAACCGCTGCGCCACCCCGACCTGGTCGCCGGCCTGCACCGGCGCGGCGTGCGCACGGTGAGCCTCGACCTGCTGCCCCGCACCCTCAGCCGCGCCCAGTCCATGGACGCGCTCACCTCACAGGCCAACGTCGCCGGCTACAAGGCCGCCCTGCTGGCCGCCGACACCTACGACCGCTTCCTGCCGATGCTCACCACCGCGGCGGGCACCATGCGCCCGGCGCAGGTCCTGGTCCTCGGCGCCGGAGTGGCGGGACTGCAGGCCGTCGCCACGGCCCGCCGCCTCGGCGCCGTCGTCACGGCGTACGACGTACGCCCCGCGTCACGAGGGGAGGTGGAGTCGCTGGGCGCCCGGTTCCTCGACATCCAGAGCCCCGCCGAGGAGGAACCGGACGCCCGACGGGGCGGCTACGCACGGGAGCTGACGCCCGAGGAGCAGCAGGCGCAGCGTGCCGCGCTGGACGCGCACATCGCCCGCTCCGACATCGTCATCACCACCGCCCAGGTGCCCGGCCGCAAACCCCCGCTCCTGGTCACCTCCGCCGTACTGGAGCGCATGCACCCCGGCTCGGTCGTTGTCGACCTCGCCGCGAGCGAACTCGGCGGCAACGTCGAGGACTCCGAACCCGACAAGACCGACGTCCTGCCGAACGGCGTGACCCTGATCGGCGCCGGGCATCTGCCGTCCGCCATGGCCACCGCCGCCTCCACCGCCTACGCCCGCAACCTCGTCGCCCTGCTGCGTCACCTCGTACGCGACGGCGCGCTCGTCCTCGACCCGGACGACGAGATCACCAGCGCCCTCCTCGGAGGTGAACCCTCATGAACGACCTCGACCTCCTCACCGCGATCACCGTCTTCGTGCTGAGCGTCCTCGTCGGCGTCGAGGTGATCAGCAAGGTGCCCGCCACCCTGCACACGCCCCTGATGTCCGGCTCCAACTCGGTGCACGGCATCGTCGTCATCGGCGCCATGCTGATCGCCGCCGGGTCGCACACCTGGCTCGGCTACCTCCTCGCCTTCGTGGCCATGGTGTTCGGCGGGATGAACGTGGTCGGCGGCTACGCCGTCACCGACCGCATGCTGGAGATGTTCCGGGCCAGGCCGCCCGAGACCCCGAAGAACCCGAAGGCCGAGGTGTGACCACCATGGACACCGTCTCCAACGCCGTCCACTACGTCTTCCTCGCCACGGCCGTCTGCTTCGTCCTCGGCCTGCACCTGATGAACCATCCCCGCACCGCCCGCCGCGGCAACGCCCTCTCCGCGGGCGGGATGGCCGTGGCGATCGCCGCCACCGTCTGGCTCGTGATCCACGAGGGCACCATCACCACGACCGGCTGGCTGGTGCTCGCCTCGGGCGGCCTCATCGGTGCCGCGCTGGGCCTGTACGCCGCCCGCGAGGTCAAGATGACCGCCATGCCCCAGCTGGTCAGCGTCTTCAACGCCGTCGGCGGCGGCGCGGCGGCGCTCATCGCGGTCAACGATCTGCTTCAGGCCGATGACGCGGCCGCGCTCGGCGCCCGGGTGTCCCTGCCCGGCGCGCTGGACATCGTCATCGGCGCGGTCACCTTCTCCGGGTCGCTCATCGCGGCGGGCAAGCTCCAGGGCGTCGTGTCCGGGGCGCCCGTGGTGTTCCCGGGAGCGCGGCTGCTCAACGTACTGCTGCCGGCGTCCTTCGTCGCCGGCACGGTCTGGCTGGTGCTGGCCCCCGACTCCCGCACCGCGCTGTACGGACTGACCGCCGTCGCGCTGCTGTTCGGCGTGACCATGGTGCTGCCCATCGGCGGCGCCGACATGCCCGTGGTCATCGCCCTGCTGAACGCGTTCACCGGATCCGCGGTCGCGATGGCCGGCTTCGTCCTGGACGAGACCGCCCTGATCATCGCCGGCATGCTGGTCAGCTCCTCGGGCGGCATCCTCACCAAGCTGATGGCCAACGCCATGAACAGGTCCGTCGTCAACATCGTCGTCGGCGGCTTCGGTACGGGTGACAGCGCGCCGGCCGCGACCGGCCCGGGCGGTGCCCCGGCCCAGGTCCGCCAGGTCTCCGCGGACGACGTGGCGATCCAGCTGGCGTATGCGCGGAAGGTCGTCTTCGTTCCCGGCTACGGTCTCGCCGCCGCCCAGGCCCAGCACGAACTCGGCGACCTCGCCAAGCTGCTGACCGACCACGGCGTCGACGTCAGCTACGCAGTCCACCCGGTGGCCGGCCGGATGCCCGGGCACATGAACGTGCTGCTGGCCGAGGCCAACGTGCCCTACACCCAGCTCAAGGAGATGGACGACGTCAACCCGGAGTTCCCGCAGGCGGATGTCGCCCTGGTCATCGGCGCCAACGACGTCACCAACCCCGCCGCCCGCAGGCCAGGCAACGCGATCTCCGGGATGCCCATCCTCGACGTCGACAAGGCGAAGAGCGTCGTCGTCATCAAACGCTCGATGGGCCACGGCTACGCGGGCATCGACAACGAGCTCTACACCGCTCCGAGGACCGGGATGTTCTTCACCGACGCGAAACGCGGACTGGCCGAACTCAAAGCGGCGGTCGGCGAGTTCGTCGGCTGACCGCACACCATGGTGGGCCCCGCCGGGAACGGCGGGGCCCACCATGACGGAACGGGCCGGGCCCACTCACCCCCACGCCACAGGCGCGGCATCTCGGGTCGGGGCGGAGCGACGGGCGCGGGCCTCGTGCGCGTCACCGCCGCCCCTCAGCTCATCGCACCTCCTTCGCGTACGGCGCGACGACGATCCGGTCGATCAGCGGCGCCCAGCGGGAGCGGAGCAGGATCCCCGGGAAGGTGTCCGAGGCGTAGGTGGTGCCGTCGAAGTTCGGCAGTTCCTCGGAGCGGAACGTGATGGTGTTCTCTCCCTTCTTCAGGTGGACCGGGACGGTCAGTTCCCAGAAGTTGTTCTGGTGGAAGCTGTGCGCAAAGCCGACGCGCTGGAGGTCACCGCCGTTGACGGTGATGTCGGCGTGCCGGGCGAGCGGGTCCGGGTTGTAGTGGGTGGCCTGCGACTGCTCCGGGTTGGCGTAGCGAATGCGCAGCGCGTACAGGCCGGTCCTGTCCGCGGCGACCCTGAACGTCGCGGTGTTGCCGTTGCCCGGGTCGCCGCCGATCCCGGTGATGGCCGTACCGTCGGTCGCCAGGGACAGCGGGGTCAGCGTGGCCGAGCCCGCGAGCACGGCGTCCTGCGCCTCGTACGTACGTGGTGTGAGGGTGCCGTCGGTCGGCGTGACCGTCAGCCGGTCGACGAGGGTGGTGGCCGAACCGCCCGTCAGCGTCACCTTGTTGATGCCGCCCGAAAGGGAGACGGCCACCTTGTGCCTGGCCTTGGTCACGTGCATGACGTCGTGCCCGTTGACCGACAGCCGCGCGTCCGCGCCGGCGAGGGCGTCGACCCCGAGGGAGGCCTCGCGGTCGGCGGGGGAGTACACCCAGAACGTGGCGGTCTGGTTCTTGGCGAGCCGGACCGCGCCCGAGCCGGTGGCGGGTGCCGCGGTGTGCTTCGGCAGGTCGTAGACGGGCCGTGCGCCGCCGCCCAGCCAGGCCAGCTCGCCCTCGTATGTCCGGGTGGTCGCCGATGCCGAGGGCAGGGACAGGGTGAGCCGGTCGACGATGGCGTCGCCTTTGGTGGCGCGCTTTCCGTCCAGGCTCTGCGCGGCGAGCGTGAGGGTGTGCCTGCCCTTGGTGAGGCGGACCTTGGTGTCGGTGTGGTCCCACACCACCCACTTGTAGCCGAGCGGCAGGTACAGCTCCTGCTCGCCGGCGGCGTCGCCGTCCACGCGCAGGAAGACGTTGGTGGGGCCCTGTTCCCTCACTTTGTCGTAGGTGTTGAGGGAGTTGGCGAAGACGCTCAGGCCGTAGGTGCCGTCCTCGGGCACGTCCACGGTGAAGTCGAGGGTGACGTCGGAGCCGGTACGCAGGCCGCCCACGTCGTACCCGCCGGAGGTGTAGAACTTCGACACGTCGCTCGTCGAGCCCTCCGGGCCGTTCCTGGAGTAGCCGGAGCCCGTGTGCGCGGCGTCCTCCGCCTCGTACGACCCCTGCCAGCGCACGGGTGACGACTGCGTGGCTCTCGCCTTCCCGGCCGGGCTGAGGACGATCTCGTACGCCGAGGACTCCTTCAGCGGCGGCAGAGCGCCGTCGCCGAAGTCGACGACGGCCCTGCCGTCGGCACTGACCTTCAGGTCGGTCTCCGTGAGCAGCCTCGGCCCGGAGCTGTCGCCGACCTGCCCGCTCCACTCGATCTCCCTCACCCAGGCGTGCACACGGTCCCCGAAGACCTTCCTGGGGACGCCCGCGAAGGTGATGTGCCCCTTGCCGTCGGAACCGCCGAAGACCAGCCGCGCCTGCTTCTTGTCCTCGTCGAGCGTGGCGACACCCTGCATGGTGTAGTTCTGGCCGGGGAACGGCGGGGTCACCGTCACCGTGTGCCCGCTCATCGAGGCGTACGAGTGCAGCAGCCACCACTGGCCGTTGCCACGGTTGGCCTGCACCGCGGAGTCGGACAGGTTGCCGTCGATGTTCCAGTACGCGATGTCGGCGTCCACCTTGGACTCCTCGATCGCGGACACCCACTGGATCATCTGGCCGGGCACCGAGGTGTGGTAGTTGAAGGCGTACTCGTCGATGTTGACGGGGAGCCGGGTGCCCTCCCGGTCGGTGCCCTTGAACAGTTCCTTCTCCCACGTCCGGTACGTGGCGACGTTCTGGCGCACCGCCTCCGGGTGGCTCAGCTCATGCCACGTGATCACGTCCGGCAGCGTGCCGGCGGCCAGGGCATGGCCGAGGAAGCCCTTCACCTGGCTGTACAGGACGCTGGTGTTGGGGCCGGCGATGCGCGCGTTCGGCATCCTGCCCTTGATGAGCCTGTAGACCTCGTCCCAGGCGGCGAAGTAGTCCTGGGGATCGTTCAGCCAGCTGACCTTGTCGTAACTCCACTCACCGGTGCCGAACATGTTGCCCTCGGGCTCGTTGAAAGGCACGAAGACGACGTTGTCCTGGTACTTCTCGGGGAGTCGCAGGACCTGGTCGACCTGCTGGGTGATCTCCTCCTCGTACCGCTTGAGCTTTGCGGCCGGGGTGTCGCCCGGCCACTCGTACGGGAAGCCCCGGTAGATGTCGGTCATGTAGACGTAGACGTCGCCGTCGGTGGAGTCGGCCAGCGGCTTCACCACGTCCAGCGCGTCGGCACCGGGGTGCTGCGGGCCGTCCTGCGCCTTGGTGGAGACGGTGCGCAGGCCCATGCCCTCGATGAGGTTGTCGGTGGGGACGCCCGGCCCGTACACGCCGTAGAGCGTGCCGGAGGCGCCGCCGTGGAAGGCGCCGGTGTCCGAGGAGAGATCGACGGTGAGCTCTCCCTCACGGACGACGGTGACGGTCGCCCGCACGGCCCGCCCGGCCGCCGTTCCCGCCACGGTGAACGTGCCCGGCCCGGCGTACTTCTCGGCCGGTACGGCGTCCCAGGCGATCGGTGTGTCCCGGTCGTAGCCGTCGGAGTAGGAGGAGCGGACCGTGCCGGGCAGGGACGGGGCGGTACCGGTCGTCGTACGGACGTCGAAGGACACCTGCGAGAGCTCCTGCGGCGTCGGGGCGTTCGCGACCGTGCCGGCGACCTGCTCGGGGGTGAGTGCCGAGTGCCAGACCGTGAAGTCGTCGATCGCGCCCTTGAGCAGCGGGTCCTGGTAGAAGGACCTGCCGATGTAGCCGGCCGACCTGGCCGAACCGTCCAGCAGGTCCTTGGCGTTGACGGTCGTCGCGGCGGAGGAGACCGCCACGCCGTCGAGATAGGTGGTGACCCGGCGGGCGGTGGTGTCGAGGGTGACGGTGACGGTCCGCCAGCCGTCGGCGGGCAGCGGTGCGTAACCGGAGACCTGCGCCTCCGCGCCCCCGCCGCCGGTGGTCACGGCGGTGCGCAGCACGCTGCCGTTGGAGGGCGTGGTGAACAGGTACCTGCCGGTGTCGGTGCCCAGGTCGAAGATCCGCTGCCAGGCCGACTGCTCGCCGCTCCATCTCACCCGGGCCGAGACCGTCAGATCGCTCGCGTCGCCCAGCACTTCGCGGGGCAGCCGGACGAACGCGCCGTCGGAGCCGGCCGCCCCGCCGGGCAGGTCCAGCGCCCTGCCGCCGTCAGCGCCGGCGACGGACCGGGCGGTGGAGGCGTTCACCAGGGTCGCGGTCAGACCGTTGCCGGAACTGTCGCCGATGGTTCCGGAGGAGAGGTCGTCCTGGTCGAAGGTGTAGTGGGCGGCGGGCTGGGGGGCCTCGGCCGCCTGTGCGGGGACGGCCGGCGCCACCAGCGCGCCCGCGCCGAGGGCCAGGGCCACGGCGGCCGGGGCCCGGCGCCGGGCAGGTCTGTCAGCGGATGACATGGATTGCGTCCTCAATCCTTTGGGTGACGGGTCCCGGTCTGCCCGCCTCGGCCCGGCTGCTCGTCCGCATGCCGTGGCCCGTGAGGCCAGTCCGAGGTGACACGATGTCGAATCGGTTCGATCGAGTGCCGTCCGGAGGTGAGACGGCTGACCCAGGTGGTGGTGGCGCACCGCACGCGACGGGCTGTGCGGAACGGGCTTCGGTCGCGGGAAGGGTTCGTCGAACCGGTTCGCAGGAAGCTAGCACCGGGGAAATTCCGCAGCAATACCTCCGGCACGAGCGGAGGCGGCGAAGTCCATGGATCGCCCGGATCTCCCCGCGTCAACGAGAAGTGTCGTTCCAGGTGTTGACAGTCGCCCGGCTTGTTCCTACCTTCGCTTCACGCGAACCGGTTCGACGACCGGTGACCGTCCTGTCTCTTCGCCCAGCATCCCTACGAGTCGGACGATCTGTCTCGCGGGGGTATCGAACCGGTTCGAGCAAGGAGTTCTCGGTGAACATCGGTGAGATCGCCCGCAGGGCCGGTGTCTCGCGGAGCACCGTGTCCTACGCGCTGAGCGGCAAGCGCCCCGTCTCGGACGCCACCCGCCGCAAGATCCGGGAGGTCATCGACGAGCTGGGCTACCGCCCGAACGCCAGCGCCCGTGCCCTGGCCAACGGCCGGACCAGCACGATCGGTCTGGTGTTCCCGCCGGCCGGCAGCCACTACACCGGGATGCAGCTGGATTTCATCGGCAGCGTGGTGGAGGCCGCCGCGGCCTACGACTACGACGTCCTGCTCTCCCCGAGCGGCGTGGACAGCGACCGCTCCTTCCAGCGGCTGCTGGGGGAGCGGCGGGTCGACGGTGCCATCCTCATGGAGATCAGGCTGGCGGACGACCGGGTGGACCACCTGGCCGACCTCGGCTTCCCGTCCGTCGCCATCGGCCGCACCGCCCACCCGGAGGGCGGCTGGTGGGTGGGTCTCGACCACACCGCTCTGGTGCAGGCGTGCGTCCACCACCTGGCGGACCTCGGCCACCGCAGGATCGCCTTCGTCAACCGTCCCGAGCAGATGCTGCGGGCCGGATACGAGTCCGCGCACCGCGGCCTGGACGGCTTCACCAAGGCCGCGGCCGAGCGTGGACTGACCGTGCGGACGTACCACTGCGGAGACGACGCCGCCTCGGGGCAGGCGTGCCTGGAGCGGATCCTGCGGGACGACCCGGCCACCACGGGTCTGGTCACGCTCAACGAGGCGGCGCTCGGCGGTCTCTACCGGGGGCTCGCGCGGGCGGGCCGCCATGTGCCGCGCGACTTCTCCGTCACGGGAGTCGTGGCCGGCCGGTGGGCGGAGACGGTGACTCCGCAGCTCACCGCGGCCGACGTACCGGCGGAGGAGATGGGCCGTCTCGCCGTCGACCTCCTCGTCGAGCGGCTGGACAACCCCGACGCGCCGGCCCGCAACCACCTGCTCGCGCCGCCGATCTCCCTGCGGGCCAGCACCGGGCCCGTCTTCGGCACCGCCTGAGCCCGAGGCCCCGGCCTCCTCACTCCGCCCCCCCGACCACGCCCCACAGGCGCATTCCCGACCACGACCGGCGGGCACACCCCCGACCACGACATACGGGCATCTCCGTCGCAGCGCACCGAGCACCCGAATCCCGCGCCGGCGCCGTCAGGCATGCCCGGCTCTCCCTCCGTCACCCCTCTCACGGCACATCCCTGCCAAAAAAGCGAAGGACCTGCCATGTACAGCACCATCAGACAGCGCCGTCTGACCGCGGCGGCCCTGACCGCCCTGGCCGTCGCCGTCAGCGCCACCGCCTGCTCCTCCGGCCCGGGCGGCACCGGCACCAAGAGCGCCGGCGGTGGTACGTACACCATCTGGGACCCCTACCCGCAGTTCGACAAGACCTCGGCCTGGGCGAAGCTGCTGGACCAGTGCGGCACCAAGGCGGGCGTGACGATCAAGCGGACCGGCTACGACACCAGCGACCTGGGCAACAAGACACTGCTGGCGGCTCAGCAGGGCAACTCCCCGGACGTCCTCATCGTCGACAACCCGGTCGTCTCGACCCTCGCCGAGGCGGGCGTGCTCACCACGACCGAGGACAACGAGCTCGACACCTCCAAGGTGGACCCCAACCTGCTCGCGGCCGGCCAGTCGGGTGGCAAGACCTATGGCACACCGATCGGCGCCAACACCCTCGCCCTCTACTACAACAAGAAGGTGCTGAAGGCGGCCGGCGTCGACATCGCCGCGGTCAAGGACTGGACGTCGCTGACGGCGGCGCTGGCGAAGGTGAAGAAGGCGGGCAAGAAGGGCATCACGTTCTCCGCGATCGGCACGGAGGAGGGCAGTTTCCAGTTCCTGCCGTGGTTCTGGGGCGCGGGCGCCGAGCTGACCGAACTCGACAGCCCCCAGGCCGTCTCGGCCCTGTCGTTGTGGAAGAACTGGCTGAAGCAGGGCTACGCCCCGAACTCGGTGCTCAACAACACGCAGACCACCAGCTGGCAGGAGTTCGCGAGCGGCGACTACGCGTTCAGCGAGAACGGCACCTGGCAGCTCGCGGGTGCCAAGAAGGCCGGCCTCGACTACGGGGTGCTGCCCATACCCGGCGCGAACGGCGGCACCGCCGCGGCCCCGACCGGCGGCGAGTTCGTCACCGTACCGGTCCAGAAGGACACCGGCCGCTACACCGCCTCCCAGCGGCTGGCCACCTGCCTGACCAGCACCGCCAACCTCTACGACACCGACACCACCCTGTCCTACGTCGCTCCCACCCGCGAGGTCCAGGACAAGCAGGTGGCGGCGAACGCCGGGCTGAAGCCGTGGGTCGAGGCGGTCAAGGCGGCCAAGGGCCGAACCAGCGACGACCTGGGCACCAAGTACCCCACGATCTCCGAGCAGATGTGGAAGGCCGTCCAGTCCGCGCTCAGTGGCGCCGAGTCGCCGAAGGACGCGCTGGCCAAGGCCCAGTCGGCCGTCAAGTAGTCCGGGACGCGGTCCGCCGATGAACGACACGAAACAGGTCTCGGACGTGCGAGAACGGCGCCGTCCGCCCTCCCCGCAGTGGGCCGCCTGGGCCTTCCTCGCCCCGGTCGGCCTCTACCTCGGCCTCTTCTACGCCTATCCGCTGTACCGCAACATCGACCTCAGCCTGCGCGACTACACGGTCCGCTCCTTCGTCCAGGGCGACGCGCCCTTCACGGGCCTGGAGAACTACCGGAAGATCTTCGACGACCCGACCTTCGCGCCCGCCCTGCTGCACACCGTGGTGTTCACCGCCGTATGCCTCGTCTTCCAGTACGCCATCGGCCTGGCCCTCGCGGTCTTCTTCAACCAGCACTTCCGACTCTCCGCCACCCTGCGGGCGCTGTTCCTGGTGCCCTGGCTGCTGCCGCTGATCGTCTCGGCCTCCACCTGGTCATGGATGCTCAACAGCGACTCCGGCATCGTCAACGCCGGATTGCACGCGGTCGGAATCGGACCGGTGAACTGGCTGACCTCACCGTCCTGGTCACTGGCCTCGGTGATCATCGCCAACATCTGGATCGGCGTCCCGTTCAACCTGGTGGTGCTCCACAGCGGCCTGCAGTCCATCCCGGTGAACCTGTACGAGGCGGCGGCCCTCGACGGGGCGAACGCCTGGCAGCGATTCTGGCGCATCACCTTCCCGCTGCTGCGCCCGGTCTCCGCGATCACGTTGCTGCTGGGTCTCGTCTACACGCTCAAGGTCTTCGACATCATCTGGATCATGACCAAGGGCGGCCCGGCGGACTCGTCGACCACCTTCGCCACCTGGTCCTACCAGCTCGGCTTCGGCAACCTCCTGCCCGCCTTCGGACCCGGGGCCGCCGTCGGCAACCTGCTCGTGGCCGCAGCCCTGGCCTTCGGCCTGGTCTACGTCCGAGCCCAGCGAAAGCAGGCGCGGTCATGAACCGGGGCACCGCTCGCGCCCGGGGGAAGACGGTCATCGGCCTGCTGCTGACCGGGGTCATGCTCTTCCCGGTCTACTGGATGGTCAACGTGTCCCTCACCCGTGACCAGGACATGCGCAAGAGCCCGCCGGACCTGTTCCCGGCCCACGGCACCCTGACCGGCTACCGCACCGTCCTCCACGAGCAACTGCCTTACCTCGGCACCAGCCTCGTGGTCGCTCTCGGCACCGTCGTGCTGACCGCGGCCCTGGCCGCGCCCGCCGGATACGCCCTGGCCAAGCTGCGCCCACGCGGCGGCGGCATCCTGAGCTTCGTCCTGCTGGCCGCCCAGATGATCCCCGGCATCATCATGGCGATGGGCTTCTACGCCGTCTACCTCCAACTCGGCCTGCTCCAGTCCGTCCCCGGCCTGATCGTCGCCGACTCGACACTGGCTGTCCCCTTCGCGGTGCTGATCTTCACCGCGTTCATGTCGGGTATCCCCGGCGAACTGCTCCAGGCCGCGCAGATGGACGGAGCCGGCGCCCTGCGGGCCTTCTGGTCGATCGTCCTGCCGATGAGCCGCAACGCCGTCGTCACGGTGTCCCTGTTCGCCTTCCTGTGGTCCTGGTCCGACTTCGTCTTCGCCAACACCCTGGTCAACGGCGGCGCCCATGAGCCGATCACCCTCGGCATCTATCACTACATCGGCAACAACAACCAGGAGTGGAACGCCGTCATGGCCACCGCCGTCGTCGCGTCACTGCCCGCCGCGATCGTCCTCGTCCTCGCCCAGCGCTACGTGGCGGCCGGTGTGACCACCGGCGCCGTCAAGGACTGAGTCCCCGCAGCCCCTCCCGACAACCGGCGCCGGCCGGTCGTCGCCCCTGCTCCAGAAACGAGTCACGCCTGATGACCGCCGCCCGATCCGGTCCGGCCTTCTCCGTCCACGACATCCCGTTCAGCACGTACGGATCCTGGTTCGGCATCTCGCCCGTGGTGGCGGAGAAGACATACGCCGAGGACCTCCACCTCGTCTCGCACCAGAACGGCATGCACGGCGTCCTGCGCCTGGTCCCCCTGGACCCGGCGAGCGGCGAGCGGGCCGAGACCCGCGTCGAGGCGGCACCGGGCCTGCTCGGCTGGACCGGCGGGAACGGGCGCGTCGAGCTGGCCTACGAGTCGCCGGACACCGTTCGCCTGCGGGGCGGCGGCCTGGACTTCGCCGTGCTCGCCGCCGCGCGGACCCTGACCCCGTTCAGCGGCACGTACTTCTTCCACGACCCGGCGGTGGACGCGCACGTGTTCACCTCGTACGAGACCGGCCGCCGGTACCGCGTCACCGTGCTGTCCGGTGTCCTCGCCGGCACAGCCGGATCCCAGGCCCTGGCCGGCAGCGACCGCGGTCTCACCGTGACCGCGCGGGCGGACGGCTGCTGGGAGATCGCGATCGAGGAGCTCGACGCCGCCCGCCCGCCCTACGTGTCCTCGGCGCCCTTCGAAGCCGTCGTGGCCGCCGCGCGGGGCGCCTTCGCGGGCTTCGTGGACGCCGTGGCGCCCTGGCGTTCCGACGCGACCCCGGCCGCCGAACTCGCCGCCTACGTCGTCTGGTCGGCGACCGTGGCGGCGAAGGGCCAGGTCACCCGGCCGGGCGTGCTGATGTCCAAGCACTGGATGGACAAGGTCTGGAGCTGGGACCACTGCTTCAACGCCCTCGCCCTGGCCGAGGGTTCGCCGGAGCTGGCCTGGGACCAGTACCAGCTGCCCTTCGACCACCAGGACGAGAGCGGCGCGCTGCCGGACTCGGTCACCCACTCCGAGGTCCTCTACAACTTCGTCAAGCCGCCCATCCACGGCTGGGCCTTCGGGCGCCTGCGTCGTCGGCTTCCGAGCCCCCTCGACCGGGCCGAACTGACCGAGGTGTACGAACGGCTTGCGCGCTGGACCGGATTCTGGCTCACCGCCCGGCGCGTTCCCGGCGCCGAACTGCCCTACTACCAGCACGGCAACGACAGCGGCTGGGACAACGCCACCACCTTCGCCGCCCAACGGGTGGTCGTCACCGCCGACCTCGCTGCCTTCCTCATCCTTCAGCTCCGCCAACTTGCCGAACTGGCCGCCGAGTTGGGCAAGGGTGACGCCGTCACCCGGTGGACGCGGACGGCCGAGGAGATCCAGGCGGCACTGCTCGACCAGCTCTGGACCGGAGACAGGTTCGTCGCCCGCTCGGCAGGCACCGGGGAGACCTGGAGCAGCGCCAGCCTCCTCGACCTGATGCCCATCGCGCTGGGCGAGCACCTGCCCGCCGAGGTCGGCAGCGTGCTGGCTGATCACATCAAGGCCCACCTGACCCCGTACGGCCTCGCCACCGAACTTCCCAGCTCCCCGCATTACCTCGCCGACGGCTACTGGCGCGGCCCGGTCTGGGCCCCCGCCACCGTCCTCATCGAGGACGGCCTGCGCCGCGCCGGCCACCAGCGGCTGGCGGACGACATCAGCGCCCGCTTCCGCGCCCTGTGCGAGACCCATGGCTTCGCCGAGAACTTCGACGCCCTCACCGGCACCGGCCTGCGCGACCGCGCCTACACGTGGACCGCCAGCAGCTATCTGCTCCTCGCCCGTGACCACCACCTCCGCGCGGACGCCGGAACCGACCCCACCGTCCTCTGACCGGTCTCCCGCGCGATCCCGGCAGGGGCTTCCGGACCGGCGGGCGTGCGGACGCACATGAAGGGTGCTGTCCGGTGGGCGAAAGCGCTGCTCTTCACCGCCGGGCGGCGACCATGCGCAGGGTGGGTTCGTTGCGGAGCCTCATGAAGACGGTGACCAGAGCGGCGGCCTGAACCAGAGCGCAGGCCAGTATGACGTTGCCGAGGTGCGGTGGCGGGGTGAGCGCTACGAGGACGCCTGCCGCGGGGAAGGGCAGCAGCAGGAGAAGCATGGTCAGCGAGAGCGTGGCACCGAGTGCTGTGGGAGGGATGATCAGCGAGCGCACCGTGCGCAACACGACCGTGAGGCCACCGTCTCCCGCCATGAACAGCGCCATCAGGACGGTGTAGGAGACGTAGGACGGAGCCTGGGTGATGGCCAGACACGCGGCGGAAGCGAGCGTCGCGGACACCATGCCCACCCCCCACAGGTCGATGCGGGTCAGTGCGAGTCGGCAGCAGGTGATCGCCAGCAGAGTCGCCACGGCGGCAGCGGACCACATGGCGCCGACATCGGCGGAAGAGCGCCCGAGACTCTTCACCACGATCACCGGGCTGGCGGACTGGAGCAGCCCGAGGGCGAGGTTGGAACAGGCCAGCCCGGCCACCAGCCAGCCCAGGGCGGGAAGCGCCAGCAAAGTACGCAGGCCCAGGCGCAGTGCGCTGTCGTTCCCCGCGGCGTCGGCACGTGCCGCGCGGAGCGGAGTCGGCGGAAGCTGCAGGCCGAGCACGGCGGCGACCAGGGAAACCGCGCTCAGGCACCCGAGCATCCATCCCGGTCCGGCCAGGACAAGGAAGCCGGCGAGCAGCGGACCGATGACCGTGGCGGTCTGGTCGATGCCGACGAGGATTGCCTGTATCCCATGAGGCCGGGCTTGGTCCCGCCGCGTGACGACCGCTCCGACGGCCTCGTTGGCAACGAAACCGAACTGGGAGAGAGTGCCGGTGACGGCTGCCAGAATCAGTACGACCGCGGTCTCGGCAGTGCCCCGTGGCAGCATCATCAGGGCGACCGCAGAGACTGCCACCACCATGGCCCGGGCGAGAGAGGCGATGAAGCAGACGATCGCCGCGCCCCGGCGGTCCACCGCGTTGCCGGCGGGGACGAACGCCGCGATACGCGGAGTCCACTCCAACGCGAATGCCAGGCCTGTCAAAGACGAAGATCCGGTAATTGCCAGGACCAGGAGCGGCATGGCGTACGTCGCCATGGAAAACGCCAGCGCGTCACTCGCGCGGGGAGCATAGATTCGCCGGAAGAGACTGCCGGACGGAACGGCGGCATGCCGACCGACGGGCCGGTCCTCGTGCACGGTGATGGCCACGAAAGAGGGGAGGCTTTCGATGAGACGTATCGGGGGGCGATGAGAGATTCCGGTCACCTGCGTGGGAAATGCCCGTATGGAAACAGGCCGGGCTGCGGCAGGTTCTCGTGATGGTTGTCAAGGCAGTCCCGTGGTGGCCCGAGTCGCATCTGCGCTCATCACGAGACGCACGAAGGGCACCTGGCCTCCGCTCTGAGGTAGGAAAAGGAACTGGCGCGCAAGCAGCAGCAGTTGACGGCTGAACTATACCGCTCTCAGGGCGATGGGGCGGACGCGGCGTAGGAGTCTGCCGGAGGAAAACGCCATGCCCTTCTCCGGCGTGAAAGGTCCTGCTGATTTATATGCGGTGGTATCAGACCGATACCGGTGATCACTCCTTCAATACGGACAGAATTCGTGCGGAGGCCGTCAGTCGTCGAAGATCCCGCCGAGGCTGAACACCGTCGCTGGTCGGATCGGCCCTCTCGGCCGGCGGAAGCGGGGCCTTCTCGAAAGCCGGGTCGGCCGTGATACCGGCGCTGATGAACAGGGCGTTCCCGAGCACCAGCGAGTGTCCGGGGCCCCGGTGCCCGGCGGCCGGCAGCGCGGCCCGGCGAGGATCACCACCGCGTCTGCCGGCCCTGGAGGTGGTCGGCGTCGACCACGGCCTGGGCGAAGGCGGTGGGCGCTTCCTGGGGCAGGTTGTGGCCGATGTCCGCGATGGTGCGGTGCTCGTAGGGGCCGGTGAAGTGGTCCCGGTAGCCCGTGCCGTTTCCGGCCGGGGTGAACGGATCGAGGGCCGGGTCGAGGGTGATCGTGGGAACGTGGATCGGGGGCTGTGCGGCGAGCTGCCTCTCGTAGCGGTCGTAGCGGTGTTCGCCCTCGATGAGACCGATGCGCCAGCGGTAGTTGTAGAGGACGATGGCGGCGTAGTCGGGGTTCTTGAACGCCTCGGCGGTGCGCTGGAAGGTGGCCTCGTCGAAGTTCCAGTCGGGGGAGACGAGCGTCCACACGTAGCGGCACAGCGCGATGCGCTTTTCGACGTCTTCCATGGTCTTCTTGCCGCGCTCGGTGGCGAAGTACCACTGGTACCACCAGTTGTGCTCGACGGCGGGCGGGGCCGGCTCGAGTTGCGCACTGACCTTGGTGATGACGTAACCGCTGGTGGAGACAAGGGCCTTGACGCGCTCGGGCCACAGTGCGGAGATGATGTCGGCGGTGCGCGAGCCCCAGTCGAAGCCGGCGAGGACGGCCTTCTCGATCTTCAGTGCGTCCATGAACGCGATGATGTCGAGCGCGACGGCCGACTGCTCGGCGGTGCGGGGGGTGCGCCGGGACAGGAACCGGGTGCTGCCGTGGCCGCGCAGGTAGGGAACGAGGACGCGGTAGCCCAGGTCGGCGAGCAGCGGGGCGACGTCGACGAAGCTGTGGATGTCGTACGGCCAGCCGTGCAGGCAGATGACGACCGGGCCGTGAGCGGGGCCGGCCTCGGCGTAACCGATGTCCAGCAGGCCTGCCTTGACCTGTTTGACCGTGCCGAACTCGGTGTGGGTGCCCGGGGCGAGGGTGGACACCGTGGGGACGGAGGCGCCGCCCGCCCGGTACGAGGCGGTCGCGGCCGACGCGTTGGCCAGTAGGCCGGCCGGCGAGACCGCGGCCGCGCCGGTGCCCAGGCCGACGGCCTTGCTGAAAGTGCGCCTGTTGATCATGGGAAATCCTCCGTCATGCGTTTCCGGTGACCGGCCCGCGCCCGGGATGGCCCACGCTCGCATCGGGCGGTACGAGATCACCGTGCCACTTGGCGGGACGACCCTGGCACACCACCCGTCACCTGTCAAACCGGTGACGGCGAACCGCCTCCCGGCGACGCGGACGCGTCGCGGCGGACGCGGGCGGCCTCGTCGGCGGGCATGCGGGTCCCGCTGGTCGGGGCTGCTTCCAGGTTGCGCGCCGCATCGGCTCTCGTGCCTCAACAGCAGCGCCTGTGCGGAGCGTCATGGAGTTGCCACCACGCTTATGTGCATCTAATCGGCGCAAGCGCTACAGTGGCGTGGCGTTTGAGGGAATGGCCGAAATCGAAACACTGGAAGAGAGACGGCGCATGATCACCTACGACCGGCTTTTCATCGGGGGTTCCTGGGTCGAGCCGAGCAGCCCCGAGCTGCTCGACATCGCCTCGCCGCACGACCGGTCGGTGATCGGCCGTGCGGCACAGGCACAGCCGGCGGACGTCGACCGCGCGGTCGGTGCGGCGCGCGCGTCGTTCGAGGCGGGCGTGTGGCGGCTGACCCCGCCGGCGGAGCGGATCGCGGTGCTGCGCCGCTTCAACGCGCTGCGTGAGGAGAACGCGGAGAAGGCCGCGCACCTGATCTCACTGGAGAACGGTTCGGCGGGATGGTTCACCCGCGCCGGGCAGCCGGGTCTGACCCGGCAGGCGAACGCCTACCTGAAGGCGGCGGAGGAGTTCGGCTGGGAGGAGACCCTGGTGCCCTCCGACCCGGCCTCCCCGGTGCGCAGTGTGGTGCGCCGCGAGGCGGTCGGTGTCGTGGCCGCGGTCATTCCGTGGAACTCGCCGTTCTCCTCGGCCACTTCGAAGATCATCCCCGCCCTGCTCGCCGGCAATTCCGTGATCCTGAAGGTGTCCCCGGAGAACTCGCTGAGCATGGGCTTCCTCGCGGAACTGCTGGAGCGGGTGGGTCTGCCCGAGGGCGTGCTCAGCGTCCTGCCCGCGGACCGGGAGACCAGTGAGTACCTGGTGTCGCACCCCGAGGTCGACAAGATCGCGTTCACCGGCTCCACGCGAGCCGGCCGCCGGATCGCCTCGATCGCGGGCGAGCAGCTGAAGCGGGTCAGCCTGGAACTGGGCGGCAAGTCCGCCGCCGTCATCCTGCCTGACGCCGAAATCGACAAGGCCGTCGCGGGCCTGAAGTTCGGCTCTCTGCTCAACAACGGTGAGTCCTGCATCGCGCAGACGAGGATCCTGGCCCCGCGCGGCCGGTACGAGGAGGTCGTGACCGCGCTGAAGGAGCTGGTGGAGTCGCTGAAGGTGGGCGACCCGAACGACCCCGACACCTTCGTCGGCCCGATGATCCGCCCCGACCAGCAGGAGCGGGTGCGCAACTACATCCAGCTGGGCATCGACGAGGGCGCCCGGCTGGTCACCGGTGGCCCGCAGATCCCCGAGGGCCTGGAGAAGGGCAACTACGTCATGCCCACCCTGTTCGCCGACGTCGACAACTCCATGCGGATCGCACAGGAGGAGATCTTCGGCCCGGTGCTGGTCGTCATCGCCTACGACGACGAGGACGACGCCGTCCGCATCGCCAACGACTCCGAGTACGGCCTCTCCGGCGGCGTCTGGTCCGCCGACGAGGCCCACGCCCTGGCCGTCGCCCGCCGCATCCGCACCGGCACCGTCACGGTCAACGGCGCCTCCGTCGCCTTCGACGGGCCGTTCGGCGGCTTCAAGGCCAGCGGCATCGGCCGTGAGTACGGTGCGGTCGGCCTCGGCGCCTACACCGAGTACAAGACCATCACCCTCTGACCCTCGCCTGTTCCAGGCGCTCGGCCGGCTGACTCCCCGGCCCCGCCAACTCCATTGAGCCGAGGTGGTGTTGACGGAGCCGAGATCATCAGGCACACGCCAATCACCATCTTGACGAGTGACGCGCAGGCTGCCATGGTTGCGTCACCATCTCAACCGGTGACGGGGCAGTGTGTCTGGTCGGCAGGCGACCGAAGACGCATCGAAGTCCTCTGAAGATCTCTCGAACCCAGATGGGGAGCACAGTCATGGCAGTCAGCTACACCGCCGTTGTCGACGTCGACGGAGAGG
Organism: Streptomyces sp. NPDC086519; assembly: GCF_040686075.1. NCBI lineage: Bacteria > Bacillati > Actinomycetota > Actinomycetes > Kitasatosporales > Streptomycetaceae > Streptomyces > Streptomyces sp. NPDC086519. The sequence goes on from NZ_JBFBJL010000030.1 coordinate 42,261, forward strand.
GACGCGACGGCGGCCACGCCCGCTCCTCCGACGGTCAGCTGGACACCGGCCTCGCCCTGCCCAAGGAACTCGGTGGCGCCGGCACCGCGACCAACCCCGAGCAACTTCTCGCCGCCGGCTGGGCCGCCTGCTTCCTCGGAGCCCTGCGGCGCGCCGCGACCTCCCGCAAGATCCGGCTGACCAGCACGAGCATCACGGCCGAGATCACCCTCACCCACGGCGACGACGGCGAGTTCTCCCTCTCCGCGGTCCTCAACCCCGTTCTCGGCGGTGTCGACCAGGCGACCGCCGAGGAACTCGCGCATGCCGCGCACCAGATCTGCCCGTACTCCAAGGCCACGCGCGACAACATCCCGGTCACCATCAACGCCGCTGCCGCGGCCTGATCCGCCCCCGCGACCGCGGGTCCGGTACCCCCTTCCATGCCCCGGCGCGGCACCCGCCCCCCCACCCGCACCTCCGCGGCGCCGACCGGTAGGCGAGGGCAGGACATGGCCTCCATGGCGCACTCACACCAACGTGCCGCCCGGCATCGCCGTTCCTCCGCCGGCCACGGCGAAACGTCCGTCCCGACGTTCGGGAAACCCCGAGAGCCGTGACCTGCCCACCGATACGCAGGTGTGGAACCGGGCGGAGAGCGCGGTGCTGTCGGGGTACGGCCCGGCAGCTTCCACGGTCGCGGTCCTGAGCGCTGTCATCACAAAGAGGGAACTGGCCGACGATACGTGTCGAGGCAGCCGCCGTGGGCCTGGCCGTCCGTGACCGCGAGTGGACGACGCGGCTCTGCCGCTCTCAGTCGCCCGTCGGCGTGCTCTGCCGTTGCCCGGACTTGATGAGGGTGTACATGACCGAGCGCTGCTGCTTGTGACGCCGGATGCGGCCCTTGGCGACCAGGGACTCCAGGGTGTTGCGCACCACCTGGGGGGTCGGGTTGCGGTCCGGATACTTCTGCAGCAGCTCGTCCCGCAGTTCCTTCGCCGGACGAGGCTCGTCGTGCGTACCGAGCAGCTCCGCCAGGAGGTCGGCGAGCAGGGGCCGGCGCGGCCTCTTCCTCGCACCGGCCTTCGCCGTCTCGTTCGCCGGAGCGGTCTTGGCGGACGTCGAGCGCCGCGCAGTGGCTTTGGCGGGGGTGCGCTTCTTGCCCGGGACGGCAGGCTCGTCCTGTCCCTGCTCGGGCAGAAGCGAGGCGTCCGCGAGGCCCTCGTACCGCTCGGCGAGCTTCAGGATGTCCGCCAGGAGGGCTTCCTCCCGCTTCAACGCCGAGAGCCGCTCCGTCAGCTCCTGCTGGCGCCGATGGTTCTCCTCCAGGTCCGACGCGGCTTGTTCCACGTACCGCGACCGGAGCGTGCCGGCTGGCTGACTGGTCACAACCGTTCACTCCCTCGATATGGATGACGTTGCGCATGGTACCCACGCCGAGGGGCCCGTGCAGATAAGTGTCAATGCCTGATGGTTCGTCGAGCATGTCTTCTCTTCACGATAAGCACCGACGTGCCTGCGCACGGAGCGAGCCCCCGGTTTTCTCGACTGCTCCTGAGGGTGTCGTCCGCACGGGATCTCCTCATGGTCGTACTGTCCGGTAAGTGTGTCGTCCCACCGCTCGTGCCGACCTCGGCGGGCCCTGGTGTGCGGAGGTGGTCAGGCGGCGTGTCCTACAGGCGTTGTTCGCCTCCGCGACGCCTGCTGGACCCCTTGGGGCATGCCAAAAGGGCCTGCCGTCTCCGTGCCCCTGCCGGCCGAGCAGGAGCGGGCGTGCCGGTGCTTCGGCGAGCGGACCGTTCCCGCTCTCGGTGCCGGCGACACGTTCACCTTGAGGAGTCACCGGGTCATGTATCTCTGAGCCGCGCAGAAAACACGTGAGATCCCGCGACACACGTGTGAGCGGCGGCGTCACGGGGCCTTGCGGGCGGCGGCGTTGACCGTGTCGAGCGCCTTGGCATCGAACTCCTCGCCGGGACGACGGCCGGTGACGAGCCGGTAGACGGCCTCGCGCACGACCCTCGGGTCGCGGACGTCGGCCTCCTCGCCAGGTGTGACGGTGTCCGCGAGTCCGGACTCCAGGTATCAGGCGTTGAGTCGCTTCGGCGTCACGAACATCTCGAACCGGGTGGAGGGCCGGGCCCGGAGGGTGGTCACCGGCGCACTGATCCCAGGCCTCGACCGCGCCCAGGCCGGGCCGACACCTCACGAGTCGTTCGTGGCGCCGGGGCACCTCGCGGGCCTCGGCCTCGGAAGCAGCTCAGGCGCTCGTGTGATGCCAGAGGTCGCCGCGTGGTGGGCTCGCACCACAACAACGTAAGCGAGAGGGCATTTTGAGCGTTCTTGGACACAGCCGAAGGGTAGTCAGTGCCCCCCACGAACCATGATCATCTACTGACGGGTCGGTGGATCCCGCCCAACGGGGTTGTCGCCGGGCGCCAAGCCAAACCGCGGCCGGAAGGCCGGTCGACGGGGCTCGGCCGATCAGGGGGCGGCAGGCGGCGGGCAGGTGCCCGGTCACCCAGTCGAGTGAACGCGTCACCGGACTCACCCCGTACGACGCCCTGCCCACCCCCGTCGCCACGGCTCGCACGGGTGAGGCCCCGGGATGGCTGCGCGTCGGTGCGGCCCGGCCCGCGGCTCTGCCCGTGGCGGGCTACCAGATCAGGCACCAGTAGTTGCCATAGTGCCCGATGTCTATACGCCGGACCTGCGGCACGAGCTTCGGGTCCGGCTGTCCCACGGCGGCCAGCGAGCAGACCGGGTCGCCGACCGCCTGGGCAGCCGCCATCCGCTTGGCGGCAGCCACGGCCTCCGACGACGTGACCCAGGTGGTCGTTCCCGGTCCATTGCCCGTGGTCGTCGGGGCCGGAGTCATGGGCACCGGCGTCTGCGAAGGCTGCGAGGTGAGCGGGGGCGGGGGCGGGGGCGGGGGCGGGGTCGGCCGTGTCGTCGCCGGGGACGGCGGGGGCGGGGTCGGCCGCGTCGTCGTGGGAGACGGCGGGGACAGGGGCGGCCGCGTCGTCGCGGGGGACGGCGAGGGCGGGGGCGGGCTCGGCCGCGTCGCCGTGGGAGACGGCGGGGGCGGGCTCGGCCGCGTCGCCGTGGGGGTCGGCCCGGGCGGGGTCACGGACGGTCTGGGCGTCGGTGCGTGGGGAGGTGCAGACTGCGTGGTCGGCGTGTGCACCGGCGGCGGGAGAGCCGAGGTCGTTCGGTGGGGCGCCGACCGGGTGGCGGTCGGCACCGGCGGCACGGTCTGGGTCGGCCTGGGCGCGGGGGTGTGTGGGGGCCTCGGCGTCGCCGGGGCCGGTGAACTCGGGGCCGACAGCCGCGGCGAAGGGGACGGGGATGGACTCGGCGTCGACGGCGACACTGTCACCGAGCGTGACGGGGTCGGGTGGGGGGCGCTGCCGCCGCCGGACGACAGCAGCGCCCAGGCCGCCAAACCGCCCCCCAGGGCGACCACGGCCGCTCCGCCCGCTATCCACGGAGTCCGCCGCGATGGCTGCCGGTGCCGGTTCATGATTCTCACTGTCTATCCGATCGCCGATGGCCTCAAGCCGGAGCCCGAGCCGCCGCCCGCTTCCGGCAGCGCCCGCCGGTGCCGTACTCCTGGCCCGGCACGGCGTGCGCCGGGACGACCGCGAACCCTTCTCCCGGCTGCCGTCCACCGCACGAGCACCGGTGCCACACGCACCGAAACCCACCTCGGCCACCGCGAACGTGACGCCGTTTGCCGGGCGGAACCCGGCCGGCGACGGGGACCGGGCCGATTCCGCCGGGTGCCGGTCCGTCCCCGCCTCCGCCGCGACGGCCGAAGCGGTGACAGCGGCGCTCAGCAAGGCGGATGGGTCGGCCTGTGCAGACGGCGAGCCATGGCCGCCCCGGCAGCCGCACGACAATCGGCGCGCCCTCGCGCCGAGCGCCTTGTCCAGGGCGCCCGGACCGTCGCTGTAGCTGCCCGTGAAGAGGGTGGCGACCTCTGCGTCCGTCGTATCCGTGGGTACGAAGCGCCCAGGCCACGTCACCTCGCCCACCGTGGCGTCTTCCGGGACAGCCTGGACCCGGTGGGTCGAGACGTAGTCGGTCGGATGGCGCAGCCAATGTCGGCCCGTCCGGCCAGGTAAGTGCTTGCGGCGTTGTCAGACGGATCTGGCCAAGGACTGCTTGCTTACCCCCCCGACGCCGGCGAACTGATCCCCGCCAGAGGCCAGTTCCTGGCCCACGGCCATGTCTGTCGCGACGCTCCTCCCGCAGTGGCCTCGGCGCCACCCATGGACCTGACAACCCATCAGGAAAGTCGGCACCAGGTGTGCATTGGCTCTGCTGAAGCTGCCCACACGTGCCCACACGTGGGAATCGACAGAGCCCCCGGAGGTGCCGTTTCGGCAGCTTCCAAGGGCTCTTTCCGTCAAAGACCGTCTTCAGGCGGAGGGCGGCCGCGTGGTCATCGACTCTCGGCGGGAGAGTTGGCGTATATGCAGGTCAGCGCACTCGCCCGCGTGGTTTGAGTGGTGTCGCCGGCATCTCCGGTGCCGACAGCGGCGCCCCGTCATACCCCTTCACCTCGCCGAAACGGGTGCCCTTCGCCCAGTCCTCACGGGCCTGTGCGATCTCGTCCTGGGAACGGGCGACGAAGTTCCACCACATGATCAACTCCTCCTCGAACGGCTCGCCGCCCAGGAGCATGATCGACGCGTCCGACTCCGCGCGCAGGGGGAGTTCCAGGCGGCCGCAGCCCAGGTAGAGCATGGAGCCCGGGAGCACCGGAACGCCGTCGACGTGCACCTCGCCGGACATCGCCAGGACGCCGTACTCGAAGTCGGGCTCCAGCGGCAGGCGCAGGTCGGTGCCCCGGGCGAGGGTGAGGTCCGCGCCGACGATGGGGGTGAACGTCGTGCCGGGGGACGTCGCGCCGTCGAGAGAGCCGAGGATGACCGTGGCCCGCAGGCCGGGAGCCGTGACCGTCGGCAGGTCGGGGTGGTGTTCGAACCTCGGGTCCGTGTGGCGGTGGGAGTCCGGGAGGGCCACCCACAGCTGCGCCCCGTGCAGGTAGCGGGCGTGCGGCCGGGGGCTCTCCTCGGAGTGGCTGATCGCCCGGCCCGAGGTCATCAGCCCGAGCTCGCGCGGGCGGATCGTCTGGAGACTGCCGGTCGAGTCGCGGTGCAGGACCTCGCCCTGGTGCAGCCAGCTGACCGTCTGCAGCCCGATGTGCGGGTGCGGCGGCACCTGCATCCCGGGCTCGTCGGCGATGTCGTCGGGGCCGTAGTGGTCGACGAACGCCCAGGCGCCGATCATGCGGCGGCCGAGGTTCGGCAGCAGCCGGCGCACCTCGGTCGACTCGCCGAGTTGCACATGGCGGGGGCTCAGCAGCTCGCGGACGGGTTCGGCGACGACGAATCCGCGGCCGCCGCACACGCTCGGAACGGGCGCGCGGTCAAGGTTGCTCATGTCGGACAACTTAGCGGCCGGAGGTCCCCCTTGCCGAGCGATGGGCCGCCCGTGCGGAATCCGTCCCTCACGCTGCCGAGGACCGGCCGGTGCGTGCCCCGCTTCGCGTCCGGCGCGGACAGGCAGGTGCGGTACTCCCGGCCGCCCGGTGGGCCGGTTCCTTCCGGCTGTGCATCGACGGGAAAAGGGCGGTGCGGGGCGACGAATGCGGCTCGTCGCCCCGCACGGGCGTGCTCGGGATCACTGCGGCACAGGTCAGCGCGCCGTCAGCTTCCACAGGTGGTCGGCGGTGCCGTTGTCGTCCCACTGGAGGACCTGGGCGCCCGACGAGGTGCTCATGCCGGTCACGCCGAGCAGCAGTCCGCTGTTGTAGTTCGCGATCTTGTAGTAGCCGTCGCCGGACGGGATCAGCTGCCAGAGGTGGTCGGCGGTGCCGTTGTCGCCCCAGATCAGGGCGGTGCCGCCGGCGCTGGTGCCCGCGTTGGTGATGCCGAGGAGCAGTCCGCTCGCCTGCTGCCGGATCTTGTAGAGGCCGCTGCCCGCGGCCACCAGGGTCCAGTTCTGGTCGGTGCCCGTGGTGGAGGCCGCCTGGACGACCGCGGTGCCCTGGGCGGTGCCCGCGCCGCTGGTGTCGAGGGCGAGGCCGCTGTTCCTGTTGGTGATCTGGTAGCGGCCGGCCAGTGAGGTGGCGGTGCCGCTCGGGGTGATGGTCAGGTGGTAGCCGTCGGAGGCGTTCATCGTCACCGGGACGGTGATCGAGCCGCCGCTGACCGGGTAATCGGTGTCCGAGACGGTCACCGGCCCAGAGGCGGCGGTCGTCCGGCCCTTGGAGGGGGTGTACTCCAGCCTGACGTGCACGGTGCTGCCGAACGCGGAGAGCGACGACAGTCCGTTGATCGTGACGGCGCACGAACCCGTGCAGCCGCCGGTGACCACGCTGATCTGGTTGCCCGCGCCGTTGCGGGAGGCGAAGCCGTCGATGCCGGTCTGGGCCGCGGGCGTGGTGACGAGCATGTTCCCCGACATGTCGCCGTACCACTTGTACAGCCAGTAGGCGCCGTTGGGTGAGCCGCCGGTGTCGGTGAGGGTGTCGCCGAGGGTGCCGTAGTGGTTCCAGAAGGCGAGTTCGGCGTCGTGCACGCCGGCCCGCTCGAACTTGGCGACATAGCTCGCGAGCGGACCGGGGACGCCGACCTCGCTCGGGGTGCCGTACTCCTCGATGGCGATCGGGCGGGGGCTGAGACCGAGGCTCGACTCCAGCGCCCGGTAGTCGGCCACGTGCGCGGCGATGTTCGCGCTGCTCTGCAGCTCGTGCCAGCTGATGATGCCGGGCACGGCGTTGTTCGCGATGGCGTCCTGGAGGAACGTCTTCATCTTGCTGTCGGTGTACGTAGCGAAGCTGGGCCCCTGGATGGGGGTGCCGGTGTCCTTCGCGCGCACCTCCTTGTACGTCCGTGACCAGCCGTCGTCGAAGGCGCCCGCCGCCGAGGTGTCCCAGGTGCCGTCGGGCTCGTTCCACAGTTCGTAGGCGCTGATGTTCGTCGCGCCGGACGAGTGCACGGACGCGACCTGCTTGTCCACGGCTGCCAGCCAGTCGCTCCAACTCACCCACTTGTACGGGAAGTTCGGGTACCAGTCCGGCATCCGTACGACGACCTTGGCGCCGGCCTTCGCCGCCTCTGGGGCCACCGCCAGGGCGTCACCGCCGGGGGTGGACTCGCCGTTGGGCAGCTGGCTGCCGCCGGGCGCCATCTGGACGAAGGTGTTCGGCTTCAGCGGCTCGACCAGGCTGTCGGCCGGCACGCTCGCGGTGTCCAGGCCGTACAGGCTGCCCGAGGCCGCGTGCGTGACCGGGCGCAGGGTCTGGTCGGCGCTCACCACGAGGGTGGTGGCGGAGGCGGGTGCCGCCTGGGCGGGGGCGGTGATGCCGAGGGCGGCGGCGGTGAGGACCACGGCACCGAGTGCGGCTCTGCGGGGAATGCGGCTCATGGCATGGATCTCCTCAAAAGAGTGGGCGAGTTGCAGGATTCAGTCCTTCACCGCGCCCGCGGTCACGCCCGCGGCCACATAGCGCTGGGCGAGGACGAGGAGGACGGCCGCGGGGACCGACGCGACCACGGCGGTGGCCATGATCGAGTTCCACTCCTGGTTGTTGTTGCCGATGTACTTGTAGATGCCGAGCGTGATCGGCTTCCAACCGCCGCCGCCGTCCAGGGTGTTGGCGAAGACGAAGTCGGACCAGGCCCACAGGAAGCCGAACAGCGAGACGGTGACGATCGCGTTGCGGCTCAGCGGGAGTACCACCGACCGGAAGGTGCGCCAGGTACCGGCGCCGTCGATCCGGGCGGCCGAGACGAGTTCGCCGGGGATGCCCGACATGAACGCGGTGAAGATCATGACGCCGAAGGGCACGGCGATGGTGGAGTCCGCGACGATCAGTCCCCACCAGGAGTTGAGCAGACCGAGGTCCAGGAAGATGCCGTAGAAGCCCATCGCCATGACGATCCCGGGGATCATCTGCGCGATGAGGAGCGCCAGGCCGAGGGCGCCGGTGCCGCGCGGGCGGAGCTTGGCCAGCGCGAAGCCGGCGGGGGCGGCGAGGAGGAGGGTGAGGGCGACCGTGCCCAGGCCGATCAGCAGGCTGGTGCCGAGGTAGGGGAGCTGGTCGTCGAGGACCGCCCGGTAGCCCTCGAAGGTCGGGTGCAGCGGGAGCAGGTCCGGCGGACTCTTGCGCATGTCCCGCTGCGGGGTGAGGGACACGTTGACCATCCAGTACACCGGGAACAGCATCAGCGCGGTGAGCAGGAGGCCGATGACGGTGTGACGGCGCCTGCCCGTACGGGACGTCATGACTCCTGCCTCCTCTGGACGCGGATGTACAGGAGGCCGAAGGCCAGGGCGATGAGGATGAGGATGTCGCCGACCGCGGCGCCCGGGCCGAACCTGGGCAGCAGCGTGCCGAAACCGAGCTGGTACGACCAGGTGGCCAGGGTGGAGGAGGCGTCGCCGGGCCCGCCCTTGGTCATGATCCAGATCAGGTCGAACACCTTGAGGGTGTAGACGAGCCCCAGCAGCAGGGTGATCGCCGACACCGGGCGCAGCAGCGGGAAGGTGATCCGGCGGAACTGCTGCCAGGCGCCGGCCCCGTCCAGGGCCGCGGCCTCGTACAGCTCACCGGGGATGTTCTGCAGGCCGCTGTGCAGGATGACCAGGTTGAAGGGGATGCCGATCCAGATGTTGGCGATGATCACCGAGGCCAGCGCCCAGGTGGGCGAGGTCAGCCAGCCTACGGGCGCCACGCCGAGGAAGTGCAGGAGGTAGTTCACCACCCCCGACTCGCTGTTGAACATCCACGACCACGTCGACGCCGACACGATCAGCGGCAGCAGCCAGGGGATCAGGAACAGGGCCCGCAGCACGGTCGAGAGCCGGAAGTGCCGGTTGAAGAAGACCGCGAGGGCGAGCCCGATCACGTACTGGAAGGCGATCGACACGAAGGTGAAGACCATGGTGTGCCGCATCGCCGGTCCGAACGTCGGATCGCCCAGCACCGTGCGGAAGTTGTCCCAGCCGGAGAACGGGGCGTCGCCCGCCACGAAGGAGCGCACGGTGTAGTCGCGCAGGCTGAGGTCGAGGTTGCGGTAGAGCGGATAGACGTAGAAGGCGGCGAGGTAGACGAGCAGGGGAGCCACGAAGGCGAGCGCGGTCAGCCGCTGTCTGCGGCGCAGACAGCGGGTGCCGGTGTCGCTCGCCCGCGCCGCGGCGGCCGGTGCTCGCCGCGGCCGGTCGACCCGGGCGACGGTCATGCCGGTCCTAGCCCTTCTGCGCGCTGGACTGGGCGGTGGCCAGGGCGTCCTGGGGGCTCCTGCTCCCGGAGAGCGCCGCCTGGACGGCCGTCCACATCGGCTGCGAGATGGTCGGGTACTTGGTGCCCAGTCCGCCGCTGGTCCGCCCCCGGGCCGCCGCGACCGCCGCCACCCACGGCTTCAACTCGGCGTTCTTCTTGACCTGTTCGCTCTGCACGGCGGAGGTCGGCGCCACGTACATGAGTGTGGTGTCGGTGGCCAGTAGACTGGAGTCGCTGGTCAGACAGTTGACGATCTTCTTGCTGACCGCGTAGCGCGAGGTGTCCTGCTGCACGGGCACGGTGACGAACTCGCCGCCCGTCGGCACCGGTGCCGAACCGCCGTTCTGCGCGGGGATGTTGATGACACCGTAGGAGAAGCCGGCCTTGTCGGCGTTGCCCAGCTGCCAGGTGCCGTTCTCGCTGAACGCGTAGTCGCCGGTGGCGAACTCCTGCCAGCTGGTGGTCTGGGTGTTCTGCAGCACGTCCTTCGGCGCGTACCCCGCGTCCACCCACTGCTTCCACAGCGCCAGCGCGGTGACTCCCTTGGCGGAGTCGAGTTCGGTGAGGTCGCCGCCCGCGCCCCAGAACCACGGCAGGAACTGGAAGCTGCCCTCCTCGGTGTTGATCGCCGAGAACGTGATCCCCTTCTTCCCGGCCGCCTTGACCTTCTTCAGCGCGGCCGTGAGCGACGCCCAGTCCCGGACGGAGCCCGGGTCGACGCCGGCCGCGGTGAGGACCTTCTTGTTGTAGTAGAGCGCGAGGGTGTTGGCGCCGATCGGCACGCCGTAGGAGGCGCCGTCGATCGTGCCGGCGCCGATGATGTTCTTCTGGATCGACGAGGTGTCCAGGCCCAGGTCGCTCGTCTTGTTGAGGATCCCCGCCTCCACCAGCGTGGAGACCACCGGGTTGTCGACCAGCATCACGTCCGGCGCGTTGCCCTGCTGCGCGGCCAGCAGTGCCTTGTTGCCCAGGTCGGTGGTGTCGTACCCGGTCCGCTTGAGCTTCACCCCGGCCGCGGTGCCGCACGCGGTGACCCGCTTGCCCCAGTCCGAGGAGGCGTCGAACTGCGGGTACGGGTCCCAGAAGGTGTACGTCCCGCCGGCCGAGGACGACGATCCCGAGGAGCCGGAACCGCCACCGCAGGCGGTGAGAGGGAGAAGGGCGGCCGTGGCGACGGCCATGAGGGTACGGCGGGTGGGTATCACGGGGTGACCTCGTTGTCGTAGGACGGGGTGTCTCAGGAGGTGGGGAGCCAGACGCGCATGCTGCCGTCCTCGCGGTTGGCCCAGACGTGGTACGGGATCGCGGTCAACTCGACCGGCTCGCCGTCGGTTTCGGCGGGAACACCGTGGGCGGGGGCGTACGGCCACCAGCCCCGGTCGGGGACGCGGCGCCGCCGGCCCGCGGCCACCACGGTGGTGACACCGCCGAGCAGGTCCGGGCGGTGCTTCACGGCGAGCGGGCGGGACGGGTCGAGGACGATGTCGTCCAGACCGCCGCCCGGATGGTCGACCTGCTCCAGGCAGTGCACGAGCGGCCCGCGCTCGATCGCCACACAGCCGCGTACGGCGTCCACGCGCGGGTCGGCGGCGGTGAGCCGCGGCTCCAGGGCGAGTTCCAGCACCACCTGGTCGCCCGGCGCCCAGGTCCGCGCCAGCCGCAGCCACCCGTGGTCGAGCGCGGAGTCGTACGTCTCCTCGCCGCACCGCACCCGGAACTCACGGCACCACTCGGGGATGCGCAGCGACAGCGTCCAGGGGCCGTCGGACGGGGTCTCCTCGACGGTGAACGCGATCGTGCCGTGCCAGGGGTAGTCCGTCTCGGCCCGCACCCGGACCCGGTCGGTCGTGTACGTCCCGGTGACGAACTGGTGGATCTGTAGGCCCTGTTCGTCGCTCGACGCCAGGTAGTGCTCCAGGCTCGCCAGCAGCCGCATCACGTTGGGCGGGCAGCAGGCGCAGCGGAACCAGCGGGTGCGGCGGGCCGACTGGTCGCCGCCGGTGTCGGTGTGGCCGTCGCGGACCTGGAGCGGGTTGACGTACAGCCACCGCTCGCCGTCCAGCGAGACCCCGGCCAGGAAGCCGTTGTAGAGGGTGCGCTCGATCAGGTCGGAGTAACGGGCCTCACCGGTGAGCAGGGCCATGCGCCAGCTCCACTGGACGGAGGCGATCGCGGCGCAGGTCTCGCAGTAGGCACGCTCGTTGGGGAGTTCGTAGGGGTCGCCGAAGTCCTCCTTGTCGTGGTGCGCGCCGAGCCCGCCGGTGAGATGGGTCTTGGTGGTCGTCATGGCGAGCCAGAGCCGCTCGGCCGCCGTGCGGAGTCCGGTGTCCCCGGTCTCCGCCGCCAGGTCCGCGGCCGCCGCCAGCAGGTACAACTGCCGTACGGCGTGGCCCTCGACGTTCGTCGCCTCGCGCACCGGGACCCGGTCCTGGCAGTAGGCCGCGCCGCCGAGCAGGCCATGGCCGTGCCGGTCGACGAAGTACCCGGCCAGGTCGAGATAGCGGCGCTCGCCGGTCTCCCGGTACAGCTCCACCAGGGCCGTCTCCACCTCCGGGTGGCCGTCGATGCCGTCGATCGGCCTGCCGCTGCCGGGAGGGCCGAACACCGAGTCGATGTGGTCGGCGAACCTGCGGGCGGCGTCGAGGAGGTCGGGGCGGCCGGTGGCACGGTGGTGGGCCACCGCGGCCTGGATCAGGTGGCCGGCGCAGTACAACTCGTGCCCCCAGCGCAGGTCCTGGTACCGCTCACCGCCCTTGACCAGCTGGAACCAGGTGTTGAGATAGCCGTCGGGCTGCTGGGCCGCGGCCACCAGGGCGACGATCCGCGCCACGTCCGCGGCCAGTGCCGCGTCGGTGCTCTCGCCGGTGTCCTCGTCGGTGTCCTCGTCGGTGTTCCCGGCGAGGTGCCAGGAAGCCGCCTCCAGCCACTTGTAGACGTCCGTGTCGACGAACGGGTACGCGCCCTGGAACGTTCCCTCGGCAGTGCCGGCCGCCAGCCGCAGGTTGTGCAGGTTCCCGGCGGACTCCAGCAGGTCCGGGCCCTGCGGGAGGGAGACACGGGCGTTGGCCGCGCGCCGGTCGTGCCAGAAGCCGCCGTCGACGGTCACGGCCGCCGGGCGCAGCGCGGTGCGGGCACCGGGGGTGAGACGGACCGGGCCGGCGGGGGAGGGCAGGGCGGAGCGGGTGCGGGGCATGGCTCTCCGAGGTGGGGAGGGACGGGACGCCTGGACGCGCGTTTTCGACATGTCGAACACCGTTTGGAATATCGAGCGCGGAGATATGCGGAACCGTTTTGGGCAACCGTTTTCTCGCCGAGAAGTACAGGGCAGCCAGGGAGAGCGGTCAAGACGCCCGGCGCAGATTTTTCAAGTTGCCCGGCAGGGCTGGTGGTCCGGGCGAGCGGCTGCGACGATGTGGGGCGGCTCTGCCGTCGCGAGGCCGACGGCGGTGCCGAGGATCCGTCTAGGAAAAGGTTTGCCCGTGACCTCTGCTCCAGGCTCTCCGCCCGCTCCGAACTCTCCGCCGGCCGGCCGGGCCAGGCTCGCCGATGTCGCCGCGCTCGCCGGTGTCAGCGTCGGTACGGCGTCCAAGGCGCTCAACGGCGCCGGCCGGATGCGCCCGGAGACCCGGCAGCGGGTCATGGACGCGGTGCAGGCGCTCGGATTCCGGCCCAACCAGCACGCCCAGAGCCTGCACAGCGGCCGCAGCTGGACGGTCGGCCTGATGACGACGGACGGCATCGGCCGCTTCAGCACCCCGGTCCTGCTCGGTGCCGAGGACGCGCTCGGCGCCGGGAAGATCTCCGTCCTGCTCTGCGACACCCGCGGTGACGCCATTCGCGAGCAGCACCATCTGCGCACCCTCACCGACCGGCGCGTCGACGGCGTCATCGTCGCCGGCCGCCGTACCGACCCGCGCCCGCCGCTGACCGGCATCGACCCGGCGATCCCGGTCGTCTACGCCCTCGCCCCGTCGACCGACCCCGCCGACACCTCCGTCGTCACCGACGACCGCGGCGGTGCCCGGCTCGCCGTGGAGCACCTGCTCGCCGCCGGCCGAACCCGCATCGCCCATGTCACCGGACCCGAGCACCACCAGGCCGCCCGGGACCGCGCCCGGCACGCCGTCGAGCACCTGGCCGGGGCGGACCTGCGACTCGCCGCGGGGCGCGTGTACTTCGGGGAGTGGAGCGAGGCCTGGGGGCGGCGCGCCGCCGAGGCGGTGCTGCGCACGGCTCCCGACACGGACGCCGTCTTCTGCGGCAACGACCAGATCGCCCGGGGCGTCGCGGACGCGCTGCGCGAGCGCGGCAAGGACGTGCCGGGGGACATCGCCGTGGTCGGCTACGACAACTGGGACACCATGGCCCTCGCCTGCCGTCCGCCGCTCACCACCGTCGACATGAACCTGACCGAGATCGGGCGGATCGCCGCGCTGCGGCTGCTCCAGGCCATCGACGCCGAGCCGGAGCCCGGGGTGCACACCGTGCCGTGCCGCCTGGTGGTGCGCGAGTCGAGCTGACGGCGGACGTGCGCCAAGCCCTCGTCCGCCGGCATCGCGGGAAACCGACTGTTGCTTAAGTCAATCAACTGACTTACATTCGGGAGGGTCGTGCAGACCCGAGCGGCCCTGTGGAGGCCCGACCATGTCCCATGCACAGCCCCGGCCGGCAGCCGCCGGGGACCCGGCCGCGCCGCGGACCGACGTCATCGTAGCGGTGCTCGCCTTCGGCGGGATCGTGGTCTCGCTGATGCAGACCCTGGTGATCCCCATCGTGCCCGAACTGCCGAAGCTGCTCAACGCCTCGGCGTCCAACGCGGCGTGGGCCGTCACCGCCACCCTGCTCGCGGCCGCCGTCGCCACCCCCGTGACGGGCCGGCTCGGCGACATGTACGGCAAGCGGCTGATGCTGCTGACCAGCGTGGTCATGCTGGTCGCCGGCTCGGTCACGGCCGCGCTGAGCGACTCCCTGGTACCGATGATCGTCGGGCGGGCCCTACAGGGCCTGGCCTCCGGCGTGATCCCGCTCGGCATCAGCATCATGCGCGACGAACTCCCCGTCGAACGGCTCGGTTCCGCCACCGCGTTGATGAGTGCCTCCCTCGGCGTCGGCGGCGCCCTCGGCCTGCCCGCCGCCGCGCTGATCGCCGACCGCTTCGACTGGCACATGCTGTTCTGGACCTCCGCCGCCCTCGGTGTCGTCGCCGCGCTGCTGGTGCTGCTCCTGGTACCGGAGTCGAAGGTGCGCACCGGCGGCCGTTTCGACCTGGTCGGCGCCCTCGGCATGGCGGCGGGCCTGGTCTGTCTGCTGCTCGGCGTCTCCAAGGGCGCGGACTGGGGCTGGGGCAGCGGCACCACGCTCGGCCTGTTCGGCGCCGCGGTGGTGATCCTGCTCGCCTGGGGCCGGTACGAACTGCGCACCCGGGAACCGCTGGTCGACCTGCGCACCACGGCCCGCCGCCAGGTCCTCGTCACGAACCTCGCCTCGATCGCCTTCGGGTTCTCGATGTTCGCGATGTCCCTTGTACTTCCGCAGCTCCTGCAGTTGCCCGAGGCGACCGGCTACGGTCTGGGCAAGTCACTGCTGGACGCCGGTCTGGTGATGGCCCCGACCGGCCTGGTGATGATGGCGATGGCTCCGCTGTCCGCGCTCGTCTCCAGGAACTTCGGCCCGAAGATCACCCTGATGTGCGGCGCGGTGATCGTGGCCGCCGGATACGGGCTGAACATCGTGCTGATGAACGCCGTCTGGCAGCTGGTGCTCGTCTCCTGCGTCATCGGCGCCGGCATCGGCTTCGCCTACGGCGCGATGCCCGCGCTCATCATGGGCGCCGTCGACCCGCACGAGACGGCCGCCGCGAACAGCCTCAACACCCTGATGCGGTCCATCGGCACGTCCACCGCGAGCGCCGTCGCCGGGGTGATCCTGGCCCAGATGACCACCGTCTTCGGCACGGCGTACATACCCTCGGAGAACGGCTTCAAGGTGGTCATGGCGGCGGGCTCCGGCGCGGCGCTCCTCGCGCTGCTCGTGGCCGCGTTCATCCCGCGCCGGAGGCTGGCCCTGACAGCGCGGATCCCGGCCGAGGCCCCGGTGGGCGCGAAGGACGCCCCGCTGAACGCCCCCGTCATCCGCGACGAGGGCATCCAGGTGCACGGCCGGGTGCGGGGCGCCGACGGAACCGGCGTCGGCCGGGCCGCCGTCACCCTGGTCTCCCTCGGCGGCCGCCAGCTCGACCGAGCGGTCGCGGACGGCGACGGCGGCTACGCGGTGGTGGCGCCCGGCGAGGGGTCGTACGTCCTGATCGCCTCCGCGGACGGCCGCCGGCCGCAGGCCGCCACCCTCGTCGTGAGCTCCGAACGGGTCGCGTACGACGTGCTGCTCACCGGCGCCGGCGGCCTCGCCGGGCTGGTGCGGGCCGCCGACAGCGGGGCACCGGTCGCCGGGGCGACGGTGGTCGTCACCGATGTACGCGGGGACGTGCTCGCCAGTCAGCAGACCGACGGGCTCGGCGAGTTCACCGTCGGCGACCTGGCACCGGGCACCGTGACTCTCGCGGTCGGCTCGCCCAAGCACCGGCCGAAGGCACTGCCCGTGGAGATAGCCGCGGCCGGGACCACCCGGGTCGAGGTCGAGCTGCGGCCCGGGGCACAGGTGCGCGGCACCGTCCGCGGAGCCGCGGGGCCGCTGGGCGACGCCCGGGTCACACTGGTGGACGCGGCAGGCAACGTCGTCGGCACGACCACCACCGGGGACGACGGCGGGTACGCCTTCTCCGACCTGGACACCGGCCAGTACACGGTCATCGCGACCGGCTACCCGCCGCACGCCGCCGGGGTGGCCGTCTCCGGCGCCGACATCCACGACCACGACATCGAACTCGCCCACCCCGGGGCGTAGTTCGCGGGGGCCGTCAGCGCTGCTCGGGCCGCCGGGCCGCCCACAGGCCGCGCACGTGGCCCAGGTGGCGGGTCATGACCTCGCGCACGGCCCGCTCGTCGCGGGCCAGCAGGGCGTCGAGGAGCTCCAGATGCTCCTCGGCGGAGGCCTTCAGGCGTCCCGCCGTCACCAGCGCCGTCAGCCCGTACAGCCGCGAACGGCGGCGCAGGTCCCGCACCACCTCCACGAGGTGGTCGTTGCCCGCCAGCCCCAGCAGCCCCAGGTGGAAGGCCAGGTCGGCCTCGACGTACGCGATGAGGTCGCCCTTCACGGCCGAGGTGACGATCTCCAGGGCGAGCGGCCGCAGCGCCTCCAGGTCGCCGGGGTCGGCGGTGGCCGCGAGGGCGACCGTCGTCGGGATCTCGATCAGGGACCGGACCTGCGTGTACTCGTCGAGCTGCTTCTCGGAGACCGCGGTGACCCGGAACCCCTTGTTCGGAACGATCTCGACCATGCCCTCCTTCACGAGTTCGAGCATGGCCTCGCGCACCGGGGTCGCGGAGACGCCCAGGCGGGGGGCGAGCCCGGGCGCCGAGTACACCTCGCCGGGGCGCAGCTCACCGGCGATCAGCGCGGCCCGCAGGACGTCCACGACCCGTTCCCGGAAGTTCGGTTTCCGGCCGCCGAGCGACGGAATGGCAGGAGCGGCGGTGTTCGGACTGCGGGGCTGGTCGGCCATGGGGGAACTCCTGGGACGGGTACGGGGAGGATCAGAGTACGAAGCCGGCCGGGAACGGGTCGTCCGGGTCCAGCAGATACTGGGCGGTGCCGGTGATCCAGGCCCGGCCCGTGAAGCTGGGCAGGACCGCGGGGCGGCCGGCGACCTCGGTGGTGCCGAGGAGCCGCCCGGTGAACCGGGTGCCGATGAAGGACTCGTTCACGAACTCGGTGTCCAGCGGGAGTTCGCCGCGGGCGTGCAGCTGGGCCATCCGCGCGCTGGTGCCGGTGCCGCAGGGGGAGCGGTCGAACCAGCCGGGGTGGATGGCCATCGCGTGCCGGGAGTGGCGGGCCGTGGCGCCGGGGGCGATCAGGTGGACGTGGTGGCAGCCGCGGATGGACGGGTCCTCGGGATGGACGGGCTCCGCCTCGGCGTTGATCGCCTCCATGAGGGACAGGCCGGCCCGCAGGATGTCGTCCTTTCGGGCGCGGTCGAAGGGGAGGCCGAACTCGTCCAGGGGAAGGATGGCGTAGAAGTTGCCGCCGTATGCCATGTCATACGTCACCGACCGCCCGTCGGCCAGCACGATCTTCCGGTCCAGCGCGACGGAGAACGACGGCACGTTCCGCAGCGTGACGTTCCTCGCCGCGCCGCCTTCCACCGCGACCTCGGCGACGACCAGGCCTGCCGGGGTGTCGAGCCGGATGGTGGTGACCGGCTCCACCACCTCCACCATCCCGGTCTCCACGAGCACGGTCGCCACGCCGATCGTGCCGTGCCCGCACATCGGCAGATAGCCGGAGACCTCGATGTAGACCACGCCCCAGTCGCAGTCGGGCCGGGTCGGCGGCTGTAGGATCGCCCCGCTCATCGCGGAGTGCCCGCGCGGCTCGTTCATCAGCAACTGCTTGATGTGGTCGCGGTGTTCACGGAAGTACAGCCGCCGCTCGTTCATGGTCGCGCCGGGAATGGTCCCGATCCCGCCGGTGATCACGCGGGTGGGCATGCCCTCGGTGTGCGAGTCGACGGCGTGCAGGACGAGTTTGCTGCGCATGACGCTCCTGGTGGGTCGGGAGTCCGGGGCGGGACCGGGGCGGGGGCCGGGCCGGTCACGCCAGTCCGG
Organism: Streptomyces sp. NPDC086519; assembly: GCF_040686075.1. Lineage (NCBI taxonomy): Bacteria > Bacillati > Actinomycetota > Actinomycetes > Kitasatosporales > Streptomycetaceae > Streptomyces > Streptomyces sp. NPDC086519. The sequence goes on from NZ_JBFBJL010000030.1 coordinate 60,258, forward strand.
CCGCCAGGGCCTTCTCGGTGGCGGCGCGGACCGCGGCCGCCTGCTCGGGCAGCAGCGGCACGCGCGGCGGGCGGCAGACGCCACCGTGGCGGCCGACGATGTCCATGGACAACTTGATGGCCTGCACGAACTCGACCCTGGAGTCCCAGCGCAGCAGCGGATGCAGCTGCTCGTACAGCCGCCTGGCGGTGTCCAGGTCCCCGCCCACCGCCGCGCGGTACAGCTCGACCGTCGAGGCCGGCAGCGCGTTGGGGTAACCGGCCACCCAGCCCTTGGCGCCCGCGATCGCCAGCTCCAGCAGGACGTCGTCGGCGCCGATCAACAGGTCCAGTTCCGGGGCGAGTTCGGCCAGCTGGTAGGCGCGTCGGACATCGCCCGAGAACTCCTTGACCGCGTGGATGTACCCCTCGCCGTGCAGTGTGGCGAGGAGTTCCGGCACCAGGTCGACCTTGGTGTCGATGGGGTTGTTGTACGCCACGACCGGTACCCCCGCCTTCGCGACCTCCGCGTAGTGCGCCAGCACCGAACGCTCGTCGGCGCGGTAGGCGTTGGGCGGCAGCAGCATCACGGCCGCGCAGCCGGCGTCCCGGGCCTGCTCGGCCCAGCGGCGGGCCTCGGCCGAGCCGTAGGCGGCGACCCCGGGCATGACCCGCGCCCCGCCGATCGCGGCCACGGCGGTCTCCACCACCCTGGCCCGCTCCTCGGGGGTGAGCACCTGGTACTCGCCGAGCGAGCCGTTCGGCACGACGCCGTCGCAGCCGTTCTCCACCAGCCAGGCGCAGTGCTCGGCGTATTTCTCGTGGTCGACGGAGAGATCGTCACGGAGCGGGAGCGCGGTGGCTACGAGGACACCTCGCCAGGGGCGGGGGTGGGGGACGGTCATCGGGGCACCTCCATGATGGTGGAATGTGACATATCACTGTTCGTCTTCGGTACTGCCGGCCCGCGCGAGCACCCCGAGCGGCACCGGCCGGGCGAACGGCCGGCGCGCCGCCGTCTCCGGGCAGCCGGCGAGGCCGGCGACCGCGGGCCCGCACATCCGCCCCTGGCACCAGCCCATCCCGGCCCGCGTGAGCAGTTTGACGGTCCGCACGTCTCCCGCGCCCAGCTCGGCCACGGCCCGCCGGACCGCCCCGCCGGTGACCTCCTCGCACCGGCAGACCACCGTGTCGTCGGTGACCTGCTCGGCCCAGTGCGCGGGCGGCGCGTACGCGTCGTCCATCGCCGCGGCGAACCGCCGCAGCCCCGCACGGATCCGGGCGGCCTCCGCCCAGCCACGCGGGTCCGGCTCCCGGCCCGACAGCCGCGCGGCTGCCGACCGGCCCGCGATGTGCCCCTCGGCGAGGGCGAGTTCGGCGCCACCGATGCCGGTGGCCTCGCCCGCCGCCCACACTCCCGGCACATCGGTGCGCTGCTCGTCGTCCACGTGCACCGCGACCCCGTCGATCCGGCAGCCCAGGGCCTCGGCGAGATCGGTGTGCGGGAGCATGCCGTGCCCGACGGCCAGGGTGTCGCAGTCGACGCGCCGCCGGGTGCCCGGCGCCACCCGGCCCGTGGCGTCGAGCGCGGCGACGGTGACGGCTTCGAGCCGCTGGTCGCCGTGCGCCTCGACGACGGCCTGGTGGACCAGGGTGCGCACCCGGTGCCGCAGCAACCGGGCCGCGTAGTGGGCGCCTTCGGCGAGCTTGTGCGGCTGGGCGGCCAGCGCGGGGGAGCGTCGTACGACGGCCCGCCAGTCGGCGGACTCCACCAGGGCCGCCACCCGGGCGCCCGCCGCCGCGAGCCCGGTCGCGACCGGCAGCAGCAGCGGTCCGGTGCCGGCGACGACCGCCGTACGGCCCGGCAGTACCAGTCCGCCCTTCAGCATGGCCTGCGCCCCGCCCGCCGTGACGACACCGGGGAGCGTCCAGCCGGGGAAGGGCAGCACCTTCTCGTAGCCGCCGGTCGCGAGCAGCACCGCGTCCGCGCGCACCTCCACGGGCTGCTCCTGCTCGGGGCCGAGCAGCGCGTGCACGGTGAAACCGGACCGCTGTCCCCCCGTCACGCACCACACGTGATGGTCGCGCAGATGGGTCACCAGCCCCGCCGTGATCTCCCGGTCGAGGCCGGCGCGCAGGCGTTCCCAGCCCCGCCGGCGGTGGTGCAGGGCCTGCGGGCGGCGGGCGCCGAGCCCGGCGGCGGGCTGCCGGTAGAACTGACCGCCCGCTTCCGGCGCCGCGTCGATCAGGGTGACGCGCAGGCCGTGCCGGACGGCGGCCAGGGCGGCGGCGAGACCGGCCGGCCCCGCGCCGATCACGGCGAGGCGGGGTGACCTCTCCCGGCGGCTCGTGTCAGTCATCGTGCCCCGTGCCCTCCTGCGTACGGATCGCGTCGCCCGGTTCGACGGGCACCACACAAGCCCGTTGGTTGGGGCGGCCGTTGACGGTGACCAGGCAGTCGAAGCAGACGCCGATCCCGCAGAAGACCCCGCGCGGACGGCCCTCGCCGCGGGTGGCCCGCCAGGACGTGACTCCGGCCGCCCAGAGCGCGGCGGCGACCGTCTGGCCGGGCAGCGCCACGAGTTCCCGGCCGTCGAAGGTGACGGTGAAGGCGGGGCCCGGCCGGGCATCCGCCAGCTCCAGGGGGTTCACAGGGCCTCCTCGCCGAAGCGCTCGGGACGGAACGGGGTCAGGTCCAGCTCGGGGGTCCCGCCGCTCAGCACCTGGGCGATCAACCGCCCCGTACCGGTGGCGAGTCCGATGCCCGCGCCCTCGTGCCCGCAGGCGTGGAACAGGCCCGGCGCACGCGGATCGGGGCCGATCGCGGGGAGGTGGTCGGGCAGGTACGGGCGGAAACCCACGTAGCTGCGCACCGCGCGGATTCCGGACAGGAACGGGAACAGCCGGGTCGCGCCCGCCGCCAGCGCCCGGACGGCCGGCAGTGAGAACGACCGGTCGAAGCCGACGCGTTCCCGGCTCGCGCCGATCAGGACCGGCCCGGCCGCCGTACCCTCCACGACCGGCGAGGTCTGCAGGGCGGCCGAGTCGCTGGCCACGTCGGCCACGTAGTCGGCGGCGTACACCTTGTGCCGTACGCGGCGCGGCAACGGCTCGGTGACCAGGACGAAGCCGCGCCGGGGGAGGACGGGCAGGCGCACTCCGGCGCGGGCGGCCACCTCGCCACCCCAGGTACCGGCCGCGTTCACCACGGCGGGGGCGTGGATGTCGCCGCGGTCGGTGCGCACTCCGCGTACGGCACCGCCGGGGCCGCGCAGCACCTCCGTCACCGTGCGGCCGGTCGACAGGCGGGCGCCACCGGCCCGTAGGAGATGCGCGGCGGCCAGGGCCGGCATGACCTGGGCGTCCTGGGGGTAGCGCACGCCGCCCGCCAGGCCGGGGGCCAGGTACGGCTCCAGGTCGTGGAGCCGATCCGCGGCCACGTCCTCCGCCAGCACCCCGGCGGCCCGTTGCCCGGCCGCGAGCCTCTCCAGGGCGGCCAGCCCCTCGGGTTCGGCGGCGACGACCACCCCGCCCTTGGGCTCGTACTCGATCCGGTCCCCCAGTTCCCCGGCCAGGGCGGCCCACAACCTGCCGGACAGCAGGGCGAGTTCTAGTTCGGGCCCCGGCTCCTTGTCGGACACGAGCAGATTGCCCTCGCCCGCCCCGGTCGTGCCGCCGGCCACCGGGCCCCGGTCCACCACGATCACGTCCAGCCCCGCCCGGGACGCGTACAGGGCGCAGGCGGCCCCCACCATGCCCGCCCCGATCACCACGACGTCGCAGGTCAGTCGCATGCTCACGTCAGTAATATGTCACATGGCACCGCCCGGCGGAAGACCGCCGCGTGGCGCTCCCGACTTGACGGGAAGACGATGGAGTGGTGGACGGGCGCGCGCAGGGAGAACTGCGAAGGGAGAACACCGTCATGCTGGAGATCAAGACGGTCGACAAGCCGGACGAGCGGCGCGACTTCCCCCGCGGCCACCTGGAGGCCGTGCACCTGACCGGCCTCGACTTCGCCATCGGCACCTTCGAGCCGGGCTGGCGCTGGTCGGAGTCGGTGGCGCCGATCGCGGGCACCGAGAGCTGCATGGTCCACCACAACGGCTATGTGGTGCAGGGCAGGATGCACCTCGTCATGGACGACGGCGGCGAGGGCGAGATCGGCCCCGGCGACGTCTTCGTCCTGCCGCCGGGACACGACGCGTGGGTCGTGGGAGACGAGCAGGTCGTCCTGTACGACTTCGCCGGCGGCATGGCGACGGACTACGCGAAGTCCAAGAGCAGCTGAGCGTGTCCGCCGGGTGCCGTCACCTCCCGTGTGACGGCACCCGGTGTCACACCGGCAGCAGTCGCCCGATCAGGCCGCCGAGCTGGCGGGCGGTGCGGCACTCGTGCATCTCCACCAGCTTCGCGTACTCCGGCGCGGCCGAGTCACCCGTACCCCACAGGGAGTGCGGTTCGGGGTTCAGCCAGTAGAGGCGCCGCGCCTGTCCGGTGATCTCGCGGACGGCGGCGAGGTTCGGGTCGAGGTTGTTGGTGCGGGCGTCACCGAGCACGAACACCGTGGTGCGCGGGGTGACCGCGGCACCGTACCGCTCCGCGAACTCGCCCAGTGCCATGCCGTAGTCGCTGCTGCCGTGCCAGCCGGTGAGCGTCGCCTCGGCGCGGATCCGGGCGCCCAGCCCCTCCGGATCGGCCCGGCCGCGCTCCAGGAGGCCGGTCACCTCGTCGATCCGGTTGACGAAGGCGAACACCCGGACCTTGCTGAACTGGTCGTGCAGCGCCTGCACCAGCAGCATCGTGAAGTCGGAGAACCCCGACACCGAGCCGGAGACGTCGCACAGCAGCACCAGCTCGGGGCGGACCGGCCGGCGCCGGCGCAGGACGGGCCGCATCGGCACCCCGCCCGTCGACAGCGACCCGCGCAGGGTCCGCCGCAGGTCGATGGTGCCCCGCGCGGCCCGGCGGCGGCGCGCGGCCAGCCGGGTCGCCAGCTTCCGTGCCAGCGGCTGCACGGTCCTGCGCAGCTCGCTGAGCTGCTCCCGCCCGGCGGACAGGAAGTCCACCCGGTCGGCGCTGGGCGCCACCGCCCGCCGGGCGATCCGGTCCCGGCCGCGCCGCTCGGCCACCCGGCGCCGGGCCTCCGCGGCGACCATGCCCCGGAAGGCCTCGATCCGCCGCCGGATCTCGTCGTCGAGCAGCCGGTCCGTGAACCCGGCGTCGCCGCCCCGCGTCCGGACGTCCGCCCGCACCCGCGCGAGCAGCGTCTGCGGCCGCAGCCGGTCCAGGGTCTGGTACGACGACCAGCCGTCCGAGCCCGGCGAACTCCCGTAGCCGCCCAGGCCGTCGACGGCCTCGGCCGCCAACTGCCGCAGCAGCGCGGTGTCGTCGTCCGCCAGCGCGGCCGCGAGCCGCTCCCGCAGTTCCTCCCGGTCGCCGGACCGGTCGCCGGAGGCACCGCCGGGCCCGCCCACGCCGCGCGGGAAGTACAGGTCGAAGACCTGGTCGAACACGGCCCGTTGGCCGGGGCCGTGCAGCAGCGTCGCGGCCAGTCCCTCGCGCAGCAGCTCGCGGTCCGTCAGTCCCAGCGCCGCCACCGCACGGCCGGCGTCCACGGTCTCCCCGGTGCCGATCCGCACTCCGTGCGACCGCAGCGCGCCCACCAGCCCCGTCAGCCGGCCGGCGAGGTCGGCAGGCGCGTCGGCCGGGGCGTCGGCCGGTGTGCTCACAGCGCGTCCAGGTCCAGCTTGGCGGCCGCCTTCTGGATGTCGTCCTGGTGCTTGAGGATCACGCCCAGGGAGTCCCGTACGACCTGCTCGTCCAGTGTGCCGGCGCCCAGGGCCAGCAGGGTGCGGGCCCAGTCGATCGTCTCCGCCACCGAGGGGACCTTGCGCAGGTCCATCGCCCGCAGCGCCCCGACCACCCGGACGACGGACTCGGCGAGCGCCTCGGTCAGCTCCGGCACCTTCAGCCGTACGATCCGGCGCTCCAGCTCCTCGTCCGGGAAGCCGATGTGCAGGAACAGGCAGCGGCGGCGCAGCGCCTCGGACAGCTCTCGGCTGGCGTTCGAGGTGAGCACGACGAAGGGGCGGCGGGTCGCGGTGACCGTGCCCAGCTCGGGGACCGTCACCTGGAAGTCGCTGAGCACCTCCAGGAGCAGGCCCTCCACCTCGACGTCGGCCTTGTCGGTCTCGTCGATCAGCAGCACCTTCGGGTCGTCGCCCCGGATCGCGGTGAGCAGCGGGCGGGGAAGCAGGAACTCCTCGCTGAAGATGTCGGTGCGGGCCTCGTCCCAGGTCTCGTCCCGGCCCGCGCTGATCCGCAGCAGCTGTTTGGCGTGGTTCCACTCGTACAGCGCCCGGGACTCGTCCACCCCCTCGTAGCACTGCAGCCGTACCAGCCGGGCCCCGGCCACCTGGGCCACGGCCTTCGCCAGCTCGGTCTTGCCGACCCCGGCGGGGCCCTCGACGAGGAGCGGTTTGCCGAGCCGGTCGGCCAGGAAGACGGTGGTGGCGACGGCGGGGGAGGCGAGGTAACCGGTCTCGGCGAGGCGCGCGGAGACGTCGTCGACGGAAGTGAACAACGGGGCCTCCGGCTGGTCGGGGTCGTGGCACACGTGCGGTGAACAGGTCCGGGACCTATCTAAGCGCTTGTTCACCTCCCCTGCCACCCTGGATACCGATCGGTTTCGTTCCGGCTTTCCGGCGCGGTAACCTCGGCCGTATGGCGACCACGGACAAGGCGTCCCCCCGCGACCGGCTCCTCGAAGCCGCCGCCGAGCTCTTCTACCGCGACGGCGTCTCCATCGGCGTCGAGGCGCTGTGCAGGTCCGCCGGTGTCTCGAAGCGCTCGATGTACCAGCTCTTCGACAGCAAGGACGAGATGCTGGCCGCCAGCCTGGAGCGCCGCAGGCCCTGGTACGAGGCCCAGATGATCGGGCCCGCCGGGACCGTGCCGGCGACCCCGCGCGAACGGATCCGGTACGTCTTCGAACGGACGGCGGAGGCCTCCGTGAGCCCGGACTACCGGGGCTGCCCCTACCTCGCCGTCCTGGTCGAGCTGAAGGACCCCGAGCACCCGGCGAGCGCGGTGGCCCGAGCGGTCAAGGACCGCCTGCAGAGCTTCTTCCGCGAGCAGGCCGAACGGGGCGGCGCCGCCGATCCCGACGTCCTCGCCCGGCAGTTGATGCTGGTCTTCGACGGCGCCAGTGCCCGGGCCGGCGCCCGCATCGAACGGCTGGACGACGGACTGACGGCGAGGACGGCCGACGCCCTCATGGACGCGGCAGGGATGAACTAAGCAGGCCGGGCGAAGTCGGCTGCGGTTCGGGAGCGCCCCAAGGGGCGCGGGGCCGTATCCGATGTGCGGCTGCCGCCGCGTGGGCGCGGCCGGCCGCGACGGCGCCGCGGACGGCCGACCGCATGACGCGGCACCTCCGGCGGAGCCCCTGGCCGACCCGGACGGATCAGCACAACGCGCCGGGCCGGTCGCCCACCCGGTGCAATGGACGCGTGACCGCGCCCCCGAACGACTGCCTCGCGCGCAACGAGTGGATCTGCGGCGCCTATCTGACCAGCCGCCGGCAGATCCTCCTGGACGCCGTCGGGCAGCACCTTCGGCTCACCGCGGTCTCGGTGCTCATCGGACTCGCCATCGCCGTCCCGCTGGCCGTACTGGCCCGCCGCCGGCGCTGGTCGGCCGGACCCGTCCTCGGCGTCACCACCATCCTCTACACCATCCCGTCCTTGGCGATGTTCTCCCTGCTCCTGCCCCTGTACGGCCTCTCGGCCACCCTGGTCGTCGCCGGTCTGGTGCTCTACTCGCTCACCCTGCTCGTCCGCAACATCCTCGCGGGCCTGCGCGCCGTCCCCGACGAGACCCGGCAGGCCGCCCGCGGCATGGGCTACGGCCCGGTCCGCCTCCTGCTCGCCGTCGAGCTGCCCCTCGCCCTGCCCGCCGCGATGGCCGGCCTGCGCATCGCCACCGTCTCCGCGGTCTCCCTGGTCACCGTCGGTGCGATCGTCGGCTTCGGCGGACTCGGCAACCTGATCTACGCCGGCATGAACACCTACTTCAAGGCCCAGGTCCTCACCGCGTCCGTGCTCTGCGTGGTGATCGCCGTCGCCGCCGACCTGCTGCTGCTCGGCGTGCAGCGACTGCTCACCCCGTGGACGCGGGCGGCCCGGTCGTGAACACCCTCGCCGACGCCTGGGCCTGGCTCGCCGACCCCGCGCACTGGGCCGGCGACGACGGCATCGGGCACCGGCTGCTCCAGCACCTCGTCCTCACCGTCGGCTGCCTCGTCATCAGCTGCCTGATCGCACTCCCCGTCGCGCTGGTCCTCGGCCACCTCGGCAAGGGCGGCGCACTCGCCGTGAACATCTCCAACGCAGGCCGGGCCGTCCCCACCTTCGCCGTCCTGGTGCTGCTCCTCCTCACCCCGATCGGCGGATGGGGCGAGGGCCCCACGGTGGTCGCCCTGGTGCTGTTCGCCGTACCGCCCCTGCTCACCAACGCCTACGTCGGCATGCGCGAGGTCGACCGCGGCGTCGTGCGGGCCGCGCGGGGAATGGGGATGACCGGGCGGCAGATGCTGTTTCACGTGGAACTGCCCCTTTCGCTCCCCATGGTCCTCAACGGGGTGCGGATCGCCGCCGTCCAGCTCGTCGCCACCGCCACCATCGCCGCACTCGCCGGCGGCGGAGGACTGGGCCGGATCATCACCGCCGGATTCAACCTGGCCAGCACACCCCAGGTGGTCGCCGGAGCGATCCTGGTAGCCGTGTTCGCCCTGATCGCCGAGGGCCTCTTCGCACTCGCCGAGCGGCTCGCCCCGGTCCGGACGCGAGGCTCGCGATGAGACCCCGTACGGCGGCCGGCGCCGTACTCCTGCTCACCGTCACCGCCTGCGCCACCGGTCCCTCCCTGGAGAACCGCGGCGAGGTCACCGCACCCCCGGGCGACAGCCGGCATCTGACCGTCGGCTCCGCCGGGTTCACCGAGAGCGACCTGCTCGCCCAGATGTACGCCCAGCTTCTGAACCAGGCCGGATACCAGACCTCCCTGATCACTGTCGCCAACCGCGAACTGTACGAACCCGCCCTGGAGTCCGGGCAGATCGACGTCGTCCCCGAATACGCGGCCACCTTCGCCGACTGGCTCGACGCCAAGGCCGAGGGCCCCGACGCGCCCCCTGTGGGCTCACCCGACCTCACCACCACGATGAAGGCCCTGCGCCGCCTCGCCACCCCCCGTGGCCTCACCGTCCTCGACCCCGGCAGGGCGGTGGACCAGAACGCCTTCGCGGTCACCGCCGCCTACGCCCGGCAGCACCGCCTCAGGACGCTCAGCGACCTCGGCGCCTCGGAACTGAGGGTACGGCTCGCGGCCGGTGACGAATGCGTGCGACGGCCGTACTGCGAACCCGGGTTGAAGAAGGTCTACGGCATCGACATCACCGGCGTCGACCCCAAGGGCGTCGGCACCACCCAGGCCAAGCGGGCCGTGCAGAACGGGCAGGACCAGATGGCGCTGACCACGACCACCGACGCGACGCTCGGCCAGTTCGGCCTGGTGCTCCTCGCCGACGACAGACATCTGCAGAACGCCGACCACGTCGTCCCCGTCGTCAACCGGGCCCGGGCCGGCAGCGAGCGGGTGATCAAGGCGCTCGGCAAGCTCAACGACGTCCTGACGACGGCCGACCTGGCCGCCATGAACCAGCAGGTCGACAGCTGGCGGCGGCTGGCCCAGGACGTGGCCCGGACCTGGCTGCGGGACAAGGGCCTGCTGAAGTGACGGCGAGCGAGGGCGGGTGCGGCGACGGCCGGGGCCGTTGTCAGTGGCGGGCGTTACCTTCGGGGCATGGGGATCTATCTGGTGAGTGTCGGTGCGCAGGAATGGCTCGACGGTGACGGCGAAGGTGACGGCGACGGGGCCGAGGGCGGCAGGGGCAGCCTCGCGGCGGCCCTCGACGAGGAGTTGAGGCGGCGCGGGCTGGCGCCGTACGAGTCGGTGCCCGAGACGGCCGCCTTCGTGCGCGGCTCGGGACTGTCGTTCGAGGAGAAGCTGGTACCGGCCATGGACGGGTTCGCCGCACTGTGCCGGGAGCACCTGACACCGAAGGAGACGGAGCTGCTGCTCGGGTGGTCGGTGCTGGTGCCGTTCTCGCTCGACGAGGAGATCCGGCTGCCTGTCGAGTCCGCCTACACCGACGAGACGGTGATCGCCGGCGCCCCCGAGGTGCTCGCCCTCGCCCAGCGGCTCGCGGCGGCGATCGGGCTCCCCGTCGAGGCGATACCGCAGGCCTGCGACAACCTCGATCTGACCATGTGGTTCCTGGAGGGCCCGGCGAAGGAAGCGGCCGCCGTCCGTCCCGGCCCCTGGGGCGAGGACCTGGACACCGCCTTCTACGCGGCGCTGTACCTGCGGGCCGCCCAGCACTCGCTGCGCCGCGGCTGCCCGATGACGTACTGCTGACGGGCACCGGGCTTTGCCGGTCAGGCGCCGGAGACCGAGGCGAAGGGCACCTGACCGCGCGAGACGCCACGCGCGTCCGCGTCCACCGAGCGGCGCAGCGCCTCGTGCAGCCTGGCCGGGGTCAGTACGCCGAGGAAACGCGAACCGTCCAGCACCGCGACCCACCCGGCGTCGTACTGGAGCATGACACCGAACGCCTGCTTCAGCGGGGCACCCACCGGTACCCACGCGGTCATCCGGTGGGCGAGGCCGTCGATCGTGCCGCCCGCCGCCAGCTCGTCCCGGCCCACCCAGCCGTGCAGGTCGCCGTGCGGGTCCAGGACCACCGCCCACCGGGCGCCCTCCGCCCGCAGCCGTGCCGCCGCGCTTTCGGCCGACTCGTCCAGACGGACGACCGGCGGCTGCTCCAGGTCGTCCGGCTCGATGTCGGTCACCGACAGCCGCTTCAGCCCCCGGTCCGCGCCCACGAACCCGGCCACGTACGGGGTGGCCGGCCTGCCCAGCACCGCGCCCGGAGTGTCGAACTGCTCGATCCGCCCCTGCCCGTACACCGCGATCCGGTCGCCGAGCCGTACCGCCTCCTCGATGTCGTGCGTGACCAGCAGGACGGTCTTGCGCACGGCGGCCTGCATCCGGAGGAACTCGTCCTGCAACTGCTCCCGCACCACCGGGTCGACCGCGCCGAACGGCTCGTCCATCAACAGCACCGGAGGATCGGCGGCGAGCGCCCGGGCCACGCCGACGCGCTGCCGCTGGCCGCCGGAGAGCTGGTCCGGGTAGCGCGGCCCGTACGTCTTCGGGTCAAGACCCACGAGGTCCAGCAGCTCGGCGGCGCGGGCCCGGGCCCTGGCCCGTCCCCAGCCGAGCAGCGCGGGGACGGTCGCGGTGTTGTCGAGGACCGTGCGGTGCGGGAACAGGCCCACCTGCTGGATGACATAGCCGATCCGGCGCCGCAGCCGCACCGGATCGACGCCCGCGACGTCCTCGCCGTCGACGAGGATCAGGCCCGTGGTCGGTTCGACGAGCCGGTTGACCATCATCACGGTGGTGGTCTTGCCGCAGCCGGAGGGGCCGACGAGCGTGACGAGTTCGCCCTCGGCCACCTCGAAGGAGAGACCGTCCACCGCGGTCGTCCCGTCCGCGTACCGCTTGGTGACCTGCTCGAACCGGATCATTCCCTCACGTTAACCGCGACCGTCACCGCTCGCCCGCGTCGACCTCGGCACCTGGCCGGTCGCCGCTGACCAGCACCACCTCCAGGGTGCGCGGACCGTGCACCCCCTCGACCCGGTCCAGCTCGATGTCGCTGGTGGCCGAAGGGCCGGAGATCCATGTCAACGGGCGGGTCGCGTCGAGCCGTTCGAGGGCCTGGGGCACGGAGGACACCACCTGCTCCGGGACCCGTACGACACAGATGTGGTGATCGGGGACGAGGGTGATCCGGCGGCGGCCCTGGTCCGGGCCGCCGTCCAGCACGATCGTGCCGGTCTCGGCGATCGCCACCGCACAGCCGGTGACCACACTCGCGACCCCGTCGAGCTCGTGCGGAGTGCTCTCCGCGCGATCCGCGACCTGCTCGGCGTCCATCGCCGCGAGCCACCCCTGGTCCAGCCCCGCAGGCACGACCACCGACGTCGAACCGTGCCCGGCGACCAGACGCCCGATGACGGCGGCCAGTTCGCCGGCCGTGCAGCGGTGCACGACGGCCCGGTAGTCGGCCAGGTTCTCGGCGAGCAGATCCACCGTCTGCGCGGTGCTCCGCTGCCCGTGCTCGCGCAGATACGCCCGCTCGACGGGCGCGTCCTCGTCCCGCACCCCGGCCAGCGCCCGCCGCACCCGGCCCAGGATCCGCTCCCTGCTGCTCACTTCGCGCCGCCCTTTCCGCCGCCGGTCCGCTGCCACCAGTCCCTGAACGGCTCCGCCGGTACGGCGGGCAGGTCCCGGGTCCCGCTCCACGCCCTGCCGGGGCCCGGCAGGGTACGGGGATGCAGGCGGCGGCTGCGGGAGGCGAGCCGCTGGCCGGTGCGCAGGGCGGCCGGGTGGGAGAACGCCCAGCGGGCCGCGCGCATCGCCGCCCGCTCGGCCGCGTGCCCCTTGGCCGGCTTGAGCACCACCTTGTTGCCGTCGCGGACCGCCTCGCCGCCCTGAACGACCCGTTCGCGCAGATGCACCAGCACCTCGGGGATGTCGATGGCGACCGGGCAGACCTCGTAGCAGGCCCCGCACAGCGAGGAGGCGTACGGGAGCGAGGCGTCGATCTCGCTCTGTGTGCCTCGCAGCTGGGGGCTGAGGATGGCACCGATCGGGCCCGGGTAGACCGAGCCGTAGGCGTGGCCGCCCGCCCGCTCGTAGACCGGGCAGACGTTCAGGCAGGCCGAGCAGCGGATGCAGCGCAGGGCCTGGCGGCCGACCTCGTCGGCGAGGGTGTCGCTGCGCCCGTTGTCCAGGAGCACCAGGTGGAAGGTCCGCGGGCCGTCGCCGTCCGTGGTGCCGGTCCACGTGCTGGTGTACGGGTTCATGCGCTCGGCCGTGGAGGAGCGGGGGAGGGTCTGCAGGAAGACCTCCAGGTCCCGCCAGGTCGGCACGATCTTCTCGATGCCGACGACCGAGATCAGCGTCTCGGGCAGCGTCAGGCACATCCGGCCGTTGCCCTCGGACTCGACGACGACGAGGGTGCCGGTCTCGGCGACCATGAAGTTGGCGCCGGAGACGCCGACCTTCGCGCGCAGGAACTTCTCCCGCAGGTGCAGCCGGGCCGCCTCGGCCAGTTCGGCGGGTGTGTCGGTGAGGCCCTCGGGCGCGGGGCGCCCCCACTCGCCCATCTCCGTGCGGAAGATGTCCCTGATCTCACCCCGGTTGCGGTGGATCGCGGGGACCAGGATGTGCGAGGGCCGGTCGTGGCCCAACTGCACGATCAGCTCGGCCAGATCGGTCTCGTAGGCCCGGATGCCCGCGGCCTCCAGCGCCTCGTTGAGCCCGATCTCCTGCGTGGCCATCGACTTGACCTTCACGACCTCCGACTCGCCGGTCTCCTTGACCAGTTCGGTGACGATCCGGTTCGCCTCGTCGGCGTCGGCGGCCCAGTGGACCGTGCCGCCCGCCGCCGTCACCGCCTCCTCCAACTGGACCAGATAGCGGTCGAGATGACGCAGCGTGTGGTCCTTGATCCGCTTGCCCGCCTCGCGCAGCTCGGCCCAGTCGGACACCTCGGCGACCGCCTTGGCCCGCTTGGCGCGGATGGTGTGCGTGGCGTGCCGCAGATTCCCGCGCAGGACGGGGTTGGCCACGGCCTCGTGCGCGGCCTTCGGAAAGGCCGGCATCCCTACGAACGTCCCGCTCATGCGGCCGGCTCCTTCTCGGTGCTCGCCAGGATCTCCGCGATGTGCACCGGCCGCATCCCGCTGCCCAGCCGGGTCATGGTGCCGCCGATGTGCATCAGGCAGGAGTTGTCGGCCGCGCACAGCACCTCGGCGCCGGAGGACTCGGCGTTGCGCACCTTGTCGGTGCCCATCGCCGCCGAGACGTCCGAGTTTTTCAGCGCGAACGTGCCGCCGAACCCACAGCACTCCTCCGCCCCCGGCAGCTCCACCAGCTCCAGGCCCTCGACGGCCTCAAGGAGGCGGCGGGGGCGGTCGCCGAGCCCCAGACCGCGCAGCCCGTGGCAGGTCGGGTGGTAGGTCACCGTGTGCGGGTAGTACGCCCCGACGTCCGTCACCCCCAGCACGTCCACCAGGAACTCCGTCAGCTCGTACGTCTTCGGCACCACCGGTGCCAGCGCCGCGGCCAGCCCGCTCCCGCGCCCCTCCGCCCGGGCCCGCTCGCCCATCCTCGGATACAGCTCCCGCACCATCGCCCCGCAGGACCCGGACGGGGTCACGATCGCCTCGTACTCACCGAAGACATCGGAGAAATGCCGGGCCAGCGGCTCCGCCTCATGGCGGTACCCGGTGTTGTAGTGGGCCTGCCCGCAGCAGGTCTGCGCCATCGGGAAGTCCACCTCGACGCCCAGCCTGGTCAGGAGTTTCACCACCGCGCGGCCGGTGTCCGGATAGAGCGTGTCGTTGACACAGGTCAGGAACAGTGCGACACGCATCGCGGCTCCTTGGGGTTGGTCATCGGATGAGTTCTGGAGGCACCCCTTACGCGTTCAGCGTAGTGGGGGACCGGCCGGCGGGCGTGGGGCGGGGGGAGACCCCGGCTCACCGCGTGGTGAGCCGGGCCTCGGCCGCTCGCCAGCGGGCCGCGTCACCACGCGGCTCGTAGCGGGTCAGCTGCTGCGTCCGCACCAGGAGCCGCCGGGCGTCGGCCAGGTCGCCGGCGAGGCCGTGCGCGCGAGCCTGCGCGAGCACGTTGCCCAGGGCGGCCGCCTCGGTCGGGCCGGCCACCACGGGCAGCCCGCAGGCGTCGGCGGTCAGCTGGCACAGCAGCGTGTTGCGGGTGCCGCCGCCGACGATGTGCACGACGTCGACCGGATGGCCGGCCAGTCGCTGGGCGTCCTCGATCGCCCGCCGGTGGGCGAGGGCGAGGGAGTCGAGGATGCACCGGGTGATCTCGGCCCGGCTCTCGGGCACCGGCTGCCCCAAGGCGCGGCAGGCCTCGGCGATCCGCTCCGGCATCCGCCCCGGCGCGAGGAACGTCGCGTCCCCCGCGTCCACCACCGAGCGCAGCGCCGGAACGGCGGACGCCTCCCGCAGCAGTGCACCGAGGTCGGGGTCGCCCCAGGCGCGTACGCACTCCTGGAGCAGCCACAGGCCCATGATGTTGCGCAGATACCGGACCGTGCCGTCCAGCCCGAGCTCGTTGGTGAAGTTGGCGGCCCGGCTCTCCTCGGTCAGCACGGGCGCGGCCAGCTCCAGGCCGGCCAGCGACCAGGTGCCGGTGCAGATGTAGGCGAACCGCTCCCCGTCGGCCGGAACGGCGGCCACCGCCGACGCGGTGTCGTGCGAGCCGACCGCCGTCACCGGCACCGGCCCGGTCAGACCTGTCTCCTCCAGCACCTCCGGCCGCAGGAACCCTGCCGGATCGCCCGGTTGCCGCAACGGTGCGAACAGGCCCAGGTCGATCCCCAGCCGGTCCGCGACCTCGGACGACCAGTCGCGTGTCCGGGGATCGACCAGCTGAGTGGTCGAGGCGTTGGTCAGCTCGGTGCCCTGCTCCCCGGTGAGCCAGTACGCCAGCAGGTCCGGGACGAGCAACAGACGCTCCGCATGGGCGAACTGCCGTGTCCCACGGGCCGCCACCAACTGGTACAGGGTGTTGAAGGGCGCGTACTGGATGCCGGTCGCCGCGTACAGCTCCGTCGCCGGTACGGTCGCCCACACCTTCTCCGCGACGCCCTCCGTCCGGGCGTCGCGGTAGTGCACCGGATTGCCGAGCAGCGCCCCGTCGGCGTCCAGCAGCCCGTAGTCCACGGCCCAGCTGTCGATCCCGACGGAGTCGGCCTGCCCCGCGGCCCTGAGCCCGTCGAGGACACCTCTGTACAGGGCGAGGACGTCCCAGCGCAGCCCCTCCGGAACGCGCACCGGCCGGTTCGCGAACCGGTGCGCCTCGGTCAGTTCCAGCGAGTCCGGCCCGACGCGCCCGACCATGACCCGCCCGCTGGACGCGCCCAGGTCGACCGCCGCGTAGGACTTCACACCGCCGCTCATCGCAGGAAGGCGGCCGCGACGCCGGCGTCGACCGGGACGTGCAGTCCCGTGGTGTGGGTCAGGTCACCGCCGGTGAGGGCGAACACGGCGTTCGCCACGTGCTCGGGCAGCACCTCGCGCTTCAGGATGGTCCGCTGGGCGTAGAACTCGCCCAGCTTCTCCTCCTCGACCCCGTACACGGCCGCCCGCTGGGCACCCCAGCCGCCCGCGAAGATCCCGGAGCCGCGCACCACCCCGTCCGGGTTGACGCCGTTGACGCGGATGCCGTGCTCGCCCAGCTCGGCCGCGAGCAGCCGGACCTGGTGGGCCTGGTCGGCCTTGGTGGCCGAGTAGGCGATGTTGTTGGGGCCGGCGAAGACGGCGTTCTTCGACGCGATGTAGACGATGTCGCCGCCCAGCTCCTGCGCGATCATCACCCGGGCCGCCTCCCGCGAGACGAGGAACGAGCCCCGGGCCATGATGTCGTGCTGGAGGTCCCAGTCCTTCGCCGACGTCTCCAGCAGCGGCTTGGAGATGGAGATGCCCGCGTTGTTCACGATCAGGTCGACCCCGCCGAAGGCCAGCACGGCGGCCTTGAAAGCGGCGGCGATCTGTTCCTCGTCGGTCACGTCGACGGTCACGGCGACCGCCTTGTCGGGGCCGCCGAGCTGCTCGGCGACGGCAGCGGCGTTCTCCGCGTTCAGATCGGCGACGACCACACACGCGCCCTCGGCGACCAGCCGCTGCGCGATGGCCTTGCCGATCCCGCTGCCGGCACCGGTCACCAGGGCGACGCGGGTCGCCAGCGGCTTGGGCCTCGGCATCCGCTGGAGCTTGGCCTCCTCCAGCGCCCAGTACTCGATGCGGAACTTCTCCGACTCCTCGATGGGCGCGTACGAGGACACGGCCTCGGCGCCCCGCATCACGTTGATGGCGTTGACGTAGAACTCGCCGGCGACCCGCGCGGTCTGCTTGTCCTTGCCGAAGGAGAACATGCCCACGCCCGGGACCAGCACGATCGCCGGGTCGGCGCCGCGCATCGCGGGGGAGTCGGGCAGGGCGTGCCGCTGGTAGTAGGCGGCGTACTCCTCCCGGTACTCGGCGTGCAGCTCCTTCAGCCGCGCGATCGCCTCGTCGACCGGAGCGGTCGGCGGCAGGTCCAGGACGAGGGGGCGCACCTTGGTGCGCAGGAAGTGGTCGGGGCAGGAGGTGCCGAGCGCGGCCAGCCGGGGGTGCTCGGCACGGGCCAGGAACTCCAGCACCGGCTCGGAGTCGTTGAAGTGCCCGACCTGCGGCTTGTCCTGGGAGGCGAGGGCCCGCACATACGGTGCGAGCGCCGCCGCCCGTTCCCTGCGCTCGGCCTCGGGAAGAGCGCCGTACCCGTCGACGACGGGCCCGAAGGGCTCGGCCTTGCCGTGCTCCGCCAGGAACTTCTCGGCGGTCCGGATGATGTGCAGCGAGTTGCGCTCGCATTCCTCGGCGGTGTCGCCCCAGGCGGTGATGCCGTGCCCGCCGAGGACGACGCCGACGGCCTGCGGGTTGGCCGCCTTGATCGCGGCGATGTCCAGCCCCAGCTGGAACCCGGGCCGCCGCCACGGCACCCAGGCGACCGTGTCCCCGAAACACTCGGCGGTCAGCTTCTCCCCGTCGGCCGCGCAGGCGAGCGCGATACCGGAGTCGGGGTGCAGGTGATCGACGTGCGCGGCCTCGACCAGCCCGTGCATGGCGGTGTCGATGGAGGGAGCCGCCCCGCCCTTGCCGTGCAGGCAGTAGTCGAAGGCGGCGACCATCTCGTCCTCGCGCTCGACACCGGGGTAGACGTCGACGAGCGCCCGCAGCCGGTCCAGCCGCAGCACGGCCAGTCCCGCCTCGGTGAGCGTTCCGAGGTCCCCGCCGGACCCCTTCACCCACATCAGCTCGACGTCGCCACCGGTCACGGGGTCGGTCTCGGTGCCCTTCGCGGACGCGTTGCCGCCGGCGTAGTTGGTGTTACGGGGATCAGCGCCGAGCCGACGGGACCGGGAGAGAAGAGCGGCAGCTTCGGGATGGGTGGTCACAATGATTCCTGTTTCGTTGAAGGAGCGGGACTACGACGCGCCCCTCCGGGGGCGCTGGGGGTACCCCCGGCCGAAGGCTGGGGGAGGAACTGCGCGACCAGCCACTCCAGCCCGCAGTCCGCGACGCGACAGATCAAGGCAGGCGCCTACGCACCCCACCCCGCCTGCTGTCCTCCCACCCGCTCGGCGACGATCTTCTCGGCCCACCCGGACCGCCGGTACGCGGCGACGGGGTTCGCGTCCAGCCCCATCTCTTCCCGGACCTCGGCGAGCAGCGGCCGTACATCCGTGTTGTACGCGTCCATCAGCACCGCGTTGGCCTCCAGCACGTCACCGGCCGCCTGAGCGGCAGCCAGCGCCGCGCGGTCGACCAGCAGCGCCTTCGCGGTGGCCTCCTGCACGTTCATCACCGACCGGATGATCGCCGGGATCTTCGCCTCGATGTTGTGGCACTGGTCGAGCATGAACGCGACATCCGGGCCGAACCCGCCGCCGCGCACGACCTCGTACATGATCCGGAACAGCTGGAACGGATCGGCCGCGCCCACCATCAGGTCGTCGTCGGCGTAGAACCGCGAGTTGAAGTCGAACCCGCCGAGCTTGCCCTCGCGCAGCAGCGTGGCGACGATGAACTCGATGTTGGTGCCGGGGGCGTGGTGCCCGGTGTCGACGACCACCTGGGCCTTCTCGCCCAGCTTCAGGCAGTGCGCGTACGCGGTCCCCCAGTCCGGCACGTCCGTCGCGTAGAAGGCCGGCTCGAAGAACTTGTACTCCAGCAGCATCCGCTGCCCGTCACCGAGCCGTCCGTAGACCTCGGCCAGTCCCTCGGCCAGCCGGTCCTGCCGGGCGCGGATGTCGTCCTGCCCCGGATAGTTCGTGCCGTCCGCGAACCACAGCTTCAGGTCGGTGGACCCCGTGGCGTCCATGATGTCGACGCACTCCAGCAGGTGGTCGACGGCCTTGCGCCGTACCGCCGCCTCGGGGTGGCAGATGCTGCCCAGTTTGTAGTCGTCGTCCTGGAAGGTGTTGGAGTTGATCGCCCCGAGCTTCACCCCCCGTTCCTCGGCGAACTTCGCCAGCGCGGCGTAGTCCTCGACCCTGTCCCAGGGGATGTGCAGCGCCACGGTGGGCGCGACCCCGGTGAACGCGTGCACCTGCGCCGCGTCCGCCAGCTTCTCCTGCGGCGTGCGCGGAACGCCCTGCTGGGCGAACACCTTGAAACGCGTCCCCGAGTTCCCGTACGCCCACGACGGCGTCTCGACGGCCTGGGTCTTCAGCGCGGCCTTCACCGCGGCGAGGTCGGTCACTTCGGGCTCCTGTGACATCGGGCCGGAAAGGCCTTTGTGTGAAACGATTCAGAAGTGGAAGCTATGGGCACCCCGGGAGCGTGTCAATCCCTGTAGCCAGGTGTCCTTTCCGTGACCCGGGCGTGACCTTCGAGTATCGAAAGATTTTCGGGCGGCATCCATTGACGTGACATGTCTGTCATGCCTAACGTCCCGGCAACCCAGTTGAAACCTTTCACGGCGCTGTGGCGGCTTCTTCCGTCGGCGTCGTCGAGGAGCCACCCATGACCCACCCGTCCGATACGGGACCGGCCCCGGTACTGGCGCTGAGGGATGTAGCCAAGTCCTTCGGAGCCGTACGCGCCCTGCGGGGCGTCTCCCTGGAGCTGTTCGCCGGTGAGGTGCACGCCCTCGCCGGCGAGAACGGCGCGGGCAAGTCGACCCTGATCAAGACCCTGGCAGGGGTGCACCGTCCGGATGCCGGCCAGGTGCTGCTCGACGGTGAGCCGGTCCAGTTCCACGGACCCGGTGACGCCCGCGACGCCGGCATCGCTGTGATCTACCAGGAGCCCACGCTCTTCCCCGACCTGTCGATCGCCGAGAACATCTACATGGGCCGCCAGCCCCGGCGCGCCTTCGGCCGTATCGATCACAAGGCCACCCATGACGCCACCGCCGCCCTGATGAAGCGGCTCGGCGTCGACCTCGACCCCGACCGCCCGGCCAGCGGCCTGTCCATCGCCGACCAGCAGATCGTCGAGATCGCCAAGGCGCTCTCCTTCGACGCCCGTGTCCTGATCATGGACGAGCCGACCGCCGCCCTCACCGGCAGCGAGGTCGCCCGTCTCTTCGGAGTCGTGCGCACTCTGCGCGAGCAGGGCGCGGCGGTGCTGTTCATCTCCCACCGGCTGGAGGAGATCTTCGAGATCTGCCAGCGAGTGACTACTCTTCGTGACGGTGCCTGGATCGCCAGCGAACTCCTCGACGGCATGTCCGAGGACGACCTGGTCCGCCGCATGGTCGGCCGCGACCTCGACGAGCTGTACCCCAAGCAGGAGGTCGAGCCCGGTGACGTCGCCCTCAGCGTACGGCGCCTGACCCGCGAGGGCGTCTTCACGGACATCTCCTTCGAGGTGCGGCGCGGTGAGATCGTCGGTCTCGCCGGACTCGTCGGGGCCGGCCGTACCGAGGTCGCGCGGGCGGTCTTCGGCGTCGACCGGTGGGACGCCGGCGAGGTCGAGATCGACGGCCGCAAGCTGACCAACGGCGCGCCCTCCACCGCCATGGCCGCCGGCCTCGCCCTGGTCCCCGAGGACCGGCGCGCCCAGGGGCTGGTGATGGACATGTCCATCGAGCGGAACATCGGCCTGACCGGACTCCGTACGACCGTGAGGGCCGGCCTGATGGACCGGGGCGCCGAGCGCAGCCGGTCCCTGGACTGGGCGGTCAAGCTCCAGGTGAAGTACGCCCGGATCGCCGACACCGTCTCCACGCTCTCCGGCGGCAACCAGCAGAAGGTCGTCCTCGCCAAGTGGCTCGCCACCGGCCCCAAGGTGCTGATCGTCGACGAGCCCACCCGCGGCATCGACGTCGGCACCAAGGCCGAGGTGCACCGGCTGCTGTCCCAGCTGGCCGCCGACGGCGTCGCCGTCCTGATGATCTCCTCCGACCTGCCCGAGATCCTCGGCATGGCCGACCGCGTGCTGGTGATGCACGAGGGCCGGCTCACCGCCGAGATCCCCCGCTCCGAAGCCACCGAGGAAACCGTGATGGCAGCCGCCACCGGGAGGGCCGCCGCATGACGGTGACCACGCCCAACGAAGCCCCCGTCACCGAGGTGCCCCAGTCCAGCGGCACCCGCCTGGTCGACCGCGTCTTCAAGATGCGCGAACTCGCCATCCTGATCGTCTTCCTGGCGATGATCGGCATCACCCAGGCCGGCAACAGCCAGTTCCTGTCCGAGCAGGGCATCAAGGACCTGCTCCTGAACGCGACCATCCTGGTCCTGGTCGCCACCGGCCAGTCGCTGGTGGTCATCACCCGCAACGTCGACCTGTCCGTCGGCTCCACCCTCGGCATCAGCGCCTTCGCCGCCGGCACCTATCTGCACGGTGGCGGCAACCCGGTCGTCGCGATCGTCCTCGCGGTCCTGCTCGGTATCGGCTTCGGCCTGCTCAACGGACTGCTCGTCAGCCTCGGCCAGGTGCCCGCGCTGGTGGTCACCCTGGGCACGCTGTACATCATCCGCGGCATCGACTCCATCTGGGTCGGCTCCCGCCAGATCACCGCGGCCGACCTGCCGGGATCCTTCGTCGACTTCGGCTCCGGCGGCATCGGCGCCGTACCGTATCTGGCCCTGATCGCGCTCGCCGTACTGGTGGGCACCGCCTACTACCTCAAGCACTTCGGCAGCGGCCGCGAACTGTACGCCCTCGGCTCCAACCCGGAGGCCGCCCGGCTCGCCGGCATCGCGGTCCGCAAGCGGATCCTGGTCGCCTACACGTTCTGCGGCGCCCTCGCCGGTCTCGCCGGCGCCATGTACCTGGCCCGGTTCGGCAACGTCGACTCCAGCACCGGCAATGGCTACGAACTCACCGTCGTCAGCGCGGTCGTGGTCGGCGGTGTCGTCTTCACCGGCGGCTCCGGCAGCGTCTACGGCGCGGCCCTCGGCGCCCTGCTGCTGACCTCCATCAACAGCGTGCTGCCCGCCCTCGGCGTCAGCTCGGTGTGGGTGCTCGCCATCAACGGCGTGCTGCTCCTGCTCGCCATCGCGGTCGACCGGATCGTGGCCCAGCGGGTGGCGGCCGCCCTGAAGAAGAAGTCGGCCTTCGAGAAGTCCGCCGTACAGAAGGGGGAGGCTCGTGCCTGAGTCCCTGACCCGAGCCGTCCGCTGGGACACCGTCGTAGGCGCCTTGCTGGTCGTCCTGCTCCTGCTGTCCTTCTCCACCGTCGACGGCTTCGGCAACTCGCTCAACCTGTCGTTCCTGATCGGCAACACCCTGCCCGTCGCACTGATCGCGCTGCCGATGACCCTGCTGGTCGTCTCCGGCGAGATCGACCTGTCGGTGGCCTCCACGGCCGGCCTGTCCGGCGCGGTGATGGGCAAGCTCTGGAACGCGGGCCTGCCCATCGAGCAGATCATCCCGCTGTGCCTGCTGCTCGGCGTGGTGTGCGGACTGGTCAACGGCCTGCTGGTGACCCGGCTCGGGCTGCCCTCCCTCGCCGTCACCATCGGTACCCTCGCCGCCTACCGGGGCATCGCCCAGATCGTGCTCGGCTCCGACGCGGTCACCGACTTCCCCACCCAGTACCTGGACTTCGCCGCCGGACGGCTCGGGAACTCCTTCCTCCCGCAGGCCTTCCTGCCCTTCCTGGTCCTGCTCGCCATCGCCGTGGTCGTCCTGCACGCCACCCCGTTCGGGCGGTCGCTGTTCGCGATCGGCGCGAGCGAGGAGGCGGCGCGGTTCGCGGGGATCAGGGTGAAGCGCAACAAACTGATCCTCTTCGTCGCGACCGGGCTCATGGCCTCCCTCACCGGAATCTTCTGGGCCCTGCACTACGCCAGCGCCCGCTACGACAACGCCACCGGCCTCGAACTCTCCGTCGTCGCCTCGGTACTGCTCGGCGGCATCGACTTCGACGGCGGCAAGGGCACCCTCGGCGGCGCGATCGCCGGTGTGTTCCTGCTGGGCGCCCTGCAGAACGTGATGAGCCTGCTCAACGTCTCCGCCCAGTCGCAGATCGTCGTCACCGGCGTCCTGCTCGTCGTCTCCGTACTCGGCCCCCGGGTCGCACGCCAGATCTCCGTCGCGAGGGCCGGCCGCCGGGCCGCCTCGGCGCCGGTTTCCCAGGCTCCCCCCACGCCTGCCGCATGACACCCTCCCCGCTCAACCCTTCGAAAAGGAAAATCGCCATGCGCAAGTCGTCGATCCGCCGTGCCTGTGCGGCCGTCGCCACCGTCTCCTCCATCGCCCTCGCCGTGACCGCCTGCGGCGGCACCACCAAGAGCGACGTCAAGAGCGGCAGCAGCTCCAACGCGGCGGCCGGCACCGCCGACCCGAACGCGGCCACCAAGAAGGGCCTGACCGTCGGCTTCCTGCCCAAGCAGGTCAACAACCCCTACTTCACCTCCGCCGACAAGGGCGGCGAAGCGGCCCTGAAGGAGCTCGGCTCCAGCTACAAGGAGGTCGGCCCCTCCAGCGCCACCGACACCTCCGGCCAGGTCTCCTACGTCAACACGCTCACCCAGCAGCAGGTCGACGCGATGGCCGTGTCCGCGCAGGACCCGGGCGCCCTGTGCACCGCGCTGAAGCAGGCCATGAGCAACGGCATCAAGGTCGTCACCTACGACTCCGACACCACCGCCGACTGCCGCAACGCCTTCATCTCGCAGGCCAGCGCCGAGGACCTGGGCCGTACCGAGGTGCAGCTGCTCGCGAAGCAGATCGGCTACAAGGGCCAGATCGCGATCCTGTCGGCCGCGCAGACCGCGACCAACCAGAACACCTGGATCGACTACATGAAGAAGGAGCTGGCCCTCCCGAAGTACAAGGACGTCAAGCTGGTCAAGGTCGCCTACGGCAACGACGACGCCCAGCAGTCCTTCCAGCAGACCCAGGGCCTGCTCCAGGAATACCCGGACCTGAAGGGGATCATCTCCCCGACCACCGTCGGCATCAAGGCCGCCGCTCAGTACCTGTCCGGCTCCAAGTACAAGGGCAAGGTCGAGCTGACCGGCCTCGGCACCCCGAACGACATGCGCAAGTACGTCAAGAACGGCACCGTCTCCGCGTTCGAGCTGTGGGACCCGGCGAAGCTCGGCGACCTCGCCGCCCGTACCGCCGTCGCGCTGGCCTCCGGCCAGATCACCGGCAAGGAGGGCGAGACCTTCAAGGCCGGCTCCACCAGCTACACCATCGGCAAGGACGGCGTGATCACCCTCGGCAAGCCGACCGTGTTCAACGCCTCGAACATCGACAGTTTCAACTTCTGATCCGGGAGCGGTACTTCATGCAACGCGTCTGTTTCCTGCTCAAGGTCCGGCAGGACCGCATCGCCGAGTACCGCGAACGCCATGCCGCCGTGTGGCCGGAGATGCGCGCAGCGCTCTCCGCCACCGGCTGGCACAACTACTCCCTCTTCCTGCGTGACGACGGCCTGCTGGTCGGCTACCTGGAGACCGAGGACTTCGACGCCGCCCTGGCGGGCATGGAAGCCACCGAGGTCAACACCCGCTGGCAGGCCGAGATGGGTCCCTTCTTCGAATCCCTCGACGGCGCCCGTCCCGACGAGGCGATGAAACCGCTCACCGAAGTGTTCCACCTCGCCTGACCCGTCCCCTCAGGAGCCGCTCGTGAAAAGACGTACCGTGCTGGGCGCCGCCCTCGTCGGCGCCGTGGCCACGCCCGCCCTCGCCGCCGGCACCGCCCGCGCGGCCGACCCCGGCCCGTCGGTGAACAAGCAGCAGAGCACGCAGCTCGACGCCCAGGCGATCTACTTCGTCTCCTACGACGGCCTGGTCAACAACAACTCCTTCCAGAAGAACGGCCTGTTCACGTACAAGGGCTACCAGTACGCCGGCTGGTACACCGCGACCGGCTCCGCGGTCATCGGGCGCCGGGTGCTCGGCGGGCCGGCGTGGTCGACCGTCACCCTCGCCCACCAGCTCAAGTCCAGCGACTCGCACAACGTCATCTCCATGGGCGTGTCGAAGACCGACGGCCGGCTGCACATCAACATGGACTCGCACAGCGACGGCTTCTTCTACGTGAAGTCGGTGGCCGGGCTGCTCGACAACCCCGGCTCCACCAGCTGGACCTCGGCCGTCTTCGGCGCCGTACAGACGTCGTTGGACGGGGTGTCGCTCACCTCCCAGTTCACCTACCCGCAGTTCATCTGCACGCCCGAGGGCAGACTGCAGCTCAGCTACCGCGTCGGCATCTCCGGCAACGGCCGCAACGCCCTCGCGGAGTACGACGGTTCGTCCTGGACGGCGCTCGGGGAGTGGTCCGCCTCCACCGGCACCTACACCAGCTCGCACGGCTCCAGCACCGCCCGCAACATGTACCTGCACGGCATCGACTACGACGTCGACGGGCGGCTGCACTCCTTCTTCACCTGGCGCGAGCAGAGCGCCGCCGTGATGTGCGACAGCGGCGGGATCACCAACCACGACACCGGCTACGTCTACTCCACGGACCGCGGCCGGAGCTGGCGCAACGACGCCGGCGCCCTGGTCGCCACCACCGGCAGCTCGGACACCGTCGCCGTCACCGACGCCGGGCTGGTCGTCGACTCCCTCAACCCCGACCACTCCCTGATGAACCAGGAGAGCCAGTGGACGGACTCCGCGGGCCTTCCGCACGCGATCATCAGTTATGTCCCCGGCCGCTTCGGCCAGTGCACCACGGACTACGTCGCCGACCGCACAGCCAACGGCCGCGCCTTCCACCTGCGCAAGAACTCCGCCGGCAGCTGGCAGAAGACCGAGATACCCGTCGCACTGGACTCCAGCCAGCGCACCAAGCTGGTCCTGGACAAGTACGACAACGCGTACGCGGTGTTCCCCTACGGGCGGATCGCCGGCGCGTCCAAGGCATCCGGGTACTCGGACTGGACGCTGCTCCACGACGGCAGCGGCCTGAACGCCTTCGGCGAGGTCGTGATCGACGAGATGCGGGTCAAGGCGGACAACGTGCTGTCGTTCATGTACCAGGAGACGTCGAGCGGTACGACACCCTCGGCTCTCCACGTCGTCGACTTCGCGCTGCCCGGCTGAGCCGGACCGGTGTGCGAAGTCATGTCGTAATGTGAAGCCCTTCCCGATGTGCCCTTCCGTGCTGTGAAGGCGCCGTCCACGTTTCCTGGAGGTCTCGCCCGATGGCCCAGTCGGTGGGTATCAAGGACGTCGCCCGTGCCGCCGGAGTCTCGGTGGGCACGGTCTCGAACGTCATCAACCGCCCGGACACCGTCGCCGGCGAGACCCGGGCGCGGGTGCAGTCGGCGATCGACCGGCTCGGCTACGTCCGCAGCGAGTCCGCACGCCAGCTGCGCGCGGGCCGCAGCCGGATCATGGGCCTGCTCGTCCTCGACATGGGCAACCCCTTCTTCGTGGACGTGGCCCGCGGCGCCGAGCGGGCGGCCCGGGACGCCGGGCTCGGTGTGATGGTCTGCAACAGCGCGCAGAACGCCGGCGAGGAGGCCGAGTACCTCGCGCTCTTCGCCGAACAGCGGGTACGCGGCGTCCTGCTGACCCCGGCGGACGCCACCGGCCGCAACATCGAGACCTTCCGCCGGCACGGCATCCCCTTCGTGCTGGTCGACCGGGTCGCCGAGGGCACCACCGAGTGCTCGGTCAGCGTCGACGACGTGGCGGGCGGGGCGCTGGCCGTGCGTCACCTCGTCGATGCCGGGCACCGGTCCATCGCCTACGTCAGCGGCCCGCCCGGCTTCAACCAGGTCCGCGACCGGCGCACCGGTGCCCTGAACGCCCTCGCCGAGGCCGGCCTCGGCCCCGGCGCACTGCGCGAGCTGCCGACCGAGCGGCTCGACGTGGCCGCCGGACGGGACGCGGGCGCCCGCCTCCTCGGCCTCGCCGACCGGCCCACCGCCGTGTTCTGCGCCAACGACCTCCTCGCACTCGGCGTCCTGCAGGCCATGTACGCGGCCGGAGTGGTCGTCCCGGACGACCTCGCGATCGTCGGCTACGACGACATCGAGTTCGCCGCCGCTGCCGCCGTACCGCTGACCTCCGTCCGCCAGCCCGCCATCACCATGGGGGCGATGGCCGCGGACCTGCTCCTGGAGGAGACCGAGGAGCGGGAGGGGCAGGCGGCGCACCAGCACCGCCGGGTGGTGCTCCAGCCGGAACTGGTGGTGCGCCGCTCCAGCCTCGCCGCCCGCTGATCGGGTATTCAGTAACGATTTCATGATCCCGGGGTCGGACTGCCCCCGGACCTGTGCTGAACTGGGACGCGACCGTCCGTCCGTCCCGGGAGAACCGTTGAGCCTCAGCTACCGCCAGCCCGGCGTCGTCCTCACCGACCGCCACTTCACCGTCCCCCTCGACCACGCGGACCCGGGCGGTGAGACCATCGAGCTGTTCGCCAGGGAGGCGGTCGCGAGCGACAAGGCGGGCCAGGAGCTGCCCTGGCTGCTGTACCTACAGGGTGGTCCGGGCTTCGGGGCGAATCGTTTCGTCGGGCGGCAGGCCTGGCTCGACCGGGCCCTTCAGGACTACCGCGTCCTGCTCCTCGACCAGCGCGGCACCGGCCGCTCCACCCCGGTCAGCCGGCAGACCCTCCCGCTGCGCGGCGGCCCGGCCGCCCAGGCCGACTACCTGGCCCACTTCCGTGCCGACTCGATCGTCCGGGACTGCGAGGCGATCCGCCCGCGGCTCACCGGCGGCGCACCCTGGACGACGCTCGGCCAGAGCTTCGGCGGCTTCTGCACCGTGACGTACCTGTCCTTCTTCCCCGAGGGCCTCAGGACCTCCGTGATCACCGGCGGCCTGCCGTCCCTGGACGCGCACGCCGACGACGTCTACCGCGCCGCCTATCCGCGCATCGAGCGCAAAGTCCTGGCGCACTACGACCGCTACCCGCAGGACGTCGAGCGGGCCCGGCGGATCGCCGAGCACCTCCTGGAGCGCGAGACCCTGCTGCCGAACGGCTACCGGCTCACCGTCGAGGCCTTCCAGTCCCTCGGCTTGATGCTGGGCACGAGCGACGGCAGCCACCGCCTGCACTTCCTCCTGGAGGACGCCTTCGTCCGCACCCCGTCCGGCCCCGAACTCTCCGACGCCTTCCAGGAGCAGGTCCAGGGCCTGCTGTCGTACGCGAGCAACCCGCTGTACGCCCTGGTCCACGAGCCGGTCTACGGCCAGGACGCCCGCCCCACCGCCTGGGCGGCCGAGCGGGTGCGCGCCGAGTTCCCGCAGTTCGACGCGGCCAAGGCGCTGGCCGACGACGCCCCGGTGCTGTTCACCGGGGAGACCGTGCACCCCTGGATGTTCGAGACCGACCCGGCCCTGCGGCCCCTGAAGGCGGCGGCGGACCTGCTCGCCGCCCGCACCGACTGGCGGCCGCTGTACGACCCGGCCAGGCTCGCCGCCAACGAGGTTCCGGTCGCCGCCGTCGTCTACCACGACGACATGTACGTCGACGCCGGCCACTCGCTGCGCACCGCACGGGCCGTCCGGGGGCTGCGCACCTGGGTCACCGACGAGTTCGAGCACGACGGACTGCGCACCGGCGCACCGAGGGTCCTGGACCGGCTGCTGAAGCTCGCCCGCGACGAGGCGTGACGCGCCGTAAAAGATGTCGCGGGCGTGGCGGGTCCGCATAGTCTGCCTCCGTGGAGCAATGGGGGGGCACGAACGGCATGAGCGCATGAGCGGCATGGACGGCATGGACACGGGCACGGAACTGCTGGCGGACCGCTTCCAGGAGCACCGCGGCCAACTGCGCGCGGTGGCCTACCGGATGCTCGGCTCGCTCGCCGAGGCCGAGGACGCCGTGCAGGAGGCCTGGCTCAGGCTCGGGCGCGCCGACGCGGAGGAGATCAGGAACCTGGGCGGCTGGCTGACCACGGTGGTCGGCCGGGTCTGCCTGGACATGCTGCGCTCCCGTACGGCGCGCCGCGAGCAGCCCATCGACGAGACGTTCGTCCCCGACCCGGTGATCCGGCCGCTGTCGGGCGTCGACCCGGAACAGGAGGCGCTGGAGACGGACTCCGTCGGGCTCGCTCTCCTCATCGTCCTGGAGACGCTGGAGCCCGCCGAGCGGCTGGTGTTCGTCCTGCACGACATGTTCGCGGTGCCCTTCGACGACATCGCGCCCATCGTCGAACGCAGTTCGGCGGCCACCCGCCAGCTGGCCAGCCGGGCCCGCCGCCGGGTCCAGGGCGCCACGCCCACCGGCGACCCGGACCTCGGCCGGCAACGCCGGGCGCTGGAGGCCTTCCTGGCCGCTTCCCGGGGCGGCGACTTCGAGGCGCTGGTCGCCGTGCTCCACCCGGACGTGGTGCTGCGGGTCGACTCCGGGGCGCTGGTGCGCGGTGCGGCCGCCTCCAAGGTGCTGCGCGGCGCGCGGGCGGTGGCCGAAGGGGCGTTCACCTTCCGCCAGTTCGCGAGGTGGGCGCGGCTCGTGCTGGTCAACGGCGCCGTCGGCGTGGTCACCGCGCCCGAGGGACGCCCGCTGTCGGTCACGGCGGTCACCGTCGCCGACGGCCGGATCACCGAGATGTACATCCTGGCCGACCCCGAGCGGCTCGACCGCCTGGACCTCACCGCCGGAGAGGACTGACAGCCGCTCAGACGGCGGGCGCCGCGGGCCGGCGGGGGCTCACGGTCCGCCCGTCGGGCAGGAGTTCACCGGTGTCGTCGAAGACGATCGTGCCGTCGCACAGCAGGCTCCAGCCCTGTTCGGGATGGGCCGAGACGATGACGGCCGGGTGGCGGTCGGGGTGGTCGGCGCCGGGGCACGGGGGCTGATGCCTGCACATGGTCCGTCTCCTGTCGTGCGGGATCCTGCCCCTGTCATAGCCCAGTTTGTTTTCCGCCGGATGAAGAGGACCTCCACAAGAGCGGAATCCCAGCGGTGAGGTTCCGGCCGGCGGCCTTGTGGCGGGGGCCCGGCCGGCCGGAACCGGATCAGTAGCGGGCGGAGCTCGCCAGCAGCGGCGGATACACCGCGCTCGGCACCCCGTCGACCGTGGCGCCCGCGTACTTGAGCATGGTGCCGACGCGGTGGTTGAGGTCGTGGGGGAAGTTGAGGGCCGGGGCCGACACCTCGTCCAGCCGGGCCGTCTGATCCGGTGTCAGGCGGACGTCGAGGGCCGCGACATTGGCCTCCAGGTGGGCGAGGGTGCGCGGGCCGATGAGGGTGGAGGTGACGCCGGGGCGGTTCTGCACCCAGGAGAGGGCCACCGCGGCCGGGCTCGCGCCGGCCTCCTCGGCGACGGCGGCGAGTGCCTCGATCACGGTGAACTCGGCCTCGCCGGGCTGCCCGATGACGGCGGACCGCAGGGCGTCGGCGGGTGCGGGCCGCCCCTTGCGGTACTTCCCGG
Organism: Streptomyces sp. NPDC086519; assembly: GCF_040686075.1. Taxonomy (NCBI): domain Bacteria; kingdom Bacillati; phylum Actinomycetota; class Actinomycetes; order Kitasatosporales; family Streptomycetaceae; genus Streptomyces; species Streptomyces sp. NPDC086519. The sequence goes on from NZ_JBFBJL010000030.1 coordinate 90,755, forward strand.
AGAGGAAGCCGCTCTTGAGCGGGCTCCAGGGCAGCAGCCCCATCCCCGCGTCCTGCGCCAGCGGGACCAGCTCGCCCTCGATGGTGCGCTCCAGCAGGGAGTACTCCATCTGCAGCGCCGTCACCGGCGTCCAGCCGCGCAGCAGCGCCGTGGTGTGGGCCTTGGCGGTGAACCAGGCCGGTGTGTCGGAGAAGCCGACGTACCGGATCTTGCCGGCCGTCACCAGGTCGTCGAGGGTGCGCAGGGTCTCCTCGACGGGGGTGGACCGGTCGTGATTGTGCAGCCAGTACAGGTCGACGTAGTCGGTACGCAGCCGGCGCAGCGAGTCCTCCAGCTGGCCGACGATCGCCTTGCGGCCGGCGCCGCCGCCGTTGGGGTCGCCGAGGTGCAGGTTGCCGAAGAACTTGGTGGCCAGCACCAGGCGGTCGCGGCGGCCGGGACGGGCGGCGAGGAAGTCGCCGAGGATCGCCTCCGAGTGGCCGTTGGTGTAGAAGTTGGCGGTGTCGACGAAGTTGCCGCCGAGGTCGAGATAGGTCTGGAGGATCTTCTCCGCCTCCTCGACCGAGCAGCCGAAGCCGCCGTCCTCGCCGAAGTTCATCGCGCCGAGGCAGAAGGGGCTCACCTTGAGCCCGGACCGGCCGAGACCGACGTACGAGTCGAGTGCCATGAATTGCTCCGTGGAAGATGAGTGGGAATTTCGACTCTTCGAGCAAACCAGGCTGAGCTGCGGGAACACTATGGCGATCGTACCGATGACTTGCACGATCCTGCCCGGCTTCCCGGGGACCGAGTAGCAGCGCCGGTTCGGCCGGGCGCCGGGCGCGGACACGGTACGGCGGAGAAACGCGCAGGAAGCGGTCCTCACCGGTCAGTAGGCTGGCCGGATGCCAGAACAGATATCCGAACGTGCTGGGCTGACCGGGGACTGCGCCCGCTGCTTCGGGTTGTGCTGTGTCGCCCTGCCGTTCGCCGCGTCGGCGGCCTTCGCGGTCAGCAAGCCCGCCGGAAAGCCCTGCCACAACCTCGGCGGCGACCACCGCTGCGGCATCCACACCGAGCTGCGGCAGCGCGGCTTCGCCGGCTGCACGGTCTACGACTGCCTCGGCGCCGGGCAGAAGGTCTCGCAGGTCACCTTCGGCGGCCGGGACTGGCGGACCGGGTCCGAGGAGGACGCCCGCCGGATGTTCGACGCCTTCCCCGTCGTACGGCAGCTGCACGAACTGCTCTGGTACCTGACGGAGGCCATCGGCCTGGCCGCCGCCCGCCCCGTCCACGCCGGTCTGCGCGCCGCGCTGCGGAGGACCGAGGAACTGAGCCTCGGTACGCCCGAAGAGCTGGCCGCGTTGGACGTGGCCGCCCATCGGCAGGAGGTGAACGTGCTGCTGCTGCGGACCAGCGAGCTGGCCCGGGCAGGGGTGCGCGGCAGGAAGAAGGACCGGCGGGGCGCCGACCTGATGGGTGCCCGGCTCCGCGGCGCCGACCTGCGCGGGGCGAGCCTGCGCGGCGCCTGTCTCATCGCCGCAGACCTCACCGGGGCCGATCTGCGGGACGCGGACCTGATCGGCGCCGACCTCCGGGACGCCGGTCTCGGCGACGCGGACCTCACCGGCGCCTTCTTCCTGACCCAGCCCCAGCTCGACGCGGCCCGGGGCAACGCGGGGACGCGCCTGCCGGGGTCAGTCACCCGCCCCGCGCACTGGACAGCCGCCGCCCTCTGACGCGGGTGCCTCGGGCACGGACACCGGCGCCGGGGCGGGAGTGCGGCGCTCCAGCCGCAGCCGCAGCCCGTCCGGCATCAGGGTGAGCCGCTCGGTCACCCGCAGCCGGTAGTCCGGGTCGGCCCGCAGGGTGTAGCGGCGCAGCAGCAGGCCGAGGACCAGGGTCGCCTCGTGCAGCGCGAACTGCCGGCCGATACAGGCCCGCGCCCCGGTGCCGAACGGCTTGAAGGTGTGCGGGGCCCGGCCCCGCGCGGCCTTCGCCTCGAACCGGTCCGGGTCGAAGCGCTCGGGTTCCGGCCCCCACACCTCGGGATCACGGTGCAGCAACGGGGTCAGGACCAGCGCCCAGGCGCCCCGGCGCATCGGATGCTCCCCGCCTAGCACGGTGTCCCGGAGGGCCTCGCGGGCGAAGGCGGGCGCCGTCGGCCACAGCCGCAGCGACTCGTCGAGGACCCGGCGTACGTAGCGCAGCTTCGCCACCTGGTCGTAGCCCGGCGCGGGCGTGTCGCCCCAGACGCGGTCCACCTCGGCGGCGGCGCGGGCCGCGATCCCGGGGTGCAGGGCGAGGTAGTGCAGGGCGAAGGAGAGCGCCCCCGAGGTGGTCTCGTGCCCGGCGACCAGGAAGGTGATCACCTGCCGCCGTACGTTCTGCGCGGACAGCCGCTCCCCGGTCCGCGGGTGGGCCGTCTCCAGCATCCGGTCCAGCAGGTCGCCGTCCGCGCGGCCGCTCGCGCGCCGCTCCTCGACCAGGGCGTCGACCGTGCTGTTGAGGTGGGCGATGTCGGCCGCGTTGCGCCGGGCGGCCTGCCGCAGCAGCAGCGGGGCCAGCGGCCCCGGCACGCTGTTCAGGCGCTGTGCGTAGGTGAGCGTGCCGATCATCGCCGTCACGAAGGGGTGCGGCCGGTTCCGCTCGAACGAGCCGAAGTCGTGGCCGAACCCGGTGCGGGCGATGGTCTCCAGGGTCAGCTTGGTCATGTCCCCGGGCACGTCCACCCAGCGGCCGGCCGACAGCTCGCGGTCCCAGTGGTCGGTGAGCCGCCCGGCCACCGCGAGCATCATCCCGTGGTACCCCTCCATGGCCTCGCGGCTGAAGCCGGGTGCCAGGACGTCGTGCGCCAGCTGCCAGTTCGGCTCGTGGTTGTACGCGGTGAACAGGCCGTCCCCGGCGACCGGGCGCAGATTGGCGACCCCGAGCCCCACGTGCTTGGCGAACCGGGACTCGTCGGCCATGTCGGCGGCCAGTGCGGCGCCCCACACGAAGACGAACTCGTTGCCGAACGCCTTGCGCCTGAAGATCGGGCCCAGCCGGGTGCCGATCCGCATCGAGTCCTGCAGGGGCGTGCGCCGGTCGACGCCCAGGACGTCGCCGAGCAGGGGCAGCCGGCGCGGCGGGTGGGGGATGCGGCTCAGCTCGGGCCAGCCCTGTTCGGCGCCCCGGAACCCCTTGGGCAGCGGGAGCTGCGCCTCCGTCCGCGTGACCGTCTCCGCCATGACGCGCTCTCCCTCGATGCTGCGGCACGTGAGCTATTTGTACATGGGTTCAATAAGCGGTCTCAGTCTCGTCCCGTTGTTGAACCCGCGTCAAGTAAGGTGCGGGTATGGCCGCGAATCCGAGTGAGCGCACCCGCCGCAGGCTCAGTACCGCGGAACGCCGTGAGCAGCTCCTCTCGGTCGGGTCCAGGCTCTTCTCCGAGAGCCCCTACGACGACGTGTGGATCGAGCAGGTCGCCGAGATCGCCGGCGTCTCCCGAGGCCTGCTGTACCACTATTTTCCGACCAAACGCGATTTCTTCGCGGCGGTCGTGGAGCGGGAGGGCGAGCGGATGCTGCGGATGACGGCGGCCGTGCCCGGTGTGCCGGCCCGTGAACAGCTCACTGCGAGCCTGGACGTCTATCTCGACTACGTCCACACCCACGCGCACGGCTTCCGGGCGTTCCATCGCGCCGAGGCGTCCGGCGACCATGCCGTGCGCCGCGTCTACCGGCAGGCGCAGGCGGCCCAGGAGCGTCAGGTCCTCGCCGCGCTGGCCGCCGACCCCGAGTTCGGCCCGGCTCTCGACCGGCGCCCGGACACCCGCCTCGCGGTGCGCGGCTGGCTCGCCTTCACCACGCATGTCTGCCTGGAGTGGCTGCGCACCGAGGAACTGACCCGGGAACAGGTACGGGATCTGTGCGCACGGGCCCTGCTGGGTGTCATCTCCTGAGCCTGCCAGGTCCGTTCCGCACCCCTTCTTCTCCTGCTCCTGCCCGCGGGCCCTACAGCGGCAGCGCGCAGACGGCGACCGGTGACGCGAACGGCTCGCCCGTGAGCCGGAGTTCACCGCTCGGCGGATCGACGGTGAAGACGCTGACGGTGCCGGAGCGCTGGTTGGCCGCGAACAGCAGCCGGCCGTCGGGGGAGAAGGCGATCTGCCGGGGGAAGTCCCCGTGCACCGGCACCGTGTCCAGCAGCCGCAGCCGGGCCCCGTCGGCCTCGATCGCGTACCGCGCGAGCGTGTTGTCGCCCCGGTTGGCCAGATAGGCGAAGGCGCCGTCGGCGGTGACCAGGAACTGGGCCGGGTAGTTGGTGCCGGAGGCGCCGGTGGCCTGCGGCTCGCCGATCGTCAGCCGGCCGCCGGCCGGCTCGTAGCCGCAGACCGCGACCGTGTTCCCCACCTCGTCGGCCAGGTAGGCGTACCGGCCGCCCGGGTGGAACGTGAGATGGCGCGGGCCCGCCCCCGGCTTCGTGTGCGCCTGGGCGGCCTCGGTGAGCGTGCCCCGCACGGGATCGAGGCGGTAGCTGTAGACCGTGTCGGTGCCCAGGTCCACGGCGAGGACGTGGCCGCCGTCCGGGCTGGTGATGAACTGGTGGGCGTGCGGCCCCTGTTGGCCGGGTCCGGGGGCCGGGCTGGAGTGCGTGACCAGGTCGGTGCGCTCGCCGAGGGCGCCCGTGGCGTCGATCGGGTGCACGGCCACGCTGCCCGAGGTGTAGTCGGCGCTCAGCAGCCAGCGGCCGGTGGGATGGACCGAGAGGTGACACGGGCCCGCCCCGCCCGTGCTCCGGCTGCCCAGGATCTTCCGGTCCGCCAGGCGTACGGCGGTCACGCTCCCCTCCGCCCGCTCGTTCACCGCGTACAGCGTGCGGCCGTTCGGGTGGACGGCCAGGTACGACGGGTCGGCGACCCCCGTCAGCGTGCCGGTGCCGGTGATCCGGCCGGTCACCGGGTCGTACTCGGCGAGGCCGATGCCGGCGCCGCCGCCGTCCACGGAGGTGTACGTGCCGAGGTAGAGCGGGCGGGGAGCCGAGGACGTCCGCGCGCGGGTCCTGGCCGCCGGGCGCGCCGCACGGTCCGGCCGTCTTGCGGGCGGGGCCGCCGGCGCCGGGACCGCGGCCACGGCCGCCGCGCCCGCCAGCGCGCCGACGAACCGGCGCCTGTTCCAGCCGCCGCGCGTCCCTTCCGTACCACTGCCCATGCCACGCACCTCAGGTCGTGAGTCACCCCGGACCCGACACACCCTGACGCGGACCGCGGGGTCGGCGCAAGAAAGGCAACACTCGTTGCGTGTGACGCAACGGCGGTTACCAGTCGCCGTCCGACACCGGCTCGCCCGGCGCGTCCTTCAGGGGGACCACCTGCTCCGGGGACGGCTGCTGCCAGGGCTCCCGGTCGTCGCCGAGCCAGTCGCCGACGGGCTTGACCGCCTCCAGGGTGTCCGCGGCGGCGAGGTCCCGGGCGTCCTGGTCGAAGTAGTCGTACCAGGGCAGTCCCGCGCGGGTGTAGGCCGCCCGGTCCACCGGCGACGGCGGGGGCGCCTCGCCGGTGACGCGATGCCACTGCGGGGGCGTGAGCAGGTGCACGAAGACGCGTCCGGCCGGAGTCCGGGTCCAGTCCCGCAACGGCCGGTCGTCCTCGTACACCTCCTGGCGCATCGAGCCGCCGACGCCGAGGCCCATCCCGGCCGGCCTCGCCGCCGGGGCCGCACCGGGGGCGGGGGCGGGGAGCGCGGACATCATCGGCAGGGCCGCACCCCGGCCGCCGGCCGGACCGAGCCCGCGGGTGCGCTCCCGCCGCAGCCGCTCCTGCCGCCGCCACTCGGCGAGCGGGCCGTCCTGGAGCGAGAAGGCCTGGAGCTGCACTCCGCCCCACACCTCCTCGCCGGTGACCTGCCCCTCCACGGTGGCGCCCAGCCCGAGCGGCACCGCCACGAACTGGCGGACCGTGCCCTTTCCGGAGTTGATACCGTCCAGCCACGGCTGCCGGGGCAGGACCAGGTAGTTCTGAGGTGTCCGGGACAGCCGGTCGCGCCACGGCTCGCCGGAGACCGCGCACACCTTGCCGACGCCGACCTGCAGCGCGGCCGGTTCCGCCGTGCCCGCGAAACTCAGCCACATCGCCTCGCGCAGGTACACCGGCAGCATCACCCCGCCCCGCGCCCGCCACTCGGCCGGAACCGTGTCCGGGTAGTCGCTCACCCGCTGGACCGGGAACTCGCCGAGCCCCGGCGGCAGCGGATGCGTGCCCTTCTCCGGCAGCCGCAGCGTGCGCACGAAACGCACCGCCACCCCGCCCGGCAGCCGCAGCGTGTTCCCGTCGATCCGTACCGCCGTGTCCGTCATCGGCGTGCCCCCTTCTCTGTCCGGGACAGAGAACGCCCCGGACCGCCGCCCTGGTTCCGCCGCAGCCGCTCCGGCACGCCCACCCGCTCCCGCAGCCCGGTCGGCCACGGCCGTCCCGCGCGCTGCTCGCCGGAGACCCGGTCCAGCTCCTCCAGCAGGCGGCGGGTGCGGTGCTCGGTGTCCAGCTCGTCGAGGAGCCGGTTGACCTCGGTCAGGACCGCGCCGAGCAGCTGCCAGTTCCGGTCGTCGCGGTGGATCTCCCGCTGGAGCAGTTCGGCGAGCTTGTCGCGGGTGCCGCTCGCGGTGTGCAGCTCGGCGGCGAGCCGCGCCTCGGCCGACTCCGCGCTCTCGCTGATGCTGGTGGTCACCAGGACCGCGAAGCTCACCACGGCGTCGGCGATCTCGGACAGCAGCTGCTCCACGGCGGCACCCGCATCCGATGCGAACAGCGGTTCGGGTTCGCGGGCCTTGGCCAGGTCGGTGAAGGTCCGGGCCAGCACGCGCAGCACGACCGTGCAGATCTCCAGCGTGTCCAGGCCGGTGCGCAGCACCACCCGGTGCAGCAGGCCGTCCCTGACCCGCGGATTCAGCCGCAGGCTGTCCTCCGCCCGCCGCAGCGCCGCGTCCACCTCGACGATGGCGTGGTCCAGGCGGCGGGCCTCGTGCAGCCGCGCGGCGGCCTGCTGCCAGGGCATGATCTGCGCCGCTTCCTCGCCCATCCGCAGCATCAGCTGCCGCAGCCGGCGGGCCAGGCCCTCGACGGACTCGCCGGCCTCGTCCACCCACACCGGGGGCGGGAGCAGGAGGTTGCAGCCCATGCCGACGACCGCGCCGATCAGGGTCTCCACGATCCGCGCCCACGCGGTGCTGCTGATGGTGGTGACCCCGAGCACCAGCATGGCGCTGATCGCCACCTCGGGGATGTACTCGTCGACGCGCACCAGATGCCCCACCGCCAGTGAGGCCACGATCAGCAGGGCCAGGCTCCACCAGGTCAGCCCCACCAGCTGGCTGAAGGCGATGGCGACCAGCACCCCCGCCACCACCGCGTTGACCCGGCGGAAACCGTTGGTCAGGGTGGCGTACAGGGTCACCTGGACGACCAGCAGCGCGGTCAGCGGAGCGGTGAGCGGAGCCGGTTCCGGGCTCAGGTGGAGCGCGACGACGTAGGCGATCGTGGCCGCGGTGGCCGACCGCAGCGTCTGGACGACCACCGGGTCCCGATGCCGCCGCAGCATTCGCGACAGCCCCTCGGCCCACTTCCGTACGTGTTGCATCCCTTGGCCTGTTCCCCCTCGCCTGTCACATCGAACACGTTTTCCGCAGATCACCCGCGTGCCAGTGGCTGCTTGACCAGCCCCCGCCGCGGAAACTGAACGCCGGTCAAACGCGTCTTCTGCACCCGAGGTGCTGAACGGCCGGGCGGGGCGGAAGGGTTGGGACGTTGAACCTGGCAGCGGCCCTGCGCCCGGTGGCCGGCCGGGGGCTGCTCGTAGCCGTGGCCGGGGTCTTCATCGCCCTGACGAGCTGACGGCCGAAGCGAAGAAAAGGCCGCGACCGGGCCGACCGTGATCGGCTAGGGTCGGCCCACACCGGACCGGCCACAGGGGGAACCCGATGGAACCCGCGGACATGGGGACGGCACGGGGCGCGGCGGCGCTGCGCCAGGTGGCCGCGCTGTCCTCGGGGCCGCCTCTGGACCCCGGCCTGCGCATCACCGTGAACTTCCAACCCGACCGGCTCTCGGCCGGGCTGCCGATCCTGGAGGCGCTCGCCCGGGACGGCGCCTACCACTCCCAGTTCGTCACCGGCACCGGCAACGGCGGTCTCACCGCCCACCCCGGCGGCGACCGGTGGCGCTGGGAGGGCCGGATCTTCGGCGGGACCTACGACGACGCCGACCCCGCCGAGCGGCCGGTGTACGGAGCGCTGGACTTCCGCCGCCAAGTGGTCGGCGCGGCCCCCCGGTTCGGCTCCTCGCACCTGCGCCTGACCGGACCGGTCCTGCACCGCGCCACCTTCTGCTACCCCGACAGCGCGGCCGAGCCGACGGACTTCGGGGTTGCCGCCGGCACGCATCTGCTCGCCCTGGCCGAGGCCGACGAGCGGGACGCCCTCGACGACTACATCGAGACCCAGGTGCACGGCGGGGTACGGCTCGACCGGGACGTCGAGGCCCTGGTGCTGGACGCCTGCTACCGGGGCACGCCCGTCGCGGTGGCCGCCGGCCGGCTGCCGTTCCCGGTCGAATGGCATCCCGGCTACCGGCTCACCGTGCCCGACCTGCGCCGGCATGCCGGCTACCGGGGCCCGGACTACGCCGAACTGGGCGCTTCGATCGCGGAGAAGGGCGTCGTCGACCCCCGGGTCATCGGTGCCGCGGCCCGCACCGGCCGGTACGAGATCCAGGACCTCAAGATGGTCTGGCACACCCTGGCCCGCTTCGGCGCTCCCGAGGGTGCGGGCACCGCCTGCCCGGCCGGGGCGGGCGGCCGCAGACCCGGCTTGAGCACGCCAATGGCGTAGGCACGGGGGACCGTCCGGTGCGGCCCGTCGCGTCGCGGCGGGCCGGCGGGCGGCGCAGGTGACAGGCGACGGCACGGCCGTACGAGAGGCGTTCCGCACGACGTTCCGGGGCCGCACGCCCGGGGGAAATCCCGCAGAACGGCTGAACTCCCTGGTGGCGGACGGCCGTTTTGTGGAGGATGGACACGGCGTCGAGCTGGGCGACGCCGTCGCCCTGCGGCGCCCCGTCAGGAGCACGGGGCTCTACTGAGATGGGGCAGCGCCGTGCGGGCGCGAGCAACCAGAGCGGACCCGCAGCCCGTGGACGACCAGTACCCCAGGGCACGATCCGCGGTCACCCCCTCCTTAGCTCACAGCGTGAACTAAGGGTTGGGGAAATATCGCTTCCGCCCTCCCGAAGGAGTATGTTGCAGGTCGGGCAGGGTTCGTGAAGGGAGCCACATGGCGGGGCGGAACGGGCGCACGGTACGCGACCTCAGGAGGGCCAACCGCACGGCCGTGCTGCAACGGCTCTATTTCGACGGCCCACTCAGCCGCTTCGAGCTGGGCCCGGCCACGGGCCTGAGCTCCGGCTCGGTGAGCAACGTGGTCGCCGACCTGGTCGCCGACGGCCTGGTCGAGGAGGCCGGCAGCGTCGACTCCGACGGCGGCCGCCCCCGCACCCTGCTGCGCGTCGCCCCGCACAGCGGGCACATGATCGGCGTGGACGTCGGCGAGACCCGGGTCCGGGTCGAGCTGTTCGACCTCACCCTCACCGAACTGGCCCGCGTCGAGCGCCCCTTGACCCAGCAGGGCTACGACGTCGACGTGATCGTCGGCCACATCCGGGACGGCATCGACGAGGTCCTCGCCACCGAGGGCGCCTCACCCGAACTGCTGCTCGGCGTCGGCGTCGGTGTCCCCGGCATCATCGAGCACACCGAGGACCGGGGCGCCGTCGTGCACGGCCAGACCATCGGCTGGGACGCCGTCCCGCTGGAGGAACTGCTGCGCACCGGCTGCCGGCTTCCGGAATCCGTGCGGTACTTCATCGACAACGGCGCCAAGACCCTGGGCCAGGCCGAGATGTGGTTCGGCGCCGGGCGCGGCGCGGACAACGCGGTCGTGGTGCTGTTCGGCTCCGGCGTCGGCGCCTGCCTGGTCACCGCCGAGGTGGAGCGCGGCCGCGCCGTCGAATGGGGACACCTGACCGTACGGGTGCGCGGCCGCCGCTGCCGCTGCGGCGCGCTCGGCTGCCTGGAGGCCTACGCCGGTGCCGAGTCGCTGCTCGCCCGCTGGCGTGAGGAGGGCGGCCGGCCGGCAGAGGGCCTCGACGAGGAGTCCGCGCTCACCGCGATGCTCGCCGCCGCCTACCCGCCCGAGGGCACCGAGCCCGACCCGGTGGCGCTCGCCGTCCTGGAGGAGACCGCCGAGTACCTGGGCGCCGGCCTCTCCGACCTGATCAACCTCTTCCAGCCCGAGCGGATCCTGATCGGCGGCTGGGCCGGACTCCAGCTCGGCGCCCGCTTCCTGCCCGCCGTACGCCGGTACGCGACCATGTACGCGCTGCGCCACCCGGCCGAGCGGGTCACCATCGACCTCGGCCGGCTCGGCCCGGACGCGGTCACCGTCGGGGCCGCGATCCTGCCCCTCGCCGACTTCTTCAGCCGCGGCGGCCGCCGCGCGGAACCGGCGACCGAGGACCGGCTCCCCGCCTGGCGCGCGGCCCTGGAGGAGCGCAGCCCACGCTGACCCCGCGTTTCGCCCGGTGCCGCCGAGGTACTCGCCGGGCGCCCGGAACGAGGCCTCAGAACCAGGCGAGGGGAGTACACCGTGGGCGACAAACAGGACGGCAAGCCGGTTCCCCGGGACCTGCCGGACCAGCAGGCCGGCTCCGGCCAGGACCCGTGGGAGGCGGCGGACAGCCGGCGGGCGCAGGAGGACCGCCGCTACGACGGCGGCCTCCCCGACACCGACGAGGCCGGGACGGGCCTCCGGGGCGCTCCGCGCTCGGCGTCGGCGCACCCCGAGAACCCGGTGCCCGACGAGCCCTCGGCCTGAGTCCTGACCTGAGTCCTGAGCGGCGCGAGTCGCGCCGGGGCCGGGTGACCGGGGCGGCTCAGCCGGCCTTGCGGCCGTGCATCGGCTCCGTCGGCGCCCCGGCGCCCTCGCGCATACCCGCCAGGAACTCCTGGAGCACCTCGGTCGAGGTACGGCTCGGCCGCCAGCCCAGTTCCTCGTGGGCCCGGGCACAGTCCATCAGGGGCAGTCGCAGCACCGCGTCGAAGAGGTGTGGGGAGGCCGGCAGCAGATGCAGGCCCCAGGCGGCGGCGATCGCCGACCGGGCCGCCGTACGCGGCAGCCGGACCGGGCGCGCGCCGAACAGCTCGCCCAGCACGTCCGCGTCCAGCGGCGGATCGGCGGCCAGGTTGAAGGCGCCCCGCACCTCGGTGCCCAGGGCCAGCCGGAAGGCCTCGGCGGCGTCGTCGGTGTGCAGCGCCTGCACCCGCAGACCCGGCACGTCCGGCAGGAAGTGCAGCAGCTCGGGCCGGGCGAGCGGGCCGGGCAGCAGCCGGCCGCCGAAGATCCGCCGCTGCTCGCTCGCCGACTCCCGCTTGAACAGGAAGGCCGGACGCATCCGCACCACCCGCACCTCCGGGTGGTCGCGCTCGAAGACGTCCAGCGCCCGCTCCAGGTACGCCTTCTCCCGGCAGTAGGCCGCGTCCGGCCAGCCGTGCGTCGGCCAGGACTCGTCCACCGCCCGGTCCTTGGGACCCGGCGCGTACGCGCCGACGGACGAGGCGTGCACCAGCACCGGCACCCCGGCCGCCGCCACCGCCTCGAACACCCGGATGCCGCCGAGTACGTTGGTGCTCCAGGTCCGCGCCGGATCACGCGTCGGCTGGAACGCCCAGGCGAGATGGACCACCGCGTCGGCGCCCGCGAACAGGTCGGCCAGCGGCGCCTGCTCGGAGCCGATGTCGGCCTGCGACCACCGCGTCTTCGGCGGTGTCCCGTCCGGTGGCCGCCGGGCCAGTCCCCGGATCGATGCGACCTCCGGGTCCTCGGCCAGCGCGCGCAGCACACTCGTGCCGATGTTTCCGGTGGCTCCCGTGACCACGACCTTGCGGGAGGCTGAGCTGTTCACCTTCGGCTCCTCTCGCCGGCGGTTCCGCCCCGGGTACCCGGGCGCGGGGCCGGCACACCGGGTGCCTCAGGCGAACGCGTTCACCCCGGTCAGCTCCGCCGACAGGTCCCACAGCCGGGCGGCCTGCTCCGGGTCGACCGCCCACGACTTCACGCCGGTCGGCTCGCCCTCCACGGCGGGCTCGGCGATGTCGCAGTCCTCCAGGTACACCCCGCCCAGGCCCGCCAGCTGCGCGGAGGTGGCCGCCCAGGTCTGGGTGGCCGCACCCTGCTCGGGCGTCTTCAGGCCCGCGACCTCCAGCATGTTGCCCTGCTCGTCCATCCAGCCGCGCTCGATCTTCTCCTCGCGGGGGATGTGCCGCTGAAGCGGGGTCATGATGCCGCCGGGATGCAGGGCGAAGGCCCGCACGCCCGAGTCCTGGCCGAGCCGGTCCAGGTGCACGGCGAACAGCACGTTCGCCGTCTTGGCCTGGCCGTACGCCTGCCACTTGTCGTAGCCGCGGCGCCACTGGACGTCGTCCCAGCGGATCCCGGAGAAGTGGTGGGCGCGCGAGGAGACCGACACGACGCGGGCGCCGCCGGGCTCGACGGCCGGCCAGAGCCGGTTGACCAGGGCGAAGTGCCCGAGGTGGTTGGTGGCGAACTGGGCCTCCCAACCGGGCCCGACCCGGGTCTCGGGGCACGCCATGATTCCCGCGCTGTCGATCATGAAGTCGACGGTCCGGCCGGAGGCCAGGAACCGCTCCGCGAAGCCGCGCACGCTCTCCAGGTCGCCGAGGTCCAGCTCGTCCACCTCGACCCCGTCCAGGCCGGCCAGCGCCTCGCGGGCGGTCTCGGCGCGCCGCGCGGGGACGACGACGCGGGCGCCGGCCTCGGTGAGGGCCCTGGTGGTCTCCAGCCCGATCCCGGAGTAGCCGCCGGTGACGATCGCGAGCCGGCCGTGGAGGTCGAGGCCGGCCACGACGTCGTCGGCCGTGCTGTCCGCGCCGAAACCGGAACCGATCTTGTGCTGAGGTGTCGTAGTGGTCATGGCTTGAACGCTACGAATTGGAGTGCTCTCGAAGTCAAGCGGGCATCCCGACCGCCGCCGCGGCCGTCCCGAACGGCCCCGGACAGGGGAAAGCCCCGGTCGCGACGGGGGATTCGCGGCCGGGGCAGCCAGGTGGTGGGCACGGATGGCGGTCGCCTCTCGGCGAAAGGCTCCACAGGGCTTCAGCCGGACGATCGTCCCTGTGGGCAAAAGGTGAGGCCCGGGGACACTGTCCCATCCGCACCCACGGCTGGTTCAACGGGCCATCACCTCTGGCTGTTCCGCCCCGGTAGGTGATGCGTGTCACCCGGGAGCGAAGGGGCTGTCCGCCAGCGGGTCGAGCAGGTCGGCGGGGTCGGCGTAGATCTCCTCGGCGCCGGCCGCCACCAGGTCCGAGCGCGGGATCCCGCCGCACAGCACCCCCACGCAGCGCACCCCGGCCTTGGTGCCCGCCCGCATGTCCCACACCGTGTCACCGACGAACACGGCCCGGTCCGCGGGCACCCCGGCCAGTTCCAGGGCGTGCTCCACCGGTTCCGGCGCCGGTTTGCCCCGCGTCACGTCGTCGGCGCTCGCGGTGGCGGCGATGGCGTCGTCGGCGTCGATCGCGCGGCGCAGCGCGGCCAGCTCGGGGCCGCTCGCCGAGGTGGCCAGCACCACCCGCCAGCCGTCCCGGTGCAGGCGCCGCAGCAGCTCGCCGGCGCCCGGCAGCGGCGCGAGCCGGTCGAAGAACTGCCCGTACAGCGCGGTGTGCGCGGCGCTCAGCTCGTCGTCCTGGCTCCGGTCGCGGTCCTCGCCCAGCAGATGGGCGATCAGGTCGTCGGAGCCGAGCCCGACGGAGTGGTGCACGGCGTGCATGGTGACCTGGTGACCGGCCTGCCGGAAGGCCTCCCACCAGGTCGTGACGTGCAGGTGGTTGGTGTCGACGAGGGTCCCGTCGACGTCGAACACGGCCGCCCGGTCCATCGCTCGGCGCCCCTTCCTGTCGTACCGTTCCGGGTGACCGGGTACCGCGTCAGGCGCCGGTCACGCGCGCCGGGATCCGTCCGTTCCGGGTCCAGGCCAGCAGCTCCCCGGCGGACCAGGTGGTGACCACCCGGCCGGCGGGCACCGCGCACTCCTCGGCCCGGGCGCAGCCGAGGATCTGCCAGTCCAGCTGGCCGGGGGCGTGGGCGTCGGTGTCGACGGAGAAGAGCACCCCGGCGTCCACGGCCCGGCGCAGCAGCCGGCGGGGCGGGTCGAGCCGCTCCGGGCGGCTGTTGATCTCCACGGCCGTACCGGACTCGGCACAGGCGGCGAACACCTCGTCCGCGTCGAACTCGGACTCCGGCCGGCCCCGCCCGGTGACCAGACGGCCCGTGCAGTGGCCGAGGACGTCGGCGTGCGGATCGCGGACGGCGGACACCATGCGCCGGGTCATCGCGCGGGCGTCCATGCGCAGCTTGGAGTGGACCGAGACGACGACCACGTCGAGCCGCTCCAGCAGCTCCGGCTCCTGGTCCAGCGAGCCGTCCTCCAGGATGTCGCACTCGATACCGGTGAGCAGCCGGAACGGCGCCCAGGAGGCGTTCAGGCGCGCCACCGCGTCCAGCTGCTCGCGCAGCCGCTCCGGGGACAGCCCGCGCGCCACGGTGAGCCTGGGGGAGTGGTCGGTGAGCACCGCCCACTCGTGGCCGAGTGCGGCCGCGGTGCGGCCCATCTCCTCGATCGGGCTGCCGCCGTCGGACCAGTCCGAGTGCAGATGGCAGTCCCCGCGCAGCAGCCCGCGCAGCCCGGACCCGGGGCCGGTGCCGGATCCGGCGGTCTCTTCCGTCTCTTCCTCAAGTCTGCGCAAATATCGGGGCAAATCTCCGGCCAGCGACTCGTGGACCACCTGGGCCGTCTTCGGGCCCACGCCCCGCAGCGACTCCAGGGTCCCGGCCTGTGCCCGCGCGGCCACCTCGTCGGCGGGCAGGGCCGCCAGGACCCGGGCGGCGGTGCGGAAGGCGCGGACCCGGTACGTGGGCGCCAGCGACCGTTCCAGCAGGAAGGCGATGCGTTCCAGCGCCTCGACGGGGTCCATGGCCACCTCCACCCGTCAGGGTGACTCAGGCCGGTCACTTCCGCCCGGGGAGATCTACCCTCGATTACATGACCGAGATAGCGAGCCCGCACATCTCCCGGCCGCGGATCCGGGTGCTCGGCGTCATGACCGACAGGCCCGGCACCCCGCCCTTCCGGATCGTGGAGATCGACGGTGAGATGGTCTGCCAGGCGCACACCATCACGGACGTGCTGGAGGTCGCCGCGTCCTACGGCATCAAGGTCCACGACCTTGACGACCCGGACGTGGTCTGCTGGGTGGGCGGGGACAAGTTCACCTGGATGCCCCGCCCGTCGCGCCGCTAGCGGCGCGCTGCTCTCAGCCGACCGTCCACTTCTGGTTGGCGCCGCCCGTGCAGGTCCAGATCTGCAGCCGGGTGCCGTTGGCCGAGTTGTTGCCGGTGACGTCCAGGCACTTGTTCGCCTGCGGGTTCACGATGTCGTTCGCCGAGGACAGGGCCCACTGCTGGGCGGCGGTGCCGTTGCAGTCGTAGAGCTGGACCGTCGTGCCGTCCGCGGTGCCGCCGCTGGTGACGTCCAGGCACTTGCCCAGCGCGCGGACGGTGCCGTCGCTGCCGACCGTCCACTGCTGGGCGGCGGTGCCGTTGCAGTCGTAGAGCTGCACGGGCGTGCCGTTGGCGGAGTTCGCCCCGGCCACGTCCACGCACTTGCCGGCCAGGCCCTTGATCGCGACCCCGGTCGCACTGTCAGTGGTCGTCACCGACACCGAGTCCACGACCAGCTGCGCCGGGAAGGACGTCGAGCTGTCCGGGTCGCCCGGCCAGTAGCCGCCCACCGCCAGGTTCAGGATCAGGAAGAACGGCTTGTTGAACACCCAGGTGTTGCCGCCCACGTCGGCGGGCGTGCGGGTCTCGTAGACGGTGCCGTCGACCGACCACTTGATCGAGTTGGGCGACCAGTCGACCGCGAACGTGTGGAAGGCGTCCGCGAAGGCCTGCCCGTTCGGCAGCGAGTAGGCGGCGCCTATCCCGTTGGCGCCGGAGTAGCCGGGGCCGTGGATGGTGCCGTGCACGGTCGACGGCTCGAAGCCGACGTTCTCCATCACGTCGATCTCGCCCGAGTCGGGCCAGTTGACCGGAGTGCCGAGCATCCAGAAGGCCGGCCACATGCCCTGCCCGCGCGGGATCTTCATGCGGGCCTCGACATGCCCGTACTGGGCGTTGAACTTGCCGGAGGTGTTCAGCCGGGCCGAGGTGTACTGGCAGGTGCCGTACCAGCACTGGTAGTTGGCGGGGTTCTCCTTCCTGGCCGTGATGACCAGGTGCCCCTGGCCGTCGAGGGCGGCGTTGTCGGTGCCCGAGGTGTAGTACTCCCGTTCGTGGTTGTTGACGTTGTCGCCGGTCTCCATCGTCCACTTCGAGGAGTCGACCGGTGACCCGGCCGCCCCGTCGAAGGTGTCGGAGAAGGTCACGGCGGCCGCGCTCGCGTCGGCGGACGCGGACGCGGCCCGCGCGGGTCCGACGGCGGCCGTCGCGACCAGTGCCGCGGAGAGCGCGGCGAACAGACATCTGCGGAGCAATCGTGGGGAGGACACGGCTCTTCCTTCCGTACGGCGGCCGGGCGCGGGGAGGCAGCCGGCCGGAGTGGGGGGTGAAGGCGTCGCCTCTTGATTTAAGAAGTGAGATAAGTGGTGCGTCAATACCTTGGTACGGACCGGTGTCCGGAGGGCGGGACGGCCCGCCCCGAGGCCGTCCCGCCGGGTCACGCTTTCCGCTTGCGGGCGTGCACCGCCCGGCCGAGCCGCCGGCCCAGCAGCACCCAGCCGACCAGCGCCCCCGTGGTGTTGAGGATGACGTCGTCCACGTCGAACGCCCGGCCGGTGACCAGCGCGCCCTGTGCCAGCTCCACCAGCAGCATCACGATCGCGGTGAGCAGCAGCACCCGCAGGACGCCCCGGGCGCGGGGCGCCAGGACCGGGACGAGGATCCCGAACGGGACGCCGAGCAGGATGTTCCCGCCGATCTGCTTCACGGCGTCACGGAACGCGGGCTGGTCCAGATAGATCCTGAGGGTGGCGCCGGGGTGCAGGTTGGTGTGGGCGATCGACACCGACGCGGGGGAGGGGTCGAGCGTCAGCTTGGCCAGGACGACGGCGAACGCCACCATCGCGACGAACGCGCACATCATGGCCAGCAGCCGCAACGGGAGGGGCAGCGGGCGGCGCTCGGCAACGCCGGCCTTGGCGGGAGCTTTGGCGGAGGCCTTGGCGGGGGCTTTGGCGGCCTCGCCGGGGGCGGGCTTCCTGCCGGAGCCGCCCTTCTTCGTGGGGGCCCCGGATGTGGTGCCGCGGCCCCGGACCATGCGTGCGGCCCTGGCGAACAGCCCGGCGCTCCCGCCGGGACCCCCGTCCTTCCTCGTCTCCTCGTTCGGGTCGCCCTTGGTGGTGCGCAGGCGCGAGGCGGCGCTGGCCATCCGGTCCTCCACTCGTCAACTTTCCGGCGTGTCAAGGCTGTTACCCCCGAAGCGTGCGGAGATGCCGCCGCCTCGACGGCGTTGGAAGCCCACCGCTGGTTTCCGTCCGCGCTCCCTGGGCACTCCGGGTGCGTTCCAGCGTGCCGCAGCGCCGGTCGCGGGACGCGGTGCTTGGATACCAGAAGCGGCGAAACGGACATCTCGCCGGGCGGTGGGCTGAGGAGGCGGCGTATGACCAGGCGGACGGCGCTCGCCGCCGCGGCCGAACTGCTGGCCTGGTGGGCCGGACTGGCCCTGCTCTGGCTGGTCTTCATCAGCACCGTCGACACCCTGGAACGGATCGTCGGCGCGAGCGCGGCGGCCGCCGGCGCCCTGCTGGCCCGCGCGGGGCGAAGGGCGGTGACCTGGCGGTGAACGGCTGGATCCTCGCGGCCACCGTGCTCCTGGCCGCAGGCGGGGGCGCGGCGCTGTGGGGCGTGGCCACCGGCCCGCTGAGCCGGCGCGTGATCGCCCAGAACCTCTCCACCACGGTGATCTGCCCCTGCCTGCTGCTCCTTGCCCAGGGCTACGGCCGTACCTCCTACGTCGATCTGGCATTGCTGCTGGCCCTGCTGGGCCCGGTCGGCACCCTCGTCTTCGCCCGGCTGCTCGCCGACGACCTGAACGACGACCGGCCCGCCGCCTGGGGGCTGACCTGGACGGCGGCCGGGGTCGGCGCGGCCGTCGTGCTCGTGCTGTGCGCGGTGACCGGGCCGAGCCGGGCGATGGTGAAACTCCTGGTGATCGGAGCCCTGCTGATCAGCGGGAACGTGGTCGCCTCCAGGGCGCTGTCGGGTGGTTTCCGGGGGGTGCGCGGTGGCTGACGCGGTGATCGTCGTCGCGCTGCTGCTGACCGCGGCCTCCGCGACCGCGGCCGTGGCGACCCGCGACCCGGCCCGCCAGGCGCTGGTCCTCGCCGTGCTCGGGCTGCTGCTCGGCGTCGTCTTCACCGTGCTCCAGGCCCCCGACGTCGGCCTGTCGCAGCTCGCCGTCGGCTCGGCGCTCACCCCGCTGCTGATCATGCTGTCGGTCCGCAAGGTGCGACGGCGCGGAAAGGAGGGCGACAGGTGAGCCGGCGCCTGAGACTCTGCCTCCTCGGCGTCGGCGGGGCGGGACTCGCCGCGCTCCTGGTCGCCGCGTGCCTGGACGTGCCCGCCTTCGGCAGGCGCAGCCACCCGTACGGCGAACGCGCGGTGCGCGCCTCCCTGGCCCGGCACACCGCCAACGTCGTCTCCTCCGTCAACTTCGACCAGCGTGCCTACGACACCCTCGGCGAGATGAGCATCCTGTTCGCCGCCGTCCTCGGCTGTGCGGTCCTGCTCCGCCAGGCCAGGGACGAGCACCGGGCCGACCCGCGCCCCGCCGAAGTGGCGCTGCCGGTACGCCGGTACGCCCTCCTGGTCCTGCCCGTCGCCCTGGTCACCGGTCTGTACGTGATCGCGCACGGCCAGCTCAGCCCGGGCGGCGGCTTCCAGGGCGGGGTCGTGGCCGCGACCGCCCTGCACCTGCTGTACCTCGGCGCCGACTACCGCGCCCTGGAACGGGTCCGCCCGACCGGCGTCTTCGAGGTCACCGACTCCCTCGCCGCCTGCTCCTACCTGGTCCTGGGCCTCGCCGGGGTGCTGGCCGGCACCGCCTTCCTCGCCAACACCCTGCTGCCGTACGGCACGTTCAACACGCTGTCCTCCGGCGGACTGGTCCCCCTGCTGAACGCGGCCATCGGCATGGAGGTGGCGAGCGCGGTCGTCGTCCTGCTCGCCGGCTTCCTCGACCAGGCCGTCGAGATCGAGCAGGAGAACGGGAGTTGAACCCGCTGTGATGAGCGTCTTCCCCTATCTGGTCGCCGCCTGGATCTTCCTGACGGGCTGTTACGGCCTGGTCACCAGCCGGAACCTGATCCATGCCGTCGGCTGCCTCGCCGTGTGCCAGGCGTCGACGTACGTTCTGCTGCTCGCGGTCGGCTACCGCGACAACGGCACCGCACCCGTCTTCTCCGACCTCAGGCCGGGTACCCGGCCGCTGGTCGACCCGGTCGTGCAGGCCCTCGCCCTGACCGACGTGGTGGTCGGCGCGACCGTGACCGCACTGCTGCTGGCGCTGGTCCTGCAGATCGCCAAAAGGCACGGCACGGTCGACCCCGACGAACTGACGGAGCTGCGCGGCTGATGCACCACCTGCTGCCGCTGCTCGTGGCCGTCCCGCTGCTCGGCGCCACCCTGCTGGTGGCCGCCGGCCGCCGGCTGCCCCGGCTCGTCGCCGAGAGCCTGGCCTGCGCGGTCTCCGCGGCCACCTGCGCCCTCGCCCTGGTCCTGCTGCTGAACTCCGCTGCGCCGATGACCGAGTGGGCGGGCGGCTGGCGGCCGGTCGGCGCGGAGAGCGTCGGAATCGTGCTGACCGGCGACGGACCGGCCCTCGGCATGGCCGCCCTGGTCTCCCTGCTGACGCTGGCCGCCCTGGCGTACTCCTGGCGCTACTTCGCCGAGCCACCGCGCCGGCACGCGGGGTCCTACCCGGCGCTGATGCTGGTCTTCCAGGCCGGGATGTGCGGGTTCGCGATCGCGGGCGACCTGTTCAACGCCTTCGTGTTCTTCGAGCTGATGAGCGTCGTCGCCTACGCGCTGACCGGCTACCGCATCGACGAGGCGAAGGCCGTGCAGGGCGCGCTCACCTTCGGTGTGGTCAACTCGCTCGGCGCGTACGGCATGCTGCTGGGCATCGGCCTGCTGTACGCGCGCACCGGCGAACTGGCCATGACGAGGATCGGCCGGGGTCTGGACGCGCACGGCCGCCCCGACGCCCTCGTCCTCGCCGCCTTCGTGCTGGTCCTCACCGCGCTGCTCGTGAAGGCGGCCGCCGCCCCCTTCCACTTCTGGCTCCCCGACGCCCACGCGGTCGCGCCCACCCCGGTCTGCATGCTGCTGTCCGGGGTCATGGTCGAGCTCGGCGCCTACGGCGTGTGGCGGGTGTACGGCACGGTGTTCGCCGGACCCGGCGGCATCCCGGCGACGGACCTGGAGCGGGCCCTGGTCGTCCTCGGGGTGGGCACGGCCGTGCTCGGCGCGTTCATGTGCTGGCACCAGCGGCACATCAAGCGGCTGCTCGCCTTCTCCACGATCGCGCACACCGGACTGTTCCTCGTCGGCCTGGGCGTTCTCACCCCGGAGGGCGACGCCGGCGTCGCCCTGTACCTCCTCGGGCATGCCGGGGTGAAGGCCGCCCTGTTCGCCTGCGCGGGCGTCCTCCTCGACCGGTACGGCACCGTCGACGAACGCGCGCTGCACGGCCGGGCCCGTGAACTGCGCACGGTGGGCGTGCTGTTCGGGCTCGGCGGCCTGGCGCTCGCGGGGCTGCCGCCGTTCGGCACCGCGCTCGGCAAGTCGGTCGCCGAGGAGGCGGTGGGCGGCCCGCTGACCGTGCTCTACGTCGTCGTGTCGGCGGTCACGGCGGGTGCCGTACTGCGGGTCACGGCACGGGTCTTCCTCGGCCTCGGGGCCAGGCCGCCCCGGGGCGACGCGTACGAGACCACCGGGTCCGGGGAGGAGCCGGAGACCGAGGGCCGGCTCGGCCGGATCCCGGACACGATGACCGCCGTCCCCGCGGTGCTGCTGGCCGGGGCCCTCGCCGTCGGCGTCGCCCCGGGTTTTCCCCGGGTGCTGGCCCGGGCCCTCGCCCGCGCCGGGGCCGCGCCGGGCAGCGTTCCGGCCGCCGTCCACTGGACGGCGGCCGGAGTCCTGCTGGGCTGTCTCTC
>NZ_JBFBJL010000031.1:0-111441 GCF_040686075.1 Streptomyces sp. NPDC086519
CCCTGGTCCGCTCGTGCCGTGGCGTGTCGAGGACCTGGCCGGGCGGGCCCTGCTCGACGATCTTTCCGCCGTCGATGAAGACGACCCGGTCGGCGATCTCGCGGGCGAAACCGATCTCGTGGGTGACGATGACAAGCGTGGTGCCGCTGGTGGCCAGGTCCCTGATGACGGAGAGGACCTCCCCGACGAGTTCGGGGTCCAGCGCGGAGGTGGGCTCGTCGAAGAGGATCACACCCGGCCGCAGGGCCAGGGCGCGGGCGATGGCGACACGCTGCTGCTGGCCGCCGGACAGCTGACGGGGGTAAGCGCCGACCCGTTCACCCAGGCCCACCCGTTCCAGGAGCTGCTTGGCCAGCGCCTGGGCTTCGGCTCTGGTCAGCTTTCCGGTGGCGACGGGGGCCGCGGCCACGTTGTCCAGCACGGTCAGGTGCGGGAAGAGGTTGAAGTTCTGGAAGACGAAACCGATCCGGCCGCGCTGGGCCAGGATAGCGCGCTCGCTCAGTTCCTTCAGCCTCCCGCCCTGCCGCTTCACCCCGATCAGCTCGTCGTTGATGCTGACGTAGCCGATCTCGGGCTTCTCCAGGTGGTTGATGACCCTCAGGAGCGTGGACTTGCCGGAGCCGGACGGGCCGAGGACGACGGTGACCTCGCCGGGGCGGACGCTCAGGTCGACGCCGTCCAGGACGCGGTGAGCGCCGTACCACTTGTGGACGTCGTGGATCTCCAGAGCGGCAGGGGCCGTCTCCAGAACGCCGGTGGCGGTCATACGGCGGCCTCCCGGCGGACACGGGCGCGCAGACCGCCAAGGCCCGCCCGCAGTTTCTGCAGGGGCGTCGGCGGCAGGCTGCGGGTGGCGCCCCGCGCGTAGTACCGCTCGACGTAGAACTGGACCACGGAGACGACGCTGGTGAGGATCAGGTACCAGGCGGTGACCACCAGCAGCAGCGGCACGATGTCGCCGGGGTAGGTGGAACCCATGCTCTGCGCGGTCCCGAACAGGTCGAGCAGCGAGACGTAGAAGACCAGCGAGGTGCTCTTGACCAGGCCGATGAGCTGGTTGACGTAGTTCGGGACGATCGACCTGAGCGCCTGCGGGAACACTATCTTGCGGAACTGGTAGCCCCTGGGCAGCCCGAGCGCGGCGGCCGCCTCGTGCTGGCCCTGGTCCACGGAGAGGATCCCGCCGCGGACCACCTCGGCCGCGTAGGCAGCCTCGTTCAGGCTGAGGCCGATGACGGCGATGGCCATGTCGGTGGCGAGCTTCGACTCGTCGAAGGAGAAGAACGCCGGACCGAAGGGGACACCGACACTCAACGTCTGGTACAGGGCGCTGAAGTTGTAGAGGAAGAGCAGCACCACGATGAGCGGGACCGAACGCAGCGCCCACACGTACGTCCAGCTGACCGCGCGCAGCACCGGGCTCCCCGACAGCCGGGCCAACGCCAGCAGGACACCGCCGACCAGGCCCAACACCGCACTGCAGGCGGTGACTTCGAGGGTGATGACCAGTCCGTCGAGAATGGTCGGCCGCCAGAACCAGTAGCCCCAGCGGCCCCACTGGTAGAAGGGGTTGGTCACCAGTCCGTGCACGAACTGGGCGACCAGGACCAGGACGACAGCGGTGGCGATCCAGCGTCCCGGCCGCCGCAACGGCACAACCCGCTGAGCGGCAAGGGACTTCGGCGGTTCGTCGGCGGCAGACGGCGCCTCGGGGGCGATGATGGCGCCTGGGGATTCACTCATGGCGGGCTCCGGCGGAGTCGGACACCACGTGTCCCACGGCCGGGGGGCCGCGCACACCGGGCCGTGTTCGGGCACGGCAGGGTGCGCGGGGGGGCGCGCGGGGCACGGGGCTGGGCGGACGGCGGCACACCGGACGGCCGGTGTGCCGACGGGGACGCTGGGGTGCGGGGCTGCGGGTGCTGGGCGAGAAGGCCTGGTCAGACCCGACAGCGGGCACGGCCCGGTGCGGTGCACGCGCTACACAGGGCGCTGTTGACACGGAGCAGGTCGACGGCGCGGTCGGCGACGAGCGGGCTCGGGTACGGGCGTACGCAGCCCTCGGCGCGGCGCTGGGCCGTCCTGGAAGCTGCGTACATGTCCGTCACCTGTCACTGTTCTGTCGGCCCCGGGGGGCCTCGCGCTTACCGAATCGTCGCTTGCCGAAACGTCGTCGGTCCGGTCGTCACCTGGGGCACCCCACCGCGATGCGAGGGTTGCCGGTCAGCAAGCCAGGGCTTGACGCTGACGCTCTTGACCGTTCTGGTCCGCAAGTAACGCAGTTGCCCGAACGGTTGTCAACGCCTGTCCGACTGGCGGGACGGTTCGGGCCGCTCTCACCTGCGCGGAACGCCGGGAGCGTTCGCCGCGTGGCCCGCCCAGTCCAGGATCTGGACGGCCGCGCCGGCGGCCTCCAGGCCCTGGCAACGGCCGTGGTGGCGGCGGGCGATGCCGTCGAGGTCGAGGTGGGCGCCGAAGGCCGGGTGGGCGGCCAGCCGCCGGGCGTAGGCCCACAGCACCGGGTGGGCGGCGACGGCGTGCACCGCGGCGGCGTCCAGGTGGTTGCGGTGCACGGTGTCGAGTTGCACCAGAGCCACCCACAACTCGATGTCCGCGGCCGTGAGTTGACCGCCGACCAGGAACTCCACCCCGGTCAGCCGGCGCTCCAGCCCGGCCAGGGCGGCGAGCAGCGCCTCCAGCGCCTCCGGGTCGCCGCCCTCGTGGCCGGCCCGTTGCGCGGCCTGCTCGATGTCCTCGGCGCACAGCCGCTCGACGGCCTCGATCTCGGTCCTGGAGCCGCACGGGTAGAGCCGGGCGACGCCGTCGCCGAAGTGCCGGTCCAGGTCGCGCAGGATGTCCCGGCTGTGGGTGCTGACGATACGGCCGGACCAGTCGTCGCTGAGCACCGGCGCGAGCGCCGGGCCCGAGTAGTGGTGGGCGCTGGCCTCGTACAGCGGGCGCAGCACCGCGTGGCTGCCGTCGGGACAGTCGGGGACGGCGGGCAGGAAGGTGACCGGACAACAGTCGTCAAGGGCCAGCAGGCTGTGGCCGACGGCGATGCGCAGGCCGTCCGGACAGGCGGTGGACAGGTGCAGCCGGTAGCGGCGCGGCACCGCGTAGTGGCCGCTGCGGGCGTCGCGGCCGATGCGGCCCCGGAAGGCGGGGGCGCTGCGGACGGACGGGAGGGCGGCGAGCGGAGTGATGGACATGCGTCTCCCCGGGGCGGGCGGGCGCGCGGACGTACGCGCGGCGCGGGCGTTCGTCGGTGGGTTCTCGGTGCGACTCGGTGAGTCCTGGCGGGCGGGCGCTCGGCGCGTGCGGCCGGGATCGGGCACTCAGCCTCTGCGGCCGGTGGCGCCGCAGGTCCGCAGCAGGTCGATGTGGCGGCGGGAGGTGAGCAGGGGGGCCGTCCAGGGCGCGGGGCTCTCGCGGCGCTGTCTGCCGGTGAGCGTGCGCAGGCGACCCATCTTTCCCTACCTTTTCACTAGGATTCCCACCTGGAGTGTCGATCGGCCCGTGCCCCGCGTCAAGGGGGCGTCCACGCCTGGGACACCCGGCCCCGAGTTGCCGCCGGACGGCAGGGGCGGTGCGCTGGTGGCTCAGGCCGAGTGACAGGAGCCGGACCCGATGACCGAGCCCCCGGGTCCCGGGCCGGTGCCGGGCGCCGTGCCCGAGACCTTCGCGTTCCGCTGCGGCCGGTGCGGTCACGGCTGGGAGGCCACCTTCCAGGCGGTGTTCTTCACCGACCCGGTCGCCGACCCGGAGTTGCAGAGCACCCTGGAGTACGTCGACGAGACCGGCCGGGCGGTGCGGTCGCCGCTCACGGACGCGGTGTGCCCGCGCTGCGGCAGCCGGCGGGTGCGGATCGCGGCGGCCTGATCCCGCTGCTCACCCGAATGGCACGTGCGAGTGGTCGGCGCTCCTGGCCGGTGGTGGCGTGGAGGGACGTACCGCGTTCCCGAGGAGGCAGTCGCGATGACCCGTCCGTCCCGACCCGCGCGTGTTCTCGCCACGGCCCTGGCGGCGGGGACCCTGTCCGCCACGGCGGCCTGCTCGGACGGCAGCGGCTCCCCCGAGGCCGCGACCGTCTCCCCCGCCGCCGAGCGCTCCCCCGACGCCTCCCCCACCCCGGCCCTCACCGGCGCCGGGGCACAGGCCGCGCTGATCACACCGGCCGACATCGAGGACGACTGGCAACTGGCCGGCGACGCCGCCACCTGGCGCAACCAGATGCTGGTCGGCAAGGTCGACGTCGCCCAGTTCCTCAACGCCAAGTCCGCTGCCGCCGACTGCCAGCGGCTGCTGGACAGCCTCTACTCCGACACCCTGCTGGGCCGCGCCACCGGCGCCTCCGGGCTGCGCGGCTTCACCGCGGAGGACTCCCGGCTGCTGTACCAGGTCGGGGACTACGGCCAGGCCGCCATGGACGCCACGGTCAACTGGCTGAAGGGCCTGCCGGAGAAGTGCAACCAGTTCACAGCCACCGCCTCGGACGGCAGCAAGCGGACCGTGCAGGTCGTCGAGTACAAGGAACCGCCCAAGGTGGCCGACGCGCTGGCGGCGCTCACGGTCACCGTCCAGGGCACCTCGAACGGGCAGCCCGCCACGACCACCCTGGACGTCGCGGCGATGCGCGTCGGCGCCTCCGGGGCGGCGGTCACCAACGGCGGCCTGTCCGGCGTCGACCACGACAGCACCGCCCTGGCCGTCCAGAACGGCACCCAGCGCCTCCAGGACGTACTGGCCGGCAGGACCCCGGCTCCGCTGCCGAGCCAGTTCGACTAGCCGGCTCAGTGGGGCATCGGGTCCCCGGTGTTCTTCTGGGTGGTGCCCGGCTCTCCGTTGTCGCGGTGCCATACGACGACGAGTTCGTCGCGGGTGCCGAAGCGGACCAGGTGTCGGCCGACGACGCCCTCCAGGAGTTCCAGGTTCTCGGGGTCCGTCTCCACGGTGAGCAGCAGGGCGCCCTCGGTCGCGGTGAGGGTGCCGGTGCCGTTCTGGAAGACGATGCCGCCGGTGCCGGTCTCCTCGTCCCAACTGGTCTGCGAGCGGCGGCCGAGGTGCGAGGCGAGCTGCTTGGCATAGCGGGCGGCGCGGTCGGTGGGAACGCGGGCTTCGGAGCGGGCCATCTGGGACTCCCGGTGCTTCGGGGGCGGGGCATGCGGTGACGGGCTCACGCTACGTCGGGACGGGGGGTGCGGCGCCGTACCGGGGGCCGCAAGCTATGCATGCCGATCACGTCAGCCGGCTCACCGTCCGCGAGGCGGCCGGCCGCGTCAGCCAGCCCCCGACGTACGCCCCGGCCGTGGGCCGCGCGGCACCGTGCCGACGAGCGGCGGTACCTCGTGGCGTCCGCGATCGCGCCGACCACGGCAGACCGCCGGGTTCCCCGGTACGACGAAGGGCCCCCGCCGACTCTCGTCCGCCCATTAGCGGCGGGCCTCGGTCCATTCGTCGTTCTGTTCGGCCAGCACGGCGCCGACCAGGCGGATGACGGCGGTGCGGCCGGGGAAGATGCCGACCACGTCGGTGCGGCGGCGGATCTCCTTGTTCAGCCGTTCCTGCGGGTTGTCCGACCAGATCTGCCGCCAGATCTCACGCGGGAACGCGGTGAAGGCCAGCAGGTCGTGCTGGGCGGCGTCCAAGTGGGCTGCGGCCTTGGGGAGCTTGGCCTCCACCGCGTCCGGGACGTGCTGCATCTGAGCCTTCACGGCGTCGGTGTCGGGTTGCTCGAAGACGGTCCGCAGCAGCGTGGCCACCCAGGGTTGGGCCGATTTCGTCATCGTGCTGATCTCCTTCGGGCTTCGACACCTCGAAGATCAGCCGGTGGCCGTTCATCCATGCGGGCGTCATCCCGACGCCGGAGCAAACCCCCGGGTCAGGTCGAACCCGTACACCATCTCCATGGACGCAACCCCGACGAGATCTGCAAAGCGATGCCAAATGGTCATGACTCAGGCGTCACCGCCACTCGGGTGA
The DNA here is from genome assembly GCF_040686075.1 of Streptomyces sp. NPDC086519. Lineage (NCBI taxonomy): Bacteria > Bacillati > Actinomycetota > Actinomycetes > Kitasatosporales > Streptomycetaceae > Streptomyces > Streptomyces sp. NPDC086519. The sequence continues at coordinate 5,980 of NZ_JBFBJL010000031.1, forward strand.
GCTTGCCAGGTCGAGGTCTTAGTAACTCTTCAGTAGTCACTGACCTGTGACTTTAGTAGATCTGGTCCGGAGGAGATCACCATGGCCGGCCCGCTCACTTCTTCACGTGAAGTGCGGTCACGAGGGTGTCCGGGTTCGCCATCACAAACGATCACGGACATCCTCCCTTCGTGCCGCCGCTCGAAAAGACTCGTCTGGATGACGCTTTCCGAAAGCACCCCAGCGGCCGGGCGCTACGCCGACTTCCTCTCGCCGTTCCCCAACGAGATCCACCAACTCGTCGCACGACTGCCGCGACGCGCATCGACCGTGCGATCCGTGAGACCGGATCCGAGGCTCGCGAGATCCAGGCCTAACCACTCCGAAACGACGCCGAAACATCTGCTCTGTCTACTCAGCGGAGACGCTGATTCATTTCAGTGAACATGGCTACTTCAGGAGTCATCATGAGCGACAACCTCGACCTGGCCGCCCTCTGTGAGGCCGGCGGCACCAAGTTCATCCTGGCGCTCTTCGTCGATCTCAACGGCAAGCCGTGTGCCAAGCTCGTGCCTGTCGAGGCTGTCGACAAGCTGGCCACGGAGGGCGTCGGTTTCGCCGGGTACGCCGTCGGCGCGATCGGGCAGGAGCCCAAGGACCCCGACCTGATGGTGATCCCGGATGCCGCCTCCTTCACGCCGGTCCCTTTCGTCAAGGAAGGCCTGGCGATCGTCCACTGCGACCCCCACGTGGAGGGCGAGCCGTGGCCCTTCGCTCCCCGTGTGATCCTCAAGCAGGTCGTCGCCAAGGCGGCCGCCGCCGGTTTCGTGCCCTACGCGGGCGCCGAGGTGGAGTACTTCCTCCTCAAGCGCGACGCGACGGGTGCCCTGGCCCCGGCGGACAGCGACGACGTCGCGGCCCAGCCGTGTTACGACGCGCGTGGGGTCACCCGGATGTATGACCACCTGACCTCGATCAGCACCGCGATGAACCAGCTCGGCTGGGGCAACTACGCCAACGACCACGAGGACGGCAACGGTCAGTTCGAGCAGAACTTCCAGTACGCCGACGCCCTGACGACGGCCGATCGAGTCATCACCCTCCGCTATCTGTTGAGCGTGCTCGCCCAGGAGCGGGGCATGATCGCGACCTTCATGCCGAAACCGTTCGCCAACCGCACCGGCAACGGCCTCCACCTCCACCTCTCCCTGCGCGACACCGCGACCGACACCCCGGTCTTCCCGGCGAGCAGCGGGGGCGACGAGGACTCGGTCGGTCTGGGGCTGTCGAAGACGGCGTACTCCTTCGTCGCGGGCATCCTGGAGCACGCGACCGCACTGCAGGCGGTCATCGCACCGACGGTCAACTCCTACAAGCGGACCGGCGCGGTCGCCTCCAGTGCGAGCGGTGCGACCTGGGCGCCCAAGCTGCCGACGTACGGCGGCAACGATCGGACCCACTACGTGCGCATCCCGGACAACCAGCGCATCGAGCTGCGCGGTGGCGACGGCTCGGCCAATCCGTATCTCGCCATCGCCGCGGCCGTGGACGCCGGCCTCGACGGCATCGCCAGCGGCCTCTCCCTCGGCGAGGTCGGCACCGGTCCCGAGACCCCCTTCCCGCTGACGCTGCTGCACGCCGTCGAGGCCTTCGAGGCCGACGTCGTCGTCAAGGCAACCCTCGACGTCGCGGGCCCGGGGGTCGCCGACTACTTCGCGAGCCTGAAGAAGGACGAGTTCTTCGCCTACCACGCGGCCGTCTCCGGCTGGGAGCACGACCGCTATCTCACCGCCTTCTGAGGCTCCGTCATCCCCGAGAAAGGGACTCAACACATGTGCGGAATCGTTGGGTTGCACCTGCGCAGCCCCGAACTCCACCCCCGCCTCGGTGAGCTCCTCACCGGGATGCTGTGCGAGATGGAGGACCGCGGCGCGGACTCGGCGGGCATCGCCGTCTACGGCAACGAGGACTGGTCGCCGCGCGGCCGGGGCTCGGTCTCACTGATCGACATCGACGTGCCCGCCGAGACGGTTGCGGCGGCGCTCGGCGCCGAGACCGGCACCGAGGTGACCGCCATCGTCGTCGACAACGTGGTGCTCGCCAGCGCCGGCGTCGACTCCGAGGTGCTGCTGTCCGCCGCGCGGAAGGCCTACCCGCACGTCCTCATCGGCGGCTTCGGCGAGGACCTCGCCGTCCTCAAGGGCGTCGGCGCCCCCCGGGCGCTGGCCGAGAGCTGGGGCCTCGCGAAGGCGCAGGGCTGGCAGGGCGTGGGCCACACCCGGATGGCGACCGAGTCGGCGGTCACGTCGTCGGGCGCGCACCCCTACGCCGTGGGTCCGGGCGAGTGCCTGGTGCACAACGGCTCCTTCTCCAACCACGCCACGATCCGCCGCGACCTGCGGGCCGCCGGCGTCGAGTTCGACTCGGAGAACGACACCGAGGTCGGCGCCCGCTTCGTCGCGCACCGACTCGCGGACGGCAAGGGCGTCGACGAGGCGCTCACCGACCTGACCCGGACCTTCGACGGCTTCTACACCCTGCTGGTCTCCAACCGGGACAGTTTCGCCGTCGTCCGCGACGCCATCGCCTGCAAGCCGGCCGTCATCGCCGAGACCGACGACTGGGTGGCGATGGCCTCGGAGTACCGGGCCCTCGCCCACCTGCCCGGCGTCGAGAACGCCCGGATCTGGGAGCCCGAGCCCGAGGTCATCTACCACTGGAACCGTCAGGAGGTGTCGGCATGAGCTCCGCCGACGAGGCAGTGCCCGCCTTCGACCTGAGCACCACGCCGCTGCGCGAGGTCAACCAGGCGCTCCACGCCGCGGGTCTCGAAGGTGAGTACGTGATCGAGAACCCACGCGGCGCCCACAACGTCGCCGTCGGTCTCGACGCGCCGGTCAAGGTCACCGTCAACGGTCACCTCGGCTACTACGCCGCCGGCATGAACCAGCAGGCCGAGGTCGTCATCAAGGGCAACGCCGGCCAGGGCCTGGCCGAGAACATGATGAGCGGCACCATCCATGTCACGGGCTCGGCCTCACAGTCGGCCGGGGCCACCGGCCGCGGCGGTCTGCTGGTCATCGACGGAGACGCCGGCGCCCGCTGCGGCATCTCGATGAAGGGCATCGACATCGTCGTCGGCGGCGACGTCGGGCACATGAGCGCCTTCATGGCGCAGAAGGGCCGCCTGGTGGTCCGCGGGGACGCGGGGGACGCGCTCGGCGACTCACTCTACGAGGCCCGCATCTACCTGCGCGGCACCGCCAAGTCGCTCGGGGCCGACTGCGTCGAGAAGGAGATGCGGCCCGAGCACCTCGAGGAGCTGGCAGGCCTGCTCAAGGCCGCCGGCTTCGAGGACGACGACCCGGCGTCGTACAAGCGCTACGGCTCGGCCCGCACTCTCTACCACTTCACCCACGAGAACGAGTACTGAGGCAGGACCCGATGACCCTCACCCCCGACGACCGGGCCCGGCTGGGCCTGCGCGAGTCCGCCACGTTCGACCGGGCGACCATCGCCGCGATCCAGCGTGCCGCCGAGACCGGCATCTACGACATCCGCGGCTGGGGCGCCAAACGCGCCCTGCCCCACTTCGACGACCTGCTCTTCCTCGGCGCCTCGGTGTCGCGCTACCCGCTGGAGGGATACCGCGAGCGGTGCGGCACCGACGTGGTGCTGGGCGCGCGCAACGCCAAGTACCCCCTGCGGCTCGACATCCCGGTGACGATCGCCGGCATGAGCTTCGGCGCCCTCGGCGCCAACGCCAAGGAGGCCCTCGGCCGCGCGGCCTCGGCCACCGGCACCTCCACCACCACCGGCGACGGCGGCATGACCCCGGAGGAGCGCGGCCACTCCAAGCACCTCGTCTACCAGTACCTGCCCAACCGCTACGGCATGAACCCGGACGACCTGCGCCGTGCCGACGCCATCGAGATCGTCCTCGGCCAGGGCGCCAAGCCGGGCGGCGGCGGCATGCTGCTCGGCCAGAAGGTCTCCGAGCGTGTCGCGGGCATGCGGGACCTGCCCGCCGGCATCGACCAGCGCTCGGCCTCGCGCCACCCCGACTGGACCGGCCCGGACGACCTCACCATCAAGATCAACGAGATCCGTGAGATCACCGACTGGGAGAAGCCGGTCTACGTCAAGGTCGGCGCCTCGCGCACCTACTACGACGTCAAGCTCGCCGTGCACGCCGGCGCGGACGTCGTGGTGGTGGACGGCATGCAGGGCGGCACCGCCGCCACCCAGGACGTCTTCATCGAGCACGTCGGCATCCCGACCCTCGCCGCCGTTCCGCAGGCGGTGCAGGCGCTCCAGGAACTCGGCGTCCACAAGAAGCCGGACGGCGTCCAGCTCATCGTCTCCGGCGGGATCCGATCCGGTGCCGACGTCGCCAAGGCACTCGCCCTCGGTGCCGACGCCGTCGCCATCGGCACCGCCGCCCTCATCGCGCTGGGCGACAACGACCCGAAGTACGCCGCGGAGTACGAGAAGCTCGGCTCGGCGGCCGGGTTCTACGACCAGTTCCAGGCGGGCCAGGACCCCGCGGGCATCACCACCCAGGACCCGGAGCTGCAACAGCGGCTCGACCCGGTCGAGGGCGGCCGCCGAGTCGCCAACTACCTGCGGGTTCTCACCATGGAGGCCCAGACCATCGCCCGCGCCTGCGGCAAGGCCCACGTCACCCACCTCGAACCCGAGGACATGGTCGCCACCTCCATCGAGGCAGCCGCCATGGCCCGCGTCCCGCTCGCCGGTACCTCCTGGATCCCCGGAGGGGGGTTCTGATGGCGACGAAGGCAGTGGTCGTCGGAGGCGGCCTGATCGGACTCTCGATCGCCCGGGCACTGACGCAGCGCGGACTCACCGACGTGCTCGTCCTGGAGCGGCACCAGCTCGCCGGCGGCGGCACCGGCAAGTCCAGCGGGATCGTCCGCGCGCACTACGGCGTGCCCTCGATCGCCGCGATGGCGTGGCGGAGCCTGCCGGTCTTCGAGGAACTCGGCGACCGGGTCGGCTTCCGCCAGGTCGGCTACACCGTCATCGTCGGCGAAGAGAACACCGAGCCGCTCAGGGCCAACACCGCCATGCACCAGGGCCTCGGCGTCCACGTCGACCTGATCGACAACGACCGGCTGGCCGGGCTGTGGCCGATGATGGAGGTCGGCGACGTCGCGCTGGCGTCGTACGAACCGCGCGGCGGGTTCGCGGACGCCACCCAACTCGCCCTGCACTACGGGCAGGTGGCCCGTGACCAGGGCGCGCGCATCCGGCAGAACACCCCCGTCGCCCGCATCCTCACCGCTGGCGACAAGGTGACGGGTGTCCAGCTCGACGGCGGTGAGGTGGTCGATGCCGATCTGGTCGTCGTCGCCTCGGGCTGGTGGTCGGCGAAGCTGCTCGCCGACCTCGGGATCGACTTCCCGATCGATGCCTACCGCTCGGAGCTCCTCATCGTCGACGCCGGCGAGCCGCTGCCGGACCTCCCGGTCGTCTCCGACCTGGTGAGCCTGCAGTACTGCCGGCTGGAGGGCGCGGGCCAGTTCCTCGTCGGCAACAGCGACCACGCCGACTTCCAGAAGAAGTTCGTCGACCCCGACAACTACTCCAACATCGCCGGCGAGGCCAGTATCGAGAAGTACGCGGAGAAGGTGATGCACCGCTTCCCGGGCTTCCCCGAACCGTCGGTCACCCACACCTACGCCGGCGTGTACGACGTCCCGCCGGACTGGAACCCCGTGATCGCCCCGGTCGGAGGCATCGAGGGCTTGATCCTCTCCGCCGGTTTCGCCGGCCATGGCTTCAAGATCAGCCCGGCCGTGGGCGACCTCGTCGCCGACCTGGTGTTCGAGGGCGACAGCACCGATCCCGACATCCCCGCCTCGGACTTCCGCCTCGAACGGTTCGCCGAGGGCAAACCGCTCAGCAGCCTGCACCCCTATGTCGGTGCCGGCGAGATGCGGTGACGTGACCGGGACGCTCGCCCCCTCCCGGGTGGCCCCGACGCCCTGGCGCAACGGTGCCGGAACCACCCGGGAGCTCGCGACCGGGACAGACGCGTCCGGCCGGGTCCTGTGGCGCCTCAGCGTGGCCGATCTCGACCGCGACGCGCCGTTCTCGACGTTCCCCGGGCTCGATCGCCTCTTCGTCGCGCTCGGCCCCCTGCGGCTGACGGTCGACGGGCGGCAGCGGCGGCTCGCGGTCGGCGACCAGGCGCGGTTCGCCGGCGAGGCACCGGTCGCGGTGGCCCTCGACACGCCCACCCGGGCACTCAACGTGATGACGCGACGGGGCGCGTGCCGGGCGGAGGTGATCCTCCGGCCGGTGGGCGGCCCTCGCCTCCCAGCCGACGCCACCGTCCTGCTGGACGAGCTGGCCGCCGACGTACGACTCTTCAAGGAACCCGATGACTGAAACCGTTTCCTCCCTGCTCGCCGAGATCGCCGACGTCGGCACGGACCCCCAGCGCGGCGGCTGCACCCGGTCCGTCTGCTCCGGTGCCGAATTCGACCTGCGCTCGTGGTTCGTCGCCCACGCGCAAGAGCACGGGCTGGACGTCGAAACCGACCGCAACGGCGTCATCTGGGCCTGGCACGGCGGCGTCGGGGTCGAGGCACGCCGTCACCCGCCACCTCGTCGACGAGATCCGGCACGCCGCGTGCAGGCTCGCCACGGAGGAGGGCTGCACCGCGGAGATGACCGAGGAGTCCTTCAGCTCCACCGTCGACTTCGACCCACGCCTGCGCGACCGGCTCACCGACGTGCTCGACGCGGCACCGCAGCTCGGCACCGGCGCCGGCCACGACGCCGGCGTCCTCAAGGACCACGTCCCGACCGCGATGGTCTTCGTACGCAATTTCACGGGCGTCTCGCACGTCCCCGCCGATCAGGTGGAGGACGCCGACGCCGGGATCGGCGCCGCGGCGCTCGCCGACAGCCTGGAGACCCTGCTCCGCCGGTGAGACTCGGGCACGGCGCGAGGGTGGGGGGTGCCTGGCGGGCCGCCGCGGTGAACCCAGGCCCTGCTTCAGCACCCGCAATGTGCCCCGGACATGATGCCGGCCGGCGGGCCGGACGCCGGCACCGAGCCGTCACCGGCCCCGGGCATCGGAGCGTTCGCGGAGCGGCCTCACTTGGTGCCGTCGGGGAAAGCGATCACGGACAGGAAGCGGATCGGCAGGTCCACCAGTTCGACGGGGCCGTGGGCTCCCTCGCCGTCGAGGATCAAGGTGTCACCCGGCTTGAGGCGGTAGACACTGCGTCCGTGGCCATAGTCCATCGCCCCTTCCAGCATGTAGATGAACTCGGTGCCGGGGTGCTGGAAGAGCGGATAGGTCTGGCTCTTCGCGGTGAGCGTCACGAGCAGGCACTCAAGGCGCCTGTGCTCACCGCGAAGGGACCCGAGGAGCTTGTAGTCATGCCCCACCTGGCTGCCACTGCGAACGATCGGTGTGCCTCGCCCGGCCTTCACATAGGAGGCCGGGCGCTCGACGTCAGCTCCGCGGAACAGTGAGGTCACCGGAATGTCGAGGCCTTTGGCCAGCAGGGAGAGCGTGCTGAGGCTGCACGAGGTCTGGGCATTCTCGATCTTGGAAAGCATCGCTTTGGAGATACCGACCTTGGCCGCCAGGTCGGTGACCGAAAGCCCGCGCTGATGGCGCAGTTCACGCACATTGCGGGCGATCGCCGACTCGAGTTCGAGCGTCTCGATCGGCTCGTCGGCATGGCGGTCGCGTGCCGTGCCGACGTTGCGCAGCAGCGCGTTCGCGTCATCTCCCATACGTACACCCTAACGTCACAGCGTCCACTGCCAGTGACCGCGGCCAGCCGGCTCGCCGCAACGGGAGCCGCGCCCACCGTGGTTGCCAGGCCGACGCATGCGCCCGGACACGGCCGCCGCCTCGGCGGCTTCGTCCGCGACCGGATGCCAGGCCTCGACCCCCGAGCCGGTCGCCGAGGCCGGCTGCCGCTACGCCTGCTCGGGGCACGGCGCCAAGTTCGTCCCGCCGACCGGGACGATGGCCGCCGACCTGGCCACTTCCCCGGGGTTCCGGTTGGACCGGGCGGCGCGGGAGTGGCCGAAACTCGCGCTTAATTCGGCGCTCGAGCGTCCGTAACACACCACAGGTCTACTGCGATGAAACTTCGTTTCCTTTCATGGGGCCCACTGCCTGTGGGACTCCTGGATCCACTCCGCGGAGCGTGCGCATGGACACCGGAAGCACCGCATGGATGCTCGCAAGCACGGCACTCGTCTGTCTGATGGTGCCGGGGCTGGCCCTCTTCTACGGCGGCATGGTCGCCGCCAAGAGCGTCCTGAACATGATCATGATGACCTTCGGAGCCGTCGCCCTGGTGGGCTGCATCTGGGTCGTCTACGGCTTCTCGGCCTCCTTCGGCGACTCGATCGGCGGCGCCGGACTGCTCGGTGACGTCACCGAGTACTTCGGTCTGAGCGGTGTGATGAAGGACGACCCGAACGCCGTCATCCCGCTCTCGGTGTTCGCCGCCTTCCAGGCCCTGTTCGCGGCCCTGACCGCCGCCCTGATCTGCGGGGCGATCTCCGACCGCATCAAATTCGGCGCCTGGATGGCCTTCACCGGCATCTGGGTGACCCTGGTCTATCTGCCGGTCGCCCACTGGGTGTTCGCCTTCGACGGCAAGGGCGTCGTCGGCGGCTGGATCGTCAACAGACTCGGCGCCATCGACTACGCCGGCGGCACGGCCGTCCACATCAACTCCGGTGCCGCGGCACTGGCGGTGATCCTCGTCCTCGGCAAGCGCCTGGGCTGGAAGAAGGACAGAGGCACCGAACGGCCCCACAACCTGCCCCTGGTGATGCTCGGCGCGGGCCTGCTGTGGTTCGGCTGGTTCGGCTTCAACGGCGGCTCCGCCCTCACCTCGTCCAACGCGGCGTCCGTCGTCGTCCTCAACACCTTCACCGCGACCTGCTCGGCGATGCTCGGCTGGCTCGTCGTCGAGAAGCTCCGTGACGGCCACGCCACCAGTCTCGGCGCTGCGTCGGGCGCGATCGCCGGGCTGGTCGCCATCACCCCGTCCTGCGGGGCGGTGTCCCCGGTCGGCGCGCTGCTCCTGGGTGCGATCGGCGGCGCGGTCTGCGCGCTGGCCGTGGGGCTCAAGTACCGACTCGGCTACGACGACTCGCTCGACGTCGTAGGCATCCACCTGGTCGGCGGCATCACCGGCACGCTGCTCGTGGGCGTCCTGGCCACCTCCGACGCCCCGAACGGTGTCGATGGCCTGCTCTACGGCGGTGGTCTCGGCCTCCTCGGCAAGCAGGCGGTGGGCGCCTTCGCCGTACTGCTGTACTCCTTCTCCGTCACCTGGCTCATCGCCAAGGCCCTCGACAAGACCATGGGCCTGCGCGTCCGCCCCGAAGTCGAGGAGGGCGGCGTGGACGTCCACCTGCACGCCGAGAGCGCCTACGACCTGCTCCACCCCGTGACCACCGATTCAGCGCGCACCGCCTCCTCGTCCCCGACGCTCTGATCCGGAATTCGATACGCCGGAGGGCAGGCGGCCACACCCGGCCGAGCGGTAGCACGGTCGGGTGTCGGTCGATCTCCCCGTCGTCCGGCATCAGCCACTTGAAGAACTGCTGCAGTCCCTTGTGCTTGTTCAGGGCGGTCGACGCCGACCGCGTCTCGATCATCCAGGCCTGGAACGCCTCCACGTGCGCCCGGCCGACCTCCACCGGGCCCCCGGCCGCCGCGCCGGCCTCGGGATCCGGCGAGTACTCGCCCACGTACCGCGCCAGCCGCGCGGCCGCCGGCAGACAGTTGTAGGGCGTGGTCTCCGGGTAGTTCCCGGCCCGCAGCGAGCGGTCCCAGTCCCGTAGGAACCCCGACCAGGCCTGCGGCAGACCCGCGGTCATCTTCTCCAGGTCCAGCAACGGCATCTTCGCCGGCCTCCGAGTGAAGGTGCCGGTGAGCGGCATGCTCAACCTCGAAGATCGGAAACGACCCAAACCAAAAGGGCCCCACAGGCTCTCGCCCGTGGGGCCCTTCACACCGTCGGGACGACAGGATTTGAACCTGCGACCCCTTGACCCCCAGTCAAGTGCGCTACCAAGCTGCGCCACGTCCCGCTGCGGAGTCACGCGGTGGCCCGCGTGATCACGCAGGTCAACACTACCGCACGCGTACGGGTGCTGCCGCCGACCGCTCCGTGGCCGGGCCGGCGACGCGGCTCGCGCGGCGCACCGGGACGAGGAGGGCGGCCCCGGCGGCGGTCAGGCAGAACAGCGCGAGCAGGGCCCAGGCGTGGGTGTAGCCGGAGGCGTACGGCAGCCCGGAGGGCTGGAGCCGGCCGGTGACCAGGACGCTGGTGAGCCCGGCGCCGATGGAGCCGCCGATGGTGCGGATGTTGGCGTTCATGCCGGTCGCCGCGCCGGTCTGCTCGGGCGGCACGCTGCCGACGATGAGGTTGGCCATCGAGGCGAAGGCCAGGCCGATACCGAGGCCGAACAGGCCCGCGACGACGCCGATCTGCCACTGCTGGTCATGCCAGAGGGTGAGGAAGCCGCAGGCCAGTGCGCCGAGCGCGGCTCCCGCGGTGAGCTGCGCCTTGGCGCCGACGCGGTGTTCGAGGCGGCCGCCGATGACGCCCGAGAGGAACATGGCGATGAGCATCGGCAGCATGAGCAGGCCGGACTCGGTGACGGTGGCGCCGAACCCGTACCCGGCCGCGGCCGGGGTCTGGACGAAGCCGGGCAGGAAGGACCAGATCGCGTACATGCCGGCGCCGAAGAGAAGGGCGGCCGTGTTGGTGGTCCAGACGGCGGGCAGCCGCATCACGCGCAGGTCGATCAGCGGGGTGGCGGAGCGGGTCTCGGCGAGCAGCCAGACGGCGAACAGGACGACGGCCGTGCCGAACAGGCCGAGGACCCTGGCCGAGCCCCAGCCCCACTGCCCGGCCTGGCTCAGCGGCAGCAGCAGCGCCACCAGCCAGGCGGAGAGCAGTCCGGCACCGAGCCAGCTGACGCTGCCCTCGGCCCGCTTGGGCGACTCGGGGACGTAGCGGGCGGCGATCAGGACGGTCACCGCGACCACGCCGACCGGGATCCAGAACAGCCAGCGGTAGTCGAGCGCCGAGACGATCGGGCCCGCGGCCACGATGCCGACGCCGCCGCCGGCCGCGATCACCGCGGACAGGTTGCTGATGCTGCCGCTGACCTCGGCCGGGGTGAACTCGTCGCGGATGATGCCGAACGAGAGCGGGAACAGGGCGCCGCCGATGCCCTGGACGACCCGGGCGACGATCAGGACGCCGATGTTCGGCGCGAGCGCGGCGAGCAGGCAGCCGGCCAGGACGGCCAGCAGGACGGCGACGAGGGTGCGCTTCTTGCCGATCAGGTCGCCGACGCGGCCGAGTATCGGGGTGAAGACCGAGGCGGACAGCAGGTAGGCCGTCATCACCCAGGTCGCGGTGGACTGGGAGGTGTGCAGGGCGTGCTGGACGGTCGGCAGGGCCGGTGCGACCAGCGACTGGAGCATGGAGAACACGCCGGCACCGGTCGCGAGGACCGCGAAGGTGAGGCGGGTGGACTTCCGGGGCATGAAGGACCTCTCCGAAATCGGAACGGAGGGAAAAAGGGAAAGGGGAAAGGCGGAAAAGGGGAAAAGCCAGGGAAAACGGAGGAGAACAGAGGAAAGGCAAGGGAGATGTCGGTGAGCGGGCGGGACGTGGGGACCGGGCCGCGTCCGGCCATGGCGTCGCCACTCCGCACTGCTAAAGTGGAGGTACCCCTCCACTCTACTGGAGGCCACCCTCCGCTTCAACCGAAGTCGAGGAATCCCTCCGGTTCACCCTTGTCACGCGGGAGGCAGCAGTGACGGACAGTCCGTTCCCCGTCAGTGGAATCGTCGCGTCCCGGAGACCGCACCGTAAGGACGCCGCCCGCAACTACGACGCGCTGATCGCGGCCGCCCGCGAGGCCTTCGCCGAGCGGGGCGCGGACGTCTCCCTGGAGGACGTCGCCCGCCGCGCGGGGGTCGGGATCGGCACCCTGTACCGGAACTTCCCCACCCGCCGCGACCTCTTCGAGAGCGTCTACGCGGACGAGGTCAACGCGCTGTGCCGGGCCGCCGTGGACCTGGCCGAGCTGGAGCCGTGGCAGGCGCTGACCTCGTGGCTGGACCGCTTCACCGGCTACATGGTCACCAAACGGGCGGTGCGCGAGGCCCTGAACGACGAGTCGGAGATCTTCCAGGCCTGCCGTGACTCGATGTACGCGGCCGGCGGCCCGCTGCTGGAGCGGGCCCAGAAGGCGGGCGTGGTCCGCACCGACATGGAGATCGGCGACCTGCTCCGCATGGTCTCCGGCATCACGGCCACGGCCTACGAGGACGACGCCCAGCGCGACCGCGTCCTCGGCATCGCCCTGGACGGGGTGCGCGCCGGCCGCTAGGGGCTCCGGTCCCGCGGTCGGAGTCCTACGGCGGCAGGCCGTACGGCTCAGAGCCGTACGACGATGAGCGCGACATCGTCCAGGCCGCCGCTGGCGACGCCCAGGCGGGCCAGGACGGTGTCGGCGAGCTGCTCGGTGCCCAGGTGGTTGAACTCGCCGAGGACATGGGCCAGTTGGTTCAGGCCGACATCGATGTCCTGGTCCCGCCGCTCGATGAGCCCGTCGGTGTACAGGACGAGGGTGTCGCCGGGTTTGTAGGCCAGGCTCGCCTGCGGGCGGGGGACGTGGTACGGACGGACGCCGAGCGGGGGGTCGGTGGCCTGGTCCAGCAGTTCGCAGCTGCCGTCGGGGTGGATGAGCATCGGCGGCAGGTGGCCCGCGCTGCTGTAGGTGATCAGACGGCTGCGCATGTCGACGACGGCCTTGACGGCGGTGGTGCCCAGCGCCCCCTCGACGCACCTGGCGTACAGGCCGAGGACCTCCAGGGCCTGGGCGGGGCGTTCCAGGGCCCGGATGGCGGCGGACAGGGCGCTGCGGAGCATGCCCATGACGGCCGCCGCCTCCAGGCCGTGGCCGATGACGTCGCCGACCGCGACGGCGAACCGGTCGGGCGGGATGTCGGCGACGTCGTACCAGTCGCCGCAGACGTTGAGGGAGCCGGTGGCGGGCAGGTAGCGCACCGCGATGTCGCGGTGGTGGGCCAGGTCGGGGACGTGGAGCATGGCCTCCTGCAGGATGAAGGCGACCTCGCGTTCACGGGTGTGGGCCTGCCGCAGCTCCTCGTTGAGCCGTTGCAGCTCACGCGCCCGCGCGTACAGTTCCGCCTCCAGGGCCTGCGTCTCCTGCGGCCGCTCCCCTGGCTGGACGCTGTCGGGATGGGTGACCCGGTACTCCTTGACGAACGCGGTGACGTCCTCCACCCGGTGGATGATGTAGGTCACCTGCCCGGCCGGGCCGAGCACGGGGGTGTTCACCGGGGACCACCAGCGCTCCTCGAAGACCCCGGGCCTCCCCATGACGGGGATGTCGTACTTCTGCAGCGCCATCGTGTCGGGCCGGCCGGTGGCGAGGACCCGGCGCAGCGACCCGCCGAGATTGCGGACCCCGTCGGCGTCGGGGTCGGCGGGATTGTCCGGGAACGCGGTGAAGATGTGCCGCCCGAGCAGGTCCTCCCGGGTTCGCCCGGTGGCCGCCAGATAGGCCCGGTTCACATCGACGATGACCAGGTCGGGGCCGAGTACCAGATACGGGCTCGGTGTCGCGGCGAACAGCGCCGTGTGATCAACCCGCGATGCCACCGCTGACGCTCCTTCCCGCCTCAACGGCTTCCCCCTCAATCTACGGTCCGTGCTGCGGCTCCGCCCGCCGTGCGACCGGCCCTGCGGACCCGGCGGGCCGGCGCGGGTCGTGCGAGGCTGGAAGCCCGACGCTGGGAACGGGAGCACGGATGAGCGCGAGCGCGAGCCCCGCGGGCGGCCCGGATCCGGGGCCGACCGGTGCCGGCAACGGGCCCGCCGTCTCCCGTCGGGAGTTCGACGAGCTCTTCGCGGCGGTCCGCACCTGGGGCCGCTGGACCCCGGCCGACCGCGGCGCCTGGAACCGGGTGACCGCGCGGCACGTACGGCGGGCCACGGGTGCCGTGCGGTCCGGTCAGGTCGTACCGCTGGCGCTGCCCTGGAACACCGTGCCCGGCCCCGACAACCCCCGGCCCGCCCTGCACCACATGACCGATCTCGGTGACGTGCAGAGCCCGGAGCCCGCCACCCACAAGGACTTCATCGCCGCCGACTACCACGGCAAGGCCGTCACCCATCTCGACGCCCTGTGCCATGTCTCCTACCGGGGGCAGCTCTACGACGGCCGGCCGGCGAAGGAGGCCGTCGGGGCGGCGGGGGCCCGGTTCGCGGCGGTGTCGGCGCTCGGCCCCCTCGTCACCCGGGGGGTTCTCCTCGACCTCCCCGCCGTCCAGGGGATCCGCTGGCTGGAGCCGGGGCTGGCGGTGCGCGCGGCGGACGTCATCGCCGCGGAGCGGGCGCTCGGCGTGCGGATCGGCGAGGGCGACGCGGTGCTGCTGCGCTCCGGGCAGGCCCGCCGCCGCGCGGACCTCGGCGCCTGGGACCCGGACACGGCCTGCGCGGGCTTCCACGTGGACGCCGTACCGCTGCTGGCCGAGCGCGGCATCGCGCTGCTCGGCGGCGACGGCGACAGTGACGTACGGCCCTCCCCCGTGGACGGTGTGCACTCGCCCGTCCACGCCCTGCTGCTGGCCGCGATGGGCGTACCGCTCCTGGACAACCTCGACCTGGAGGCCCTGGCGGCCGCGACGGCCCGGGCGGGACGGCACGAGTTCCTGCTCGTCGTGGCGCCGCTGGACATCCCGGGCGGGACGGGCTCGCCGGTCAACCCGGTCGCCGTTCTGTGACGCCGAATGGGCAATGTCCGTAATGCAACGTATATCCTTTTATGTTAGAGAAGCGGACTCTGCGGGAGCGAATGAGGCGAAGCGTGGTTCGGGGCGGCGGGAAAGCGGCAGCGACGAGGCGTGCGACGGACGGCAAAGGGCCCGCCCGTTCGCGTGAGCGGTTCCTGCAGGGCGAGGCGGTCGAGGCCGGCGTCCGCGTCCCCATCTGGCAGTCGTGGCAGCGCTGCCGGGCCCTGGGGCTCTCCCCGGACCAGCCCGGGCTCCCCTTCCTGGACGACTTCGAGCGCGATGCCCCGATCATCCGCGCGGCCGTGCCGGTGCTGGACCGGCTGCAGTCCTGGTTCGCCGGCACCAGGATGAACATCTCCCTCGCGGACGCGAACGGGACCGTGCTGCTGCGCCGCTTCGGAGAGACGTCCCTGGCCAGAACCCTCCCGGCGTTCCAGCGCGTCCCCGGGTTCGTCTTCGCCGAGCAGTACGCCGGCACCAACGGCATCGGGCTCGCGCTGGCCGAGCGGCAACTCGTCCAGGTCTACGGCGCCGAGCACTTCGCCGAACGCTCCCAGGGCAACGCCTGCCGGGCCCTTCCGGTCCGCGACCCGATCAGCGGCCGCATCGAGGGCGTCCTTTGCCTCGGCTACCCGCGCGGCGCCGAGGACCCGGCGCTGGCCACGGTGATACGCCGGGCTGCCCACGCCATCGAGCGGCGGCTGCTCGGACAGAGTTCCGAACGCGAACGCGCCCTGCTGCGGGCGTACCTGGACACCGGCGCCGAGACCGCCGCCCTGCCTCACCACAGGGTCGGGGTCGGCGACCTGGGCCCCCGGATGCGCCCCGGCGACCAGGCGACCGTGCTGGAAAAGGCCGCCGAGCTGATCTCCTGCGCACAGCGGGCCGCGGTCCGCGTGGCCCTGTCCGACGGCCGGCAGGTCACGCTGGTGAGCCGTCCGATGACGACCCCCACCGGGGTGGAGGGCTTCGTCACCGAGGCCATCCTGCCCGGCCCCGCACCGCGCGCGCCCCTCCTCGTCGCGCGGCCCGCCGAGGAACCGCGCCTCACCCTCGTCCCCACCGACCTCGCCCGCGCCACCGCCGGGTCCGCCACGGCTGCCACGTCCGCGGAAGCCGCCGTCTCGCGCGTCGAGGCGACGTCCGTCGCCCTCGCCGTCCCGCCGTCCGCGGCCGTTCCCGTGGCCGCTGACGGCGGGACAGCACCCGTTCCCGTGGTGACCGGGCCCGTGCCCCTGCGAGCCGCCGGTACGCACGGCGCCGGCACGTCGACGGGCGGTCCGGGCGGCGCGCCGGGCGGGGGCGACGACGCGGCGGCAGGCGGTCGTCCGGACGCGCCGCCCCCGGCGGGTCCGCCGGCCAGAGGGCTGGTGCTGGTGGGAGAGCCGCACGTGGGGCGGTACGCGCTCGCCGCCCGGCGCCGCCTGGAACTGCTGAGCGACGCCAGCGCGCGCGTCGGGACCACCCTGGACGTGCGCCGTACCGCCGAGGAACTCGCCGAGACCGCCGTGCCACGGCTGGCCGACTACGTCACCATCGACCTGCCCGAGGCCGTACTGCGGGGCGAGGAGGCCGCCGACCCCTTCTCGGACCTGTATCGCACCGTGGTCCACGGCATCGCCGACGACTGTCCGTTCCACCCGGTCGGCAAGCGCGTCGACTACGGCCCGGCCACGCCGCAACTGCGCTGCCTGACCAGCGGGCAGGCGGTGCTGGAACCGGACCTGAGGACAGCCGTGGGCTGGCTCGCCCACGACCCGCAGCGCACCGAGGTACTGCTGAGCCACGTCCACTCCCTCGTCGCCGTCCCCCTCGTGGCCCGCGGCGTCATCCTCGGCGTGGCCGCGTTCTACCGCGGGCAGCACCGCGCCGCCTTCGACGACGACGACCGCTCGCTCATCCAGGAACTCGTCGGCCGCGCCGCCCTGTCCGTCGACAACGCCCGCCGCTACACGCGCGAGCGCACCATGGTGCTGGCGTTGCAGCGCAGCCTGCTCCCGCAGGGTCTGCCCGACCAGGACGCCGTCGAGGTGGCGCACCGCTACCTGCCCGCGGAGTCCGACGTGGGCGGCGACTGGTACGACGTCATCCCCCTCTCCGGCACCCGGGTCGGCCTCCTGGTCGGCGACGTGGTGGGGCACGGGATGCTCTCGGCCGCCACCATGGGGCGGCTGCGCACCGCCGCCCGCAGCTTCGCCGAACTCGACTTCTCCCCGGACGAGGTCCTCACCCACCTCGACAACCTGGTGGGCCGCCTCGACCGGGAGGCTCCCGCCACCGGCGAGGCGGGCATCATCGGCGCGACCTGCCTGTACGCCGTCTACGACCCGACCACGCAGCAGTGCACCATGGCCCGTGCCGGGCATCCGCCCCCCGCGCTGGTCCTCCCCGACGGCACGGTCCGCTTCCCCGACCTGCCCGCCGGGCCCCCGCTGGGCCTCGGCGGCCTGCCCTTCGAAGCGGTCGACGTCGACCTGCCCGAGGACAGCCGGCTGGTCCTCTACACCGACGGGCTCATCGAGGGCCGCAACCGCGACGTCGACGCGGTCCTCGACCGGCTGCGCGACACCCTCGCCCACCCGGATCGCACACCCGAGGAGATCTGCGAGACGGTCCTGGACACCGTGGCGCCGGTCCACCCGACCGACGACATCGCCCTGCTCGTCGCCCGCACCCGTGCCCTGCCCCCCGACCGGATCGCCACCTGGGACCTGCCCGCCGACCCGTCCCTCGTCAGCGAGGTCCGCTCGTCGGCGCTGCGCCGGCTGGCCGACTGGGGACTCGAGGAGACCGGGTTCGCCGCGGAGCTGGTGCTGAGCGAACTGGTCACCAACGCCATCCGCCACGGCTCCGGTCCCGTGCGCGTACGTCTGCTGCACGGCCGCACCCTGATCTGCGAGGTCTCCGACCACAGCAACACCGCCCCGCACCTGCGCCGGGCGGCCACCACCGACGAGGGCGGCCGCGGCCTCTTCCTGGTGGCCCAGCTGACGCGGAGCTGGGGCACCCGTTACATCCGGGAGGGAAAGGTCATCTGGGCGGAGTGCGCGCTCGACGCCGCCTGAGGCCGCGGGCGCCCGGATCGTGGCCGCTCACGGTTGGGGGCCCGGCCGACCCGTCGGTGTATCGCGGCCGTCAAATTCGCCACGTGTTCGCCACATGGACGCCAGATCCGGAATGCCACGATCTGTCCCACTAGTATCGCTGGCGAGAGGCCAGAGCCGGGACGAAGAAGACACCAGGCCGACCACCCGGAGATCTCCGTGCACGACCCTCCCGACCCGCTGCTACGGATCCGCGGGCTCGCCAAGCGGTTCGGCGGGACCCGTGCGCTGGACGGGGTCGACCTCGACGTCAGGGCCGGCAGCGTGCTCGCCCTGCTCGGCCCCAACGGTGCCGGCAAGTCCACGCTCATCAAGGTGCTCGCGGGGGTCCACCAGGCCGACGCGGGCTCGGTGACGGTGGCCGGGCACACGCTCGGAAGTCGTGCCGCCGCCCGCGGCATGTCCTTCATCCACCAGGACCTCGGGCTCGTGGAGTGGATGACCGTCGCCGAGAACATCGCCCTGACCACCGGATATCCGCGCCGCGCCGGACTGATCTCCTGGCGGCTGACCCGGCAGCGGTGCGCCGAGGCCCTGGAGGCGGTCGGCGGCCACCTCGATCCGGACACCCAGGTCGCCCGGCTCGGTCCCGCCGAGCGTTCGCTGGTCGCCGTCGGCCGGGCCCTGGCGGCGCACGCCCGGCTCGTCGTGCTCGACGAGCCGACCGCCCGCCTGCCCGCCGCCGACTGCGCCCGCCTTTTCGGGGTGCTGCACGCCCTGCGGGACCAGGGGCACGGCATCCTCTACGTCACCCACCGCATGGACGAGGTGTTCCAGGTGGCCGACGCCTTCGCCGTCCTGCGCGACGGCCGGCTCGTCAGCCACGGCCCGCTGGCGGGCCACAGCCCCGCCCGGCTGGTCCACGACATCGTCGGCTCGGAACCCGCCCGCCCGCTCCCCGCCGCCGTCCCCGCGGGCGGCCCGCCCGTCCTGGTCCTCGACGGCGCACGGACCGCCGGCACGGCACCGGTCACCCTTGAGCTGCGGGCCGGGGAGGCCCTGGGCCTGGTCGGCCTCTCGGGCGCCGGGCACGTGGAGCTGGGCCGCGCATTGGCCGGCGCCCGGCCCTTCCTCGGCGGCCGGGCCCTTTTGGCCGGCCGGCCCTACCGGCCCCGCACGGTCACCGACGCCGTCGCCGCCGCGGTCGGCCTCGTGCCCGGCGACAGACAGCGGGAGGGCTGTGCCATGGGGCTGACCGTGCGCGAGAACCTGCTGGCCAATCCCCGGGCGGGCGGTCTGCCCGCGCTGCGCTGGATGGGTCCCCGTCACGAACGCGCCCGGGCCGCGGAGCTGACCGAACGGTTCGCGGTGCGCCCCCGCGACACCGAGGCCCCCCTCGCCACCCTGTCCGGCGGCAACCAGCAGAAGGTCCTGATCGGGCGGTGGCTCCGAGCGGACCTGCGGCTGCTGATCCTGGAGGAGCCGACCGCGAGCGTGGACGTCGGGGCGAAGGCCGCGCTGCACCGCCTGCTCGACGAGGCGCTGGCCGGCGGCCTCGCGGTGCTGCTGGTCTCGACCGACTTCGAGGAGGTGGCGGACGTCTGCCGACGTGCCCTGGTGTTCGTCCGCGGCCGCGTGGCCACCGAGCTGACCGGGGCTGACCTCACGGTCACGGCCCTGGCCCGGGCCGCCTCGGCCCTGCCCGCCCCCGGCTCCGCCACCGACTCATGACCGCCGCGCCGCCCCCCTCCCCGCCCCGCCCCCGGCCGCTCGGGCGGAGTCCGGCCCGGCACCTCACGGGCGCCTACGGCCTCGTGGTCCTCACCGCGCTGCTCGTGCTGGCCTTCTCCCTCGTGCTGCCGCACACGTTCCCCACCCGGGACACGCTCGCATCGATCCTGTCCACCCAGTCGATCCCGGCCGTCCTCGCGCTCGCCGCCATGGTCCCCATCGTGACCGGCTCCTTCGATCTCTCCCTCGGCTACGGTCTGGGACTGGCCCATGTCATGGTGCTGCGACTCGTCGTCGACGCCGGATGGCCGTGGCCCTGGGCCTGCCTGGTGGTGATCGCCGGCGGCGGGGTGGTGGGCGTCCTCAACGGTCTGATCGTCGAGTTCGGCCGGATCGACTCGTTCATCGCCACCCTCGGGACCGGCAGCATGCTGTACGCGGTGACCGGCTGGGTCACCGGCGGCGGCAGGATCGTCCCGGGTCCGGACGGGCTGCCGGCCGCCTTCACCGACCTCTACGACTCCACGTTCCTCGGCCTGCCGCTGCCCGCGTTCTACGTGCTCGCCGTCGCCGTCGTCCTGTGGGTGGTGCTGGAGCGGCTGCCGCTCGGCCGGTGCCTGTACGTCATCGGTGCCAACCCGCGCGCCGCCGAACTGGTGGGCATTCCGGCCCGCAGGTACACCGTCTACGCGTTCGCGGCGTCGGGGCTGATCGTCGGCTTCGCCGGGGTGCTGCTGGCGGCTCAGCAGCAGATCGGCAATCCCAGCGTCGGTCTCGACTATCTGCTGCCCGCGTTCGTCGGCGCCCTTCTCGGCTCCACCGCGATCCGACCCGGCCGTCCCAACGCCCTGGGCACGCTCGTCGCCGTCGCCGTGCTGGCCGTCGGCCTCACCGGGATCGGCCAGCTGGGCGGCGCGTTCTGGACGGTCCCCCTGTTCTACGGCGGCACACTGCTGCTCGCCGTCGGCCTGGCCGGGTACTCCGCGCGCCGGCTGCGCACCGGGGCCGACGCGGCCCACGGCACACCGGCGGCTCCGCCCCGCCCGCCGGCGTCGGCCGCCGACGACGGAACCGCGGACCCCCCACCATGACCAGGGCCTCCGCCAAGGGCTCCGGCCCCGTCCCCGGCCAGGGCGTGACGATCGTCGCTCCGCCAGGAGGTCCCGTGCGCCGCGCCCGCGAGGCCGGCGGCCCCCGGGGCCGCCGGGTCAGGTCCGTCGGGCTCGCGCTGCTGGCCGCGGCCGTCGCCCTGGCCGGCTGCCAGCGTGGTTCGTCGAAGGACCCCGCCACAGCCGCCACCGGCCCCGGTGGCTGCCCCGCCGCGCAGGCCGCGGCCGTGGCCGCCGTCGCACGAGCGGAGCGGACCGACAGCGCCTGGAACGGGCCGACCACCGGCCCCGCGGCGGTGTCCGGCAAAACGATCGTCTACGTCGCGCAGACCATGACCAACCCCGGAGTCGCGGGCGTCGCCGACGGCCTCCGGGAGGCCGCGCACGTCATCGGCTGGCGCATCCGGGTCATCGACGGCGGCGGCAGCCCCGCCGGCATCCAGGCGGCCATGAGCGAGGCCGTCGACCTGCGGCCCTCGGGCATCGTCATCGGCGGCTTCGACCCCGGCTCGACCGCGCAGCAGATCGACGCGGCAGCCGCGGCCGGCATCCCCCTCATCGGCTGGCACGCGGTCGCGGCCCCCGGCCCGAGCAGGCGGCCCCCGCTGTTCACCAACGTCACCACCCGCGTCTCGGACGTGGCCGGCATCAGCGCGCAGTGGATCATCGCGCACTCCGGCGGCCGGGCCGGGGTGGTGCTGTTCACCGACGCCTCGGTCCCGTTCGCGAAGCGGAAGTCCGATCTGGTCAGAGAGAAACTCGCCACCTGCGCCGGGGTCCGGCTGCTCGCGTACGAGAACATCCCGATCCCGGACGCCGGCACCCGCACCCCGCGCGAGATCGCCTCCCTGCTCTCCCGCTTCCCGGACACGTGGACGCACTCCGTCGCCATCAACGACCTGTACTTCGCCGACGCCGCCCCCGCCTTCCGCGCGGCCGGCCGCAAGGGTGCGGGACCGCCCGTCAACATCGGTGCCGGGGACGGCGACCCGTCCGCCTTCCAGCGCATCAACAGCCGGCAGTATCAGGCCGCCACCGTTCCCGAGCCGCTGTCCGAGCAGGGCTGGCAGATCGTCGACGAGTTCAACCGCGCCTTCTCCGGACGCCCCGCCAGCGGCTATATCGCCTCCACGCATGTCTCGACGGCCGCCAACAGCGCCGGAGCCACGGCCTGGGACCCGCCGGGCTACCGGGAGGCCTACCGGAGGATCTGGGGCCGCTGAGCCGCCCGCGCGGCCCGGCAGGCTCCAGCGGGCCGCGTCCGGCACTTCAGCACCGAGTCAGCGGCCGCGGGAACGATCGGCGGTAGGACGCTCCACCGACACAGGTGCACCGGCACTGGCCGTCACATCGAAGAGAGGTCTCCCTTGGACACCACCATCGACGACCGCAAACGCATGGAGAGCAACCAGGAGGGCTGGAACCGGCGAGCCCTGGCACACGTCGACTCCAGTTACTACGACCTGGACTCGTTCCGGGCCGGGAAGAGCAGTCTGCGCTCGCTGGAGCTGGCGGCGCTCGGTGACGTGTCCGGCAAGGACTTCCTGCACCTGCAGTGCCACATCGGGCTGAACGCCATCTCCTGGGCCCGCAAGGGCGCCAACGTCACGGCGGTCGACTTCGCCGGGCAGGCCCTTGAGATCGGCCGCGACCTGGCCAAGGGCCTGAACGTGGACATCAGGTTCGTGGAAGCCAACATCTACGACCTGCCGCAGGTGCTGAAGGGCTCCTTCGACATCGTCTACACCGACTACGGCGTGCTCAACCTCCTGCCGGACCTGCCCGGCTGGGCCAAGGTGATAGCGCACTTCCTCAAGCCCGGCGGGGTCTTCCACATCGTGGAGATCCACTCGATCCTCGGCGCGTTCCAGGAGGTCAACGGTGAACTGCGGCTCCGCTCGGAGCTGTTCACCAGCGGTCCGCACGAGAACGAGGTCGGCATCACCTACGGCGACGAGTACGAGGGCGCCCGGGAGATCGACCCGTACAAGCAGTACAGCTGGCCGTGGACGATCTCGGACGTCATCACCGCGCTGATCCAGGCGGGGCTGCGGATCGAGACGTTCACCGAGGTGCCGGTCGACTGCCGGCAGCGTCTCAGCTCCATGGTCCGGGACGAACAGGACCCGGGTTTCTGGCGGCTGCCCGGGGACCCGATCCCGCTGTCGTGGACCTGCTCCGCGCGCAAGCCGGAGTAGTCCGCACGTGACGGCCGCGGCCGGTCACAGGCCGCTGCCGTACCGCGCGTGTCCGGCCGCCCTCCGGAGCGGCCGGACACGCGGGCCCTCCCAGCCGATGGCCTCGGCGACCAGGCCTTCCGCCGGGACGCCGCGCAGGATGGCCATCTCCAGCGAGTCGAGCCGTTCCCCCGCGTCGATGCCCAGTTCGTCGACGACCAGCCGGCGCGCCGCACGGCACGCGGCCAGGGCCTGGCTGGTGCGTTCACAGCAGTACAGAGCGAGCACGTGACGGCGCTGGAAGCCCTGGTGCAGCGGATTGGCGGCCACCAGGCCCGCCAGTTCGGCCAGGGCGTCGGCGTGCCTGCCCACGGCGAGGTCGAGGTCCAGCCGCCGCTCCAGGGCCGTCAGCCGGCGTTCCTGCAACCGGGCCGACTCCGACTGGGCGAACACCCCGTCCAGGCCGTCGAGGCCGTCGAGGGGCCTCCCGTGCCACAGGTCGAGCGCCGCCGACAAGGTCCGGTGCGCTTCGGGCAGGTGCCCGGCCGCCAGGGCGCGTTCACTGTCGGCGACGGCCTGTTCGAAGCGGCACAGATCCACTTCGACGACCGGCGCGTTCAGCACATATCCGTCATGCCGTGTCTCCAGACACTTCCCGGCGGAGGTTATCGCCGCCAGTGCTCGACGGAGTGCGTATATGTGTACATGGACCTGATTACGCACGGCGGCGGGCGCTTTCAAGGGCCACAGGACACTGACGATGCGTGAGAAGGGGACCGGGCGGCCCGCGTCCAATGCGAGCAATGCCAGCAGAAGGCGCTGCTTGCGCCGGGCCAGGGGAACCGGTACGCCCTTGGCGAGAACATCGACCGGGCCGAGAATGCGGACATAGTTACCCGCGAGTATCTCGGTGCCATACGGATCCCCGACATCGAACCTGCTCATTTTTACCCCCGTGCGCGGCTGAACGGCCAATGCGCCAAACAGGTCCGAGTGTACATACCTGATATCGCTTCAGCTTCAATATAGTGTCAATATGCGATCAATTGTGGCCCGTTTTAGGCTTGCCAGAGACGACCGGCCGCGCCCGCCCGTCCGGCGCGTCACCGCCGGTTCAGCGCTGAGTCAGAGCGCGACACGACGATCGCCTTCATGGGAGCCACTCAAGCAACCACACTGCACGAACTGATCGCCGCCCAGACCCGCAGGGGGCCGTCCAGCATCGCGGTCACCGGGCCCGACGGCGACCTCACCTACGGCGAACTCGAACGCCGGGCGGAGCGGACGGCCGTGCGGCTCGCCGCACTCGGCGTGGGAGTGGACCGTCCCGTGGGCCTGCTGATGCCCCGGTCGGCAGCGATGATCGTGGGAATGCTCGGCATCCTGCGGGCGGGCGGGGCCTACCTGCCGCTGGACCCCGAGCTGCCCGGCGCCCGCCTCACCGCCCTGCTGTCGGCCGCGGGCGCGGCGGCCGTGCTGACGACGCCGGAACTGGCGGAGCGCGCCGCGGCAGCCGGGCTCCCCGTCGCCGTACCGGGCGAGGACTCCGGCGAGCCTGGCCCGGACCGGCCGCCCACTCCCGACACAGCCCTGTGCTACGTGCTGTTCACCTCGGGATCGACCGGCAGGCCCAAGGCCGTGGCCGTCGAGCACCGGCAGTACGTCCACTACCTGAACGGCCTGTACGAGCGGATCGAGCCGGGGTGGTCCTGGGCCCTGGTGTCCACGTTCTCCGCGGACCTGGGCAGCACCAACGTGTTCGGCGCGCTGACCACCGGCGGCCGGCTGCACGTGCTCTCCCGGGAACAGGCGGTCGATCCGGCGGAGTTCGCGGCCTACGTCACGCGGCACGGGATCGACGCCATGAAACTCGTGCCGAGCCATCTCGGGGCGCTGGCGGGCACGGACGGCGCCACGGTCGCCGGGGTGCTGCCGCGGCGACTGCTGATCTGCGCCGGAGAGCCGCTGCCGTCGAGCCTGGTCCGCCGGGTCCGCGCCGCCCGGCCGGACCTGGCCGTGGAGAACCACTACGGCCCGACCGAGACCACCGTCTCGATGCTCGGTCACCGGGTGCCCGAGGAGGTACCGAAGGCCGCGACGGTGCCCCTCGGCCGCCCGTTCAGGGGGGTGCGCGCGTACGTCCTCGGGCCGGACGGGGAGCCCGTGCCCGACGGCGTCACCGGGGAACTGCACATCTCCGGGGCCAACGTGGCCCGCGGTTACCTTCACGCTCCCGCCGCGACCGCGGCCGCCTTCACCCCGTGCCCCGGCGGGCCGCCCGGCGCCCGCAGGTACCGGACCGGCGACCTGGTGCGGCGGCTGCCGAGCGGGGACCTGGAGTTCGTCGGGCGCGCCGACGACCAGGTGAAGGTCATGGGATACCGGGTCGAGCCGGGCGAGGTCGCGGCCGTGCTGACCCGCCATCCGCGCGTGGGACAGGCCGTCGTCGTGCCGTACGGCGCCGCCGACGAGCTGCGGCTGGCCGGCTATGTGACCGGGGCGGGGCTCACGGCGGGGGACGTGCGCGCCTTCGCCGCCGGGCTGCTGCCCGAGCACATGGTGCCCTCGGCCGTGGTGGTGCTCGACGCCCTGCCGCTGACCCCCAACGGCAAGATCGACCGGGCCGCCCTGCCCTCCCCCGTGACCGAGCCGGACGGCGGCCAGGTCGCGCCGGGGGCCGGCCTGGAGGAGCAGGTGGCGGCGGTCTGGGCCGCGACGCTCGGCCTTCCGGGCGTCGGCGTGCACGACAACTTCTTCGACATCGGCGGCACTTCGCTGCTGCTGATGCGGCTCAGGGCTCGACTGGTCAAGCTGTTCGAACGGGAGATCTCGATGGTCACGCTCTTCCGCAATCCGACCGTGCACCTGCTGGTGCGTCATCTGGAGACCGTCGCGGCACCCGGCTCGGAGGGACCCGGCTCCGAGGCATCCGGCGCGGAGGCGGGGTACGGCAGAGGACGCAGCAGGCTGACGACCGCCGCCCGGGCCCGGCGGCGCGCCGCGATGAGCGAGGACGAGCGATGAGCGCGCAGCAGGCGGAACCGACCGGGCTGGAGATCGCCGTCGTGGGCATGGCGGGACGGTTCCCGGGCGCCGACTCCGTCGGACGGTTCTGGGAGAACGTGCTCGACGGGGGTGAGCGCCTCACGTCGTTCACCGCCGAGGACGCGATCGCCGCGGGGGTGGCGCCGGACGAGGCCCGCCGCCCGGACTACCGGCACGTCCACGGGGTGCTCGACGGCGTCGAGTACTTCGACAACGTCCTGTTCGGGTACACGCCCCGGGACGCCGCCCTGCTCGACCCGCAGCAGCGCATCTTCCTGGAGTGCGCCTGGGCCGCGCTGGAGAACGCGGGGTACGCCCCCCGCGCCGAACGCGCCTCCGTCGGCGTCTACGCCAGCGCCAGCCAGAACGCCTACCTGCTCGGCAACCTGCTGCGCTCCCCCGGGGCGCTGGCGAACACGGGCCCGCAGGAGCTGCTGATGGCCACCGAGAAGGACATGCTGGCGGCCCGGGTCTCCTACCATCTCGACCTGCGCGGGCCGAGCCTGAGCGTGCAGTCCTCCTGCTCCTCCTCCCTGGTCGCGGTGCACCTGGCCTGCCAGGCGCTGATCGCCGGCGAGTGCGAACTGGCCCTGGCCGGCGGCGTCACGGTCCATGTGCCGCAGTACGAGGGGTACCGGCACACGCCGGGCTCGGTGTTCTCCTCCAGCGGCCACTGCCTGCCGTTCGACGCCGAGGCCGACGGGACGGTCTTCGGCAACGGGGTGGGAGCGGTCGTGCTCAAGCCGCTGGCGGACGCTCTCGCCGACCGCGACACCGTGCACGCCGTCATCCTGGGATCGGCGGTGAACAACGACGGCGCGAGAAAGGTCGGCTTCACGGCTCCGGGGGTGGACGGGCAGATCGCCGTCGTCCGCGCGGCGCACCGGGTCGCGGGCGTGGACCCCCGCACCATCGGCTACGTGGAGACGCACGGGACCGGCACGTCGCTCGGGGACCCGATCGAGTTCCAGGCGCTCACCGAGGCGTTCGGCACCGCGGGACCGCCGTGCACGCTCGGCACCCTGAAGGCGCAGATCGGGCATCTGTCCGGCGCGGCCGGGGTGGCGGGGCTCATCAAGACGGTGCTGGCGCTGAAGCACCGGGTCCTGCCGCCCAGTCGCCACTTCAGCCGGCCCAACCCGGACATCGACCTGGACTCCGGCCGGTTCCGCCTGCTCGGCGAGGCGGCGGCGTGGACACAGGACACCGGGCGGCGGCGGGCGGCGGTCAGTTCCTTCGGCATCGGCGGGACGAACGCGCACCTGGTCCTGGAGGAGCCCCCGCCGCCGTCGCCGCGCTCCCGCGGCGGCCGCGCGCGCGAGGTGCTGACCCTCTCCGCCCGCGAGGACGAGCGGCTGCTCGAAGTGGCCGCCCGGCTGCGGGAGCACCTGCTGGCCCATCCGGAGACCGAACTGGCGGACGTCGCCGCCACGTTGCAGAGCGGCCGCACCCCCCAGCGCCGCAGGGCCACGGTCACCTGTACGGACCTCGACTCGGCCGTCGCCGCCCTGGCCGCCGTACGGCCGCCGGCCGCGGACACCCGCGACCGTGGCGTGGTCTTCATGTTCCCCGGACAGGGCACCCAGCGGGTCGGCATGGGCCGGGACCTGTACGAGACCGAGGAGACCTTCCGCACCTGGATCGACGCCGCCGACGAACGCCTGGACTTCGACCTGCGCGGCCTGCTCTACGACGGGGATCCGGCCGAGAGCGCGCGGGCGCTGGAGCTCACCGGCCACACGCAGCCGGCGCTGTTCGCCGTCGAACACGCCCTGGCGCAGGTGTGGCTGGAGCTCGGGATCACGCCGCGGGCGATGATCGGGCACAGCCTCGGCGAGTACGTGGCGGCGACCCTCGCGGGCTGCTTCGACTTCGCCACCGCGCTCGACCTGGTGGCCGCGCGGGCACGGCTCATGCAGGAGCAGCCGCCCGGCGCGATGCTCGCCGTCGGCCTTCCCGTGGACGAGGTGCGCCCGGTCCTCGACGGCGGCATCTCGGTCGCGGCCGTCAACGGCCCGGAGCTCTGTGTCGTGTCCGGTCCGCCGCCGGCCGTGGAGGCACTGGAGAAGGAGCTGCGGTCGGCCGGGACCACGTGCCGTCGGCTGCACACGTCCCATGCCTTCCACTCCCCGATGATGGAGGCGGTGGCCGCGCCGTTCGAGGCGATGCTGCGCAAGGCCGTTCTCCGGCCGCCGCAGGTCCCCTTCGTCTCCAACCTGACAGGCGACTGGATCCGTCCCGAGGAGGCGGCGGATCCGGCGTACTGGATCCGCCATCTGCTGGCCCCGGTCCGCTTCCACGAGGGGGTGGGGCGGCTGCTGGCAGGCCCGGCGTCGGTGTTCCTCGAGGTCGGTCCGGGGGCCACCCTGCGGACGCTGGCCGGCCGGGGCGGGGAGGACCACGTCCTGCTCGGCGGGCTGCCCGATCCGGAGCGTGAGGAGGCCGCCGGTGACTACCTGGCCCGTACGATGGGCCGGTTGTGGGCGGCGGGCGCGGCCGTGGACTGGGGCCGGTGGCGCCGTGGGACGTGGTCGCGCATACCGCTGCCGACGTACCCGTTCGGGCGCCGTCGGCACTGGGTGGAGCCGGCGCCCGGGGTGGAGCTGGGCCTCGCGGCCGCGGCGGCGCGGCCGCAGGACGCACAGCCGGTACGGCCCCACACGGGGCCGGAGCCGGCCGGGGCGGCGGAGCCGGCCGCGGGTCTGCCCGACATCGTCCTGGGTATCTGGCGGGAGCTGCTCGGCATCGACGACGTGGGCCTCGACGGCGACTTCTTCGAACTCGGCGGCCACTCCCTGCTGGCGACCCGCATCATCGCCAGGGTGACCGACGCGACCGGCGTCGGACTGCCGGGCGACGCGCTCTACTCGGCGCCGACGCCGCGGGAGCTCGTCGCGCTGGTCGAGCGGAGCGGTCCTTCGCCCGCCGCGGCCGACGACGCGGATCCGGAGGTGGTGGCCGAGCTCGTCGCGGAGATCGCGGAACTGTCACCCGAGGAAGTCGAGGACTGGCTTCGCAGGGAAACCTGACCGGTGCCGCGTCACACCGCGGCCCCGTCGCCGCGGTGTCCGGAAACCGGGAAACCCGGGACCCTGGGACCCTGGAAACCCGGGCCCCAGGAAACCGGGGGCCCGGGAAATACGGTCACGCGGGAAAGGACGGTCGCGGGCCGGGATGTTGCTGCCGATTTCACCCGCCGACGGGCGGGCGGCCAAAATCGGCAAATACCGGCCAACGGCCCCCGCCCGCACTGGAAAAGCGCCGCGCACGGCCCACTTCGCGATTCGGTTCGGTGCGGCGCACTTCCGGGGCGGTGTTTCGAGAAGAGCCCTCTCAATCCGACCGCCGGCCGGCCCGGCGGGCCCGCCGGACACCGGACCGCTCTCACGTGCCGGCCCCGACGTGCGTCACTCTTTCATGACTTACCCGGACAACCGGCCGGTCGGGAGAGAGGAGTTAAGCGAAGTGTTCAGCGGGCCGTAAAGCCCTCGGTGTGAGGATGGCGTCAGCCGGGCCCACATGGGCCACGTGAGTGTGTTGCGACGGGGGAACCATGAATCATGCGCGTCTGAGCCATGTCCACATGTATGTCGGCGACGCCTGCCAGGCTGCCTACTATTACCGCACGGCCTTCGGCTTCCGTCCGGTCGCGGAGTCGAACCCGGCCCGACAGCCCTGCTCGGTCCTGCTCGCCCAGGGCCGCATCCGCCTCCTGCTCACCTCGGCCACCGACGCCGCCGACCCGGTCGCCCGCTACGTGGCGGCGCACGGCGACGGTGTGGCCGACATCGCGATCGAGGTGCCCGACGTCGAACAGGCCTACCGCACCGCGGTGGCGAACGGCGCCGATCCGGTGACGGCGCCGTCCACCCACACCGGCCCGGCGGGCACCGTCGTCAATGCCACGGTCCGCGGCTTCGGCGACGTCGTGCACACGTTCGTCGAGGCGGGTGCCGTGCTCCCGCACCCCGGTCTGGTGCCCGTCGAGGGGGCGTCACCCGCGCCCCGGGACGGTGAACTGCTGAGCGACATAGACCACTTCGCCGTGTGCGTACCGGTCGGCGAGCTGGACAAGACCGTGAGCCGGTACCAGCAGACGTTCGGCTTCGAGGAGATCTTCTCCGAGTTCATCGAGGTCGGGCGGCAGGCCATGTCGTCGAAGGTGGTGCGCGACCCGGCCAGCGGCATCACGCTCACCGTCCTGGAGCCCGACGCGACGCACGATCCCGGCCAGATCGACACCTTCCTGCGGTCCCACGGCGGGGCCGGCGTCCAGCACGTCGCCTTCGGGACGGCGGACATCAGGGAGGCCGTACGGCGCCTCGGCGACCGGGGCGTCGAGTTCCTCAGGACGCCCGACGCCTACTACGACCTGGTGGAGGGCCGGGTCGGTGAACTCGGCGCCGAGCTCGACGACCTGCGGGCGCGGAACATCCTCGCCGACATCGACGAGTGGGGGCTGCTGCTGCAGATCTTCACCCGGTCCCCGTACACGCGCCGGACGCTGTTCCTGGAACTGGTCGAGCGGCGCGGCGCGCGGACCTTCGGCAGCGGCAACATCAAGGGACTCTACGAGGCGGTCGAACGGGAGCAGAGCCGCGCCGGGTCGGCCGACGCCGGCTGAACGGCACGGTCGGGGGCGCCCCGCCGCCGTCCGGCACCCGTACGGAACGCGCGGGGGGCGGCGCCCGGCGTCCTGCCAGGCCGCCCGTGCGGCGGCCGGACGCGCACGCGGTACTTCCCTTCCGGCGGCGACGGCGAACACGCCGAGCGCGGCCGTCTTCGTCACCGAACACTCCCGGCACGCCGGCGTCCGCCGACCCCCGATCGCGACCCGACGGGGACGGACCCGCGTACGACCTGAGAGAAGCATGATGGACTTCCGGATTCTCGGTTGCCTGCAAGTATGGGACGGCGACCGGCTGATCGACATCGCCGCCGACAAGCAGCGGGCCGTACTGGCCGTCCTGCTGCTGCGGGCCGGCCAGACCGTGCCCGTGCAGGAGCTGGAGGACCAGGTCTGGGGGGACGCTCCCCCCGCGAAGGCCAGGAACACCCTGCAGGCGTACGTCTACCGGCTGCGCCAGCTCCTGAGGTTCGACTCCGACACCGCGTTGCTCACCGAGCCGGGCGGCTACCGGCTGACGGTACCCGACGGCTCGCTCGACCTGCACCGCTTCCAGGAGCTGACGGACCGCGGGCGCGCGGCGATCAGGGCCGGGCGGGCGGACGAGGGCTCCGCCGCCCTCCAGGCGGCGCTCGGCCTGTGGCGGGGCACCGCCCTCGCCGACGTGTCCGCGACCGCGATCCAGGCCGACGTCCAGCGCCTGGAGGATCTGCGCATGACCGTCGAGGAGGACGCGGTCGAGGCGGCGCTCACGCTGGGGCGGCAGGCGACGATGGTGCCCCGGCTGGAGGCCATGGTGGCCGCCCATCCGTACCGGGAGCGGCTGTGGGCGCTGCTGATGGTGGCGCTCTGCGGCGCCGGCCGCCAGGCCGACGCCCTGGCCGCGTACGGGCGCGCCCGCGCCCGGTTGCGGGCCGACCTGGGGATCGAACCGGGGCCGCAGCTACGGCAGTTGCAGCGGGACATCCTGTCCGGGCGGCCCGTCGGACGGGCGGGGGACGCCGACGGCTTCTGGTTCGTGGGGGCACCGACCGCGCCGTCCCGCGCCGCGTCCACCGGCGGCGAGCGGGTGCGGGTGGCGGCCGAACTGCCCCGCGACACCTCGACGTTCGTGGGCCGCCGGGCCGAACTGGCCGCGGTCTGCGGCTGGTTCTCCGAGGACGGCGCGGGACAGGTCGGCGTGATCAGCGGCCCGGCGGGGGTCGGCAAGACCACGCTCGCCGTGCACGCGGCCCACCGGCTCGCCGCGCGTTTCCCCGACGGCCAGTTCTACGCCAACCTGCACGGGGACGACGACACCGCGCCGAAGCCGGCGAAGATCCTCCGCCGCTGGCTGTCCATGCTGGGCGTCACCGCGCTGCCCCGGTACGGCGAGGAGCTGGCCGCGCTGTTCCGGTCGGCGCTCGCGACCCGGCGCGTCCTCGTCGTCGTGGAGGGCGCCGCCGGCCTCGACCACGTCAGCCCGCTGCTGCCCGGCGCCGGCAGCTCCGCCGCGCTGGTGACCGGCAAACGCGCCCTCACCATGATCGACGGTGCCGCGCATCTGACCCTGGGGGTCCCCGGCGACGAGGAGGCGCTGGAACTGCTGCGCCGGACGGCGGGACCGCAACGGGTCGACGCGGAGCTCATGGCCGCGCGCACCATCGTCCACCAGTGCGAGAACCTGCCGCTCGCGATCCGCATCGTGGCGGCACGCCTGGCCGCCCGGCCGGAACTCCCGCTCAAGGACGTCGCCGACCAGCTCTCCGACAAGCAGCGCTGCCTGGACGAACTGGCCTTCGGCGGGCTGACCCTGCGGGCCCGCATCCGGGCGGGTTACGACCGGCTGCTGCCGGCGGAGGCGAGGCGGATGTTCCGGCTGCTGAGCGACTGGCCGCAGGTCGACTCCGACGGCGTGGCCGCACCGGTGCTCGCCGCGCACACCGGGCTCACGCTGCCCCGCGTGCGCTCCGCCCTCAACACCCTCGCCGACGTGCACCTCGTGCTGGCACGGCCGGACGGACGGTACCGGATGTCCACGCTGGTCCGGCTGGTCGCGGCCGAACTGCCGCCCGAGCCCGGGGACGTACGGCAGTTGTCCGCCGCCGTCGCGGGCGGCCGCGCCGGCGGCGCGTGAGGGCGTCAGTGACGGACCAGCAAGCAGTCAGCGGCGCGCCAGAGCCCGCGGCGAAGGTGGGTGCTGCGGTCCACGGCCGGGCCGCAGGGAGGTGGACCAGCCAGCCATGACCAGCGCCCAGGACCGCCGGAACGGCGCGGACACCGTCCACGGCCTGTTCGAACGCCAGGTCGCCGCGACCCCCGAGGCGGTCGCGGTCGTCCAGGGAACCACCGCGCTCACCTACGCCGAACTCGACGCGGCCGCCCACCGCCTCGCCCTGCGGCTGCGGGAATCCGGCGCGTGCCGGGGCCGTCACGTCGGTGTGCTGCTCGACCGCTCCTGCGAGCTCGTCGTCGCCCTGCTCGCGGTGCTGAAGTCCGGTGCCGCGTACGTCGGGCTGGAGCCCGCGTATCCGACCCGGCGGCTCGGCGTCGTGCTCGACGACGCGGGCGCCGCCCTGGTGGTCACCCGGGCGGAGTTCACCGGCCGGCTGCCGGCCGACGCCTGCCCGGTGGTGCTGGTCGACGAACCGGCCGGCCCGGGCCCTGGGAGCGGCGGGCTCCCGCCCACGGCCGCGCGCCCCGGCGACCTGGCGTACATCATGTACACCTCCGGGTCGACCGGACGGCCCAAGGGCGTCATGGTCGAGCACCGCAGCGTGAGCGCGTTCCTCGCCGGGATCGGCAGCCGGGTCGGCTTCGGCCCGGGGACCCGGACGCTGCAGTTCGCCGGGATCACGTTCGACGCGACCGTCGGCGAGATCTTCGGGCCGCTCTGCGAGGGGGGCACGGTGGTGCTGCCGCCGCCGGACGCCGACCTGATCGGCCCGGGGCTGGCCCGCCTGCTCGAACAGGAGCGGATCACCACGGCGTTCCTGCCGCCGTCGGTGCTGGCGGTGCTGCCGGACGCGGAACTGCCTGACCTGCGCACCCTGGTGGTCGGCGGTGAGGTGGTCCCGGCGGAGGTCGTCGAGCGCTGGGAGCGCCGCCGGCACTTCCATGTCGCCTACGGGCCGACCGAGTCGACCCTGATCATCATCACGAGTGACCGGCGGCAGCCGGACCGGCCGCCGCCCATCGGCCACCCGCTCCCGGGTGCGGAGGCGTACGTCCTCGACGCCGACCTCTGGCCCGTCGCGCCCGGGACGGTGGGCGAACTCCACCTGGGCGGCCCGACCCTGAGCCGCGGCTACCTGGGCCGGCCGGCGCTGACGGCCGAGCTCTTCGGCCCGCATCCCTTCGCCGAGCGGCCCGGCGCCCGGCTGTACCGCACGGGCGACCTGGCGCGGGTGCTGCCCGACGGCCAGCTGGAGTTCGTCGGCCGGACCGACGACCAGGTCAAGATCCGCGGGGTCCGGATCGAACCGGCCGAGGTGGAGCGGACGATCTCGGCCCTCGCCGGCGTGCGGCAGTGCGCGGTGGTCTCCCGCGGGGAGGGCGCCGACGCCCGGCTGGTCGCGTTCGTCGTCGGTACCGGCCTCTCGGCCGCCCGGCTGCGCCGTGAGGCCGCCGCCGTGCTGCCGCCGACCATGGTTCCCTCGCTGTTCGTGCCGCTCGCGGCGCTGCCCATGCAGACGCACGGCGGCAAGGTCGACCGTGCGGTGCTGCGTTCGCTGGAACTGACCTCGCGGCCGGACGGCGTTGCCTTCGAGGAGCCGTCCGACGACCTCGAACGGGCCCTGGCCGCCGTCTGGGAGGACGTGCTCGGCGTACGCCCCGTGGGCCGGGGCGACCACTTCACCCGGCTGGGCGGCAGCTCACTGCAGGCCGCCCGCGTGCTCACGAGGATCGCGGCCGACCTCGGGGCCCGACCGACCCTGCGCGATTTCCACGCGTCCGGGTCCCTGGCCGACCTGGCGGCCCGGGTCCGCGAGCTGACGCGTGCCGACCGCGCCGGGGCAGCGTCGGCTCTGCCCGAGGTCACGTCGGCGGGCGGGCCGCCCGTACCGGCGCCGGGGCAGCGTCGGCTCTGGTTCCTGTCCCACCTGAATCCGGCCGCGGGCCCCGCCTACCATGTGCCGTCCGCGCTGCGCCTGCGCGGCCCCCTGGATCCTGCCGCCCTCGGCCGGGCGCTCACCGCGCTCGTCGGCCGCCACGACGCGCTGCGGACGGCTTTCCGGCTCGTCGACGGCGAGCTGACGGTGTCCGGGTCCGCCGGGGACCACGCCGACGACGCCGTACTGACCGTGGTCGACGCGGCCGGACGCGCGGTCGAGGAGGTCGTCGCGGAGGCCGCCGCCGAGGCCGTGCGCCCCTTCGACCTCGCCCGCGCCCCGCTCATGCGGGCCACCCTCTACGAACTCGCGCCCGACGACCACCTGTTCGTGGTCGTCATGCACCATCTGGTCACCGACGGCTGGTCGCAGAACGTCTTCGACCGCGACCTGGCCCTGCTGTACGCGCGGGAGACGGGGGCGGGCCCGGACCTGCCGGCGCCCGCGCCACGCTACGCCGACTTCGCCGCCCGGCACGCCGAGCTCGCCCGGACCGGCGCCCTGAAGCCCGGCCTGGCCTACTGGCGCGCGCAGTTGAGCGGCGTACCCACCGCTGTCGAGCTGCCCGCCGACCGGCCCCGGCCGCCGGTGCAGACCCACACGGGCGGCCGGGTCGCCACGACGCTGACGGCGGACCGGGCGGCCGCGGTCGCGGAGCTGGCCGCCGCCGAGAACTCCACCCCGTTCGCCGTGTACCTGGCGGCGTTCGGCGCGCTGCTGCGCGCCGTCGGCGGCGGGGACGACCTGGTGGTGGCGGCGCCGATGGCCGGGCGGCCGACGCCGGAGGCCGAGGACGTGATCGGTTTCTTCACCAACACCGTGCTGCTGCGGCTGCGGACGGACGCCCGGCGGAGCTTCCGCTCGCTCGTCGGGGAGAGCCGGGACCGCACGCTGGACGCCCATGAGCACCAGTACGTGCCGCTGGAGGCCGTGGTGGCGCAGGTCGCCCCGGACCGCGACCTGTCCCGGCAGCCGATCGCGCAGGTGGCGTTCGCCTACCAGGGGCCGCTCAGGCCGCAGGCGGCGCTGCCCGGGCTCGACGTCGAGCCGGTCGCCCTGGACAACGGCACCGCGAAGTTCGACCTCACCCTCGAACTCGACGAGCTGCCGCACGGCGTGCGGGTCACCGCCGAGTTCAGCGCCGACCTGTTCGACCCCGCCACGGCCCGACGGCTCCTGGACTGGTACACACGCCTTCTGGACTCCGCCGTGACCACCCCCGACGCCCCGCTGGACGCCCTGCGGTTCACCGCCGAGGACGAACGCGCCGTACTCCCGCCCGCACGACCGGCCGCCCCCGGCGACTGCCTGCACGAACTGTTCTCCGCCCAGGCCGCCCGCACCCCGGACCGGGTGGCCGTCAGCG
This sequence comes from Streptomyces sp. NPDC086519, assembly GCF_040686075.1. Taxonomy (NCBI): domain Bacteria; kingdom Bacillati; phylum Actinomycetota; class Actinomycetes; order Kitasatosporales; family Streptomycetaceae; genus Streptomyces; species Streptomyces sp. NPDC086519. The sequence goes on from NZ_JBFBJL010000031.1 coordinate 42,010, forward strand.
ACGGCCGCACCCGCCTCACCTACCGGGAGCTGGACCTGGCGTCCAACCGGCTGGCGCACCGGCTGAGCGCACACGGCGCGCGGCCGGAGACCCTGGTCGGCGTCTGCCTGGACCGCGGAGCCGACGTCGCCGTCGCGATCCTGGCCGTGCTCAAGGCGGGCGCGGGCTACGTGCCGCTGGACCCCCGCTACCCACCGGCCCGCCTCGCCCTGACCCTGGAGGACTCCGGCTGCCGCTCGGTCGTGGCCGGCCCGGACTTCGCGGACCTGCTCCCGGGCGCCGACCTCGTCGACGTCGCCGACGCCTACGACACGGCGCTCCCCGACACCGCGCCCGACAGCGGCGTAGGCCCGGCGAACACCGCGTACGTCATCTACACCTCCGGCTCGACCGGGCGCCCGAAGGGCGTGATGGTGACGCATGCCAACGCGTCCCGGCTGTTCGCCGTCACCGCCGGGGAGTTCGGGTTCGGACCCGACGACACCTGGTCGCTGTTCCACTCCTTCGCCTTCGACTTCTCCGTGTGGGAGCTGTGGGGGGCGCTGCTGCACGGCGGCCGGGTCGTGGTCGTCCCCTACGCCGTGAGCCGGGACCCCGAGGCGTTCTGGGAGCTGGTGCGGAGCGAGCGCGTCACCGTCCTCAGCCAGACACCGTCGGCGTTCCGCCAGCTCGCCGCGGTCGCCGCCGACCGCGGCCACCCGGCGACGGACCTGCGCCTGGTCGTCTTCGGCGGGGAGGCCCTCGAACCCGCGATGCTGCGCGACTGGCTGGCGGGGTACGGCGACCGGTCCCCCCGGCTCGTCAACATGTACGGGATCACCGAGACCACCGTCCACGTGACCCTGCGGCCCCTGACCGCCGCCGACGCGGCTGGGACGGGCAGCCCGATCGGCCGCCCGCTCGCCGACCTCGGACTGGCCCTGCTCGACGCCGGCCTGGATCCCGTCCCGGTCGGCGTGCAGGGCGAGCTGTACGTGCTGGGCGCGGGCGTTTCCCGCGGCTATCTGGGACGGCCGGCGCTCACCGCCGAACGGTTCCTGCCCGACCCGTTCACCGGCGCCAGGATGTACCGGACCGGGGACCTCGCGATCCTGCGCCCGGACGGCGAGCTGGTGTTCTGCGGCCGCGCCGACCAGCAGGTGCAACTGCGCGGCTTCCGGATCGAACCGGGTGAGATCGAGGCGACGCTGCTGGCCGAGCCGGAGGTCCGTTCGGCGGCCGTGGTGGTGCGGGCCGACGGCGACGACGCCGAACGGCTGGTCGGCTACGTGGTGCCGGCGCCGGGTGCGGATCCGGACGTCGCCGAGCTGCGCCGGCGTCTCGCCCAGCGGCTGCCCGGCCACATGGTGCCCGCGGCGCTGGTCGTGCTGGACCGGCTGCCGCTCACCGTGAACGGCAAACTCGACCGTGCCGCGCTCCCCGACCCCCGGACACGGCGGCCCGCGGCCGCGCGGCCCGACGCGTCCACCACCGGACCGGCCACCACCGGACCGGCCGCCACCGGACCGGCCGCCACCGGACCGGCCGCCACCGGACCGGCCGCCGCCGGACTGGCCGCCGCCGGACTGGCCGCCATCTGGGCGGACGTGCTCGGCGTCGAACAGGTCGGCGAGGACGACGACTTCTTCGTGCTCGGCGGCGATTCCATGCACGCCGTCCGGGTCGTGGCGGCGGCCCGCGCCGCCGGGCTGGCGATCACCGTCGCGGACCTCTTCACCCATCCGACGGTCGGCCGGCTGCTGGCGGTCCTCGGCACGGACGCGGAAGACCGCCCGCAGCCCCCGGGAGCCGGCACCGGCGAGGAGCCGGAGTCAGGCTTCGCGGCGGCCACGGCCGACGGCACCACGCCCGACGGCCTGGCGGACGCCCACCCCGCCTCGGTGCTGCAGACCGGGATCATCTACGAGTACGAGATCGGCGACGACCCGACCCTCTACCACGACCTGAGCACCCTGCGCCTGTCCGGGCCGCTCGACCCCGCGGCGCTGGGCGACGCGCTGGCCGCCGTCTCGGCCCGGCACGACCTGCTGCGTGCCTCGTTCGACGTGCTGCACGAGGACGGGCCCCTCCTGCGGGTGCACAAGCACGCTCCGCTGCCGCTCACGGTGGTCCGGGCCCCGGTGACGCCGGCGGGCGGCCACGCGGCGGCGGTGCGGGAGTGGTGGCTGCCCCAGTGGCACGAGTGGTTCGACCTCGCCCGGCCGCCGCTCGCCCGGTGCCACGCGCTGGACCACGGCGACGGCTCCTGGACGCTGGCGCTGTCGGTGCACCACGCGGTGCTGGACGGCTGGAGCCTCGCGGTCCTCCTCACCGACCTCGTGCAGGCCTACGACCTCCGGCTGTCCGGAGCCCCGGCCGGGCCCGGCGAGCCGTCGCGGACGGGGGCCTACCGTGAGTTCGTGGCGCTCGAACGGCGGACGGTGGCCGATCCCGGCGCCCGCGAGTACTTCACGACGATGCTGAAGGGGCACCGCCCCGCGCCGGTCGCGGCCCGGGAGCGCACCGAACCGGCCCTCCCGGGCGTCCCGGCGGCTCCCGACGTCGATGTCCGGCGGGTGCTCGACCCCGCGGTGCGGCACCGCGCGCGAGCGGCGGCCGCGCGGCTGGCCGTACCGGCCAAGAGCGTCTTCCTCGCCGCGCACCTGCGGGCCCTGGCCGCCCTCGGCGGCTCGGCCGACGTCGTCACCGGGCTGGCCGTCAACGGCCGGGCGGAGGTGGACGGCGCGGACCGGGTGATCGGCATGTTCGTCAACAGCGTGCCGCTGCGCGTGGACACCGGCGGCGGGGCGGGATGGCGCGACGTGGTCGCCTCGGCCTGGGCCGCGGAGCGCGGGCTCGCCCCGTACCGCAGGTTCCCGCTGGCCACGTTGCGCGGTGCGCTCGGCTCGATGCCGTTCGACGTCCTGTTCAACTACGCCGACTTCCGCACCTACGACTCCCTCGCCGGCCTCCGGCACGTGCGGCCGCTGGAGTTCTGGTACTCCGACCGCAACGACTTCCCGATGACCGTCACGGTCGCGCGCCGGCCGCTCTCGCGGGAGTGGGAGCTGATGGTCCGGGCCCGGCCCGACCTCGCCGCCGCCGGACTCGCGGACCGGATGGCCGACCTCGTGCTCGCGTCCCTGCATGACGCGGTCACCGACCTCGAAGGGCGGACGGTGCGATGAGCAAGGACCTCGGCGAGCTGCTCGACGGACTCACCCCGCAGCAGCGCAGGCTGCTTCAGACCAGGCTGGCCCAGCGGTCCGCCGCCGCCGTGCCGTCCCCCGCCGGGACCGGCCGGCCGGCGTCCCACGAGGAGGCGCTGCCACTGTCGCCGGCGCAGGAGCGGCTGTGGCTGGCCGATCAGCTCTCGCCCGGCCGGGCGGTGCCGGTGACGTTCGCGGTCCGACTGACCGGGCCGCTCGACCGGGACCTCCTGCACGCGGCGATCGCAGACGTCGTCACCCGCCAGTCGGCGCTGCGCACGGTGTTCCGGAAGACTCCGGACGGGCCTCGCCAGGTCGTTCTCGACGCCTTCGTGCCGCCCCTGCCGGTGATCGTCGCGGAGCCGGTCACGACGGCACCGGCCGGGCCGTACCCCCCGGCGGTCGCGCGGCTGATCGCCGAGCGGGCCCGGCCGCCGTTCGACCTGACCGCCGCCCCGCCGGTGGCCATGACGCTGTTCGCGCTGGGACACCACGACCACCTGCTGCTGGTCAGCGTCCACCACATCGTCATCGACGGCTGGTCCACCGAGGTCTTCGTCGCCGACCTGGTCGCCTGCTACGCGCGCCGCACCGGCGAGGACGCCGAACTGCCCGCGCTGCGCCTGCGGTTCGCCGACCATGCCGCGGCCCAGCGGGAGGCGGCCGACGACGGCCGGCTCGCGTCGCAGCTCTCCCACTGGCGGGAGCGGCTGGCCGGCGCCCCCGCCCTGTCGACCGTTCCCGCGGACCGCCCCCGCCCGCCCGCGCCGAGCGGCCGGGGCGCCCACACGGAGTTCGTCCTCCCCCCCGAGGTGACCGACCGTCTGACGACGGTGGCCCGGCAGGCCGGCGTCACCCTCAACAACGTCGTCACCGCGGCCTTCGCGGTGCTGGTCCAGCAGGCCACCGGCCAGGACGACGTACTGTTCGGCACGCCGGTCGCGCGCCGGCAGCGGACGGAGCTCGAACCGCTCATCGGCAGCATCGCCGACACCCTGGTGATCCGGGTCGACCTGTCCGGCGGTCCGACGGGCGAGGAACTCCTGCGCCGGGTCCAGCGGTCGGCCGCCACCGCCGCGGCGCACCAGGACGTGCCCTTCTCCCGGCTCGTGCAGGAACTCGCGCCCGCCCGGCGGCCCGCGTACAATCCGCTGTTCCAAATCATGCTCAGCGCAAGCGAGTTGGGCGTGGCCGAGCCCCGGACAGCGGGCGATGTCACGTTCACACCGGAGCGGGTAGAGACGGGTGCCACCGACTTTGACATGTTTTTAACAGTGCGCCGCGGGGCCGCGGGCCTGACGGGCGTTCTCGGGTACAGCACCGACCTCTACCTGGCCGAGACCGCCCGGCACGTCGCCGACGGCCTGGCCGCCGTGCTGACCGGGTTCGCCGAGGCACCCGGCCGGCCGGTCGCCGAGCTGGTGCCGCCGCGCCGCCGTACGGTCCAGGTGGCCGCCTCGTTCACGGCCGAGCCGATGGGCGAGGCGATGCGGTTCTGGTCGGGCTTCTCGCGGGTGCCGTTCCAGGCGGAGTTCGCGCCCTACGGCCAGGTCCTCCAGCAGCTCCTGGCCGGTGACGGGAGCGACGGGCAGGTCGTGCTGCTGCGCTGGGAGGACTGGTCCCGCCACCGGTCCGGCGAGCTCACCGCCGGCTCGCTCGCCGACGTCGTCGACGACCTGCTCGCGGCCGTCACCGCCTTCCGGGCCCGGACGGGCACGCCGCTGCTGGTGATGGTCTGCCCGTCGCGCGAGGGGGCCGTCTTCGGCGCGGCCGACGAGCGGCTCGCGCGGGGACTGGCCGGGGTGCCGGGTGTCGAGGTGACATGGCCCGCGGAGTTCGCCGCCGGGCTGGGCGTCACGGAGGTCGCCGACGCCACCGCCGACGCGCTCGGGCACGTCCCGTACACCGAGGAGTACTTCGCCGCGCTCGGCACCCTCGCGGTGCGGCGCCTGCTCGCCGCGTGGCGGGCCGAACCGCCGGGCCCGGAACGCGCGGAGTACGCCGAGACCCGTCTCGCCACCGCGGCGCAGATCACGAGGGCGGTGCGCGAGAACCTCACGGAGCCCACCGCGGACGGCGAACCGCAGGAGTACGTGCCGCCGCGGACGGAGACGGAGAAGCGGCTGGCGGCGCTCTGGGCCGAGCAGCTCGGTTCCGACGAGGTCGGCGCGCAGAGCAGCTTCTTCACACTGGGCGGGCACTCGCTGCTGGCCACCAGGATCCTGTCCCTGGTGCAGCAGGAGTTCGGGGTGCCCGTGTCGTTCCACGAGTTCTACGCCGACCCCGTGATCACGGCGCTCGCCCGCACGATCGACCTGGGGCTGGCCGCCCGGGAGGAGGGCACACCGGAGACCGGCGGCCGGCCGGCGGTCGTTCCGGTGCCCAGGGACCAGCCCGTCGAGCCGACCGTGACCCAGCGCCGGCTGTGGGCCCTCGCGCAGCTCGGCGCCGGATCCGCCGCGGTCACCTTCGCCGCCACCCTGACCGGGCCGCTGGACGAGGCGGCGCTGCGCGCGGCGGTGGACGACGTCGTGCGGCGGCACGAGTCCCTGCGCACGACCTTCGGCGTGGCCGAGGGCCGCCCGGTCCTGACCGTCCACGACCGGCTGGACTGCTGGTGGTCCGGAGCCCTGACCGGCGACACCGACGACACCGACGACGTCCACGGCCGGCCGGACGAGCCGGCCACGGCGATCCACGCGTACGAGACGCAGCCGTACGACCTCGAGCGGGGACCGCTGCTGCGGGTGCGGCTGCTGCGGGACGGGCCCGAGCGGCACCACCTGCTGATCGGCGTGCACCACATCGCCTGTGACGACGCGTCATGGCACATCCTCCTCAAGGACCTGGCGGCCTGCTACCGGGCCCGGACGGGCCTGGGCGAGCCGCTGCCGCCGCTGCCCGTCCAGATGGCGGACTACGCGGTGTGGGAACGCGACCGGCTGGCCTCCGCGGCTGCCGAGGCCGACACGGCCTACTGGACCGACCGCCTCCAGGACGCGCCGCCACGGCTGGAACTGGCCCGCGCCCGCCACGACGCGCCATCGTCGTCGTCGGCTGCGTCGGCCTCGGCTTCGGCTTCGGCTTCGGCTTCGGCTTCGGCGGGGAACGCCGGTGCCCTGGCCCGGCAGCTCCGCGGTGATCTAGGTGCGCGGGCCGAGGAACTCGCCCGGATGTGCGGCGTCAGTACGTTCGTGGTGCTGCTCACCGCGTACGCGCTGGTGCTGGGCGAGGAGAGCGGCCGGGGAGACGTCGTGCTCGGCGTGCCGTCCGGGGGCCGGGACCACCCGGAACTGCGGGACCTCGTCGGCCGCTTCGCCCACCTGATGCCGCTCCGTCTGGATCTGTCGGGGGCCCCGACCTCGCGGGCGCTGCTGCGCCGCGTGCACGAGACGGTGCTGGGCGCCGGGCGGCACCGGGAGACGCCGTTCGGCCGCATCGTCGAGGCGGTCCGGCCGCCACGCGACGCCTCGTACCACCCGGTCTTCCAGCATGCGCTCAACGTGGTGGACGAACCGTCGACCGGTCTCGACCTGCCGGGTATATCGGTGCGGACGCTGGACGTGCCGAAACGGAACACGGCGTACGAGTTGTTCCTCCACCTGCACTGGCGGGACGGCGTCCTGGGCGCGGACGTGGAGTACGACGCCACCAGGCTGGACGCGGACGTGGTGGACGACCTGCTCTCGCGTTTCGAGTCGGTCCTCATGGAGATGAGCGGCGCGCCCGGCAGCGCCGTCCCCGGGCCGACGCTGCCGGAACCCGTCCGGGCCGGGTCGCGCGCCGTACCGAGGCTGGCCGTGGCCACGACCTGCCCGGCCGAACCGGTCCGCCGTGAGACCGAACCGCTGCTGGCCCGCTTCGAGGTCGCGCCGGCCCTCTCCGTCACCTCCCAGGTGTTCGGCGCCCTGCTCGACCCGGCCGGAGTGTTCGCGGCCGGGTCCGACGGGATCAACGTGGTTGTGCTGCGCTGGACCGATCTGATCGGGTCACCGGTGCCCGGACGGCTGGGCGCGCTGGTCCGCCGCCTGGACGACGCGGTGACCGACGTCGTGGCGGCGGTCAGGGCGTACCGGGCCGCATCGAGCCGGCCGCTGGTGGTGCTGACCCGGTCCGCGGAAGGTCTCCTGGACCCCGCGCTGGAGGCGCGCCTGGACGCCCGGCTGCACGTCGAGCTCGCCGCGCTCCCGGGGACGGAGGTGCTGACCGGCCCGCTTCCGGCGCCGGCCGGCGAGACGGCCGTGCGCCGGCTGCACCAGGCTTTCCGGGTCCCTGCGGTGAAGTGGGTGGTCACCCCGGCGGCGGGCTGGTCCGAGGCCGACGTGCTGCGGCTCGCCGCGCTCCAGCAGGCCTACGGCCGCCGTCTCGTCGTCTGTGTGCCGCCCGGCACCGAGCCGCCCGCCCGGCTCCGGGACGCCGAAGGTGTCCGGCTGGCCGACGGCGACGTGACCGCGGCACCGGCCGTGCTCACCGGGGTGGCAGGCACCGATCCGGCCGAGTGCGCGGTGCTGCTTCCCGACGGGGACGATCCCTGGGCCGCCGTACGGGCGCGGTGGGAGCTGGACGCGCCGCCGGTGACGTCCGGCTGGTCGCCGGCGGTGCCGCTGACCCTGACCGAGCCGGCGTCCGCGGAGCCCCGCGACGACCGGGAACGGACGCTGGCGCGGGTCTGGGCCGACGTGCTGGGGCTGGACGTGTCCCGGATCGGGGTCCACGACAACTTCTTCGCCCTCGGCGGCGACTCGATGCTCGCCGTCCAGGCCGCCTTCCGCGCGAGCCGGGCCGGTGTCCCGATCACCGCCGGCCGGTTCTGCGCCCGTCCCACCATCGCCGAACAGGCCGCGGGCGCGACCAGCGCCGCAGAGCCGTCGCGACAGCTGACCGAAGACCAACTCCTAGAAGGAAGGAACTGATTCACCTGTGAGGCGCGCTTCGGGTTTCGCCGGGTTCACCGTGATGTGGGCCGGTCAGATACTGTCGCAGGTCGGTACCCGGATGACGAATTTCGCCATCGGCATCCACGTCTACCAGACGACGCACTCGTCCCTCGACGTCACCCTGCTCACGTTCGTCGCCTTCGGCGCGACCGTCATCTTCTCCCCCGTCGCGGGGGCCCTGATCGACCGGTGGAGCCGCCGCACCACCATCATCGCCTCGGACGTGGGTTCGGGGGCCGTGACCTTACTGCTGCTGTGCGTGTACCTGGTCGGGGACGCGCAGCTCTGGCAGCTGTACGTGGTGAACTTCCTGACCGGCGCGTTCCTCGCGTTCCAGGCCCCGGCGTACGGTGCCGCCATCACCGTGATGATCGAGAAGGGCGGTTACACCCGGGCCAACGCGATGATGACCATGCTGAGGGCGGCGCCGTACGTGGCCGCCCCCGCCATCGCCGCTCCCCTGCTGTCGGCGATCGGGATCGACTCGGTCCTGGCCGTGGACGCCGCCTCGTACCTGCTGGCGATCGCCGCGGTGTTCGCCGTCAAGCTGCCGCCCAACCCGGTACGCGAGCACGTCTCCAAGGGGATCTCCGGCTTCCGGCAGGACATCGGCACGGCGTTCCGCTACATCGCGCACCGCAGGCCCCTGGTCGGGCTGCTGTCCATCATGCTCTCGATCAGCTTCCTGTCCGCGTTGGGCTGGGTGCTGTTCACGCCGCTGATCCTCGCCCGCACGGACGGGTCGGCCAACGCGGTGGGCATCGTCCAGGCCGTCGGGGCGATCGGCGGCACGGGGGCGGGCGTCGTGCTCGCCATGCTCAGGCCCACCGACAAGAAGATCTTCCGTATGCTGGTCGCGATCCTCGTCCTGGGTGTTCCGGGGCGGATCTTCTTCGCCTTCGACGGCGTCTGGATCTGGTCGGTCGCCCTGTTCCTCGGCTGGGGCGCCCTCCCCTTCATCGACGGCTACAACCAGAGCATCTGGCAGGAGAAGACCCCGCCCGAGCTCCAGGGGCGGCTGTTCGCGGCCGTGCAGATGGCGGAGAACATCGCGAGCCCGATCGCCTATCTCGCCGCCGGCCTCCTCGCCGACCACGTCCTGGAGCCCGCCATGCGGCCGCACGGCTGGCTCGCGCCGGTCTTCGGGCCGATCACCGGCACCGGGCCGGGCACCGGGATCGCCGTCCTGTACGTCCTGTCCGGCCTGGGTGCGGTCGTCGTCGCCGTCGTCGGCTTTCTCACGCCCTCCATCCGGCACGCGGAGGCCCTGCTGCCGGACGGGGGCGACGACGTGGCCGAACCCTCCCCGGCGACTCCCGGCACCCGCCTCGCCACCTGAGCGGCCCGAGCGACTCGCGCGGGCCGCGCGGCCCGCGCGACTTGAGCGATGTGAGCGACCTCAGCGCCCCTTGGAAGGAGCCCACCATGACCGACACCGCCGCCACCACCGCCACGGCCGCCACGGCCGCCCCCGCCTACCGGGTGGTCGTGAACGACGAGGAGCAGTACTCCGTCTGGCCGGACCACAGGGAGAACCCGCCCGGCTGGCACGACGCCGGGAAGACGGCGAGCAAGGAGGAGTGCCTCGCCTACATCGAGGAGGTGTGGACGGACATGCGCCCGCGGTCCGTCCGCGAGGCCGCGTCCGGGGCGGCCTCCGGCGCCGCGTCCGAGGCCACGCCGCTGGTCCGGCTCATCGCCGAGATCCTGGAGACCGACCCGGCCGAGATCGACGACGAGACCGGGCCGGGCCGGTCGGCCGACTGGACGAGCCTCAGGCACATCCAGCTCGTCACGGCGCTGGAGCACACCTTCGGCATCTCGCTGTCGCAGGCCGAGATCCGCGGCATGACCTCCGTCGCGGCCATCCGGGAGACGCTGCGTGCCAAGAACGCCGTCGTCTGACCGAAGCGTCCCGCTCGCCCGCCGCAGACACCGGGAGAGGACCGGCAAGTGACCCACCACACGGCGACGACGACCGTCGCGACGGTGCCGGAAGGCACCGACAGCATCACCCCACCGGCCGACGCCGACCTGGCGGCGATGCTGCTGATCCGTCATTTCGAACTCGCCCTGCTCGACCTCTTCGCACGGGGCGAGCTGCACGGCACGACACATACCTGCCTGGGCCAGGAACACGTGCCGGTCGCGCTGGCGCCGTTGCTGGGCGAGCGTGACTACGTCTTCAGCAACCACCGCGGCCACGGCCACTACATCGCCAGATTCGGCGACCCGAGCGGCCTGCTGGCGGAGATCATGGGGCGGGAGGGTGCCGTCTGCAACGGCGTCGGCGGCAGCCAGCACGTCTTCCGCGACCGCTACCTGTCCACCGGCGTGCAGGGGGAGAGCCTGCCGGTCGCCGCCGGTGCCGCTCTGCACCTCAAGCGGCAGGAGCCGGGCGCCCTCGCGCTCGCCTACACGGGCGACGGCACCTGGGGAGAGGGCGCGGTGTACGAGGCGCTCAACATGGCGGCGCTGTGGCGGCTGCCGCTCCTGGTCGTCGTCGAGAACAACGGCATCGCCCAGTCGACGGCCACCGGCACCCACATGGCGGGCACCGTCCAGGCCCGCGCCGCCGCCTTCGGCATCGCCCACCTGCGCGTGGAGAGCACAGATCCGGCCGGGATCCGGGCGGTGGCGGGGCCGCTCGTCGAGCGGGTCCGGGACGGCGCTCCGCTGGTCCTGGAGTTCGTCACCCAGCGGCTCGGGCCGCACAGCAAGGGCGACGACACCCGGACCGACGCCGAGCTGCGCCGGGTGCGCGAGGCCGACTGGCACACGCGGTACCGCACGGCGCTCGGCGAACGGTTCGCGGCGGCCGACGCGGTCGCGGCGGACCGGGTCGCCCGGCTGGTGGCGGAGGTGGCCGCGCGGCCGCTGTCGGTCTGGAGCGCGGCATGACCGGGCGGCCGGTACGGGTGGTGGAGAACCTCAATCTCGCGCTGCACGAGCGGATGCGGGCCGACGCCCGGCTGTACGTGCTCGGCGAGGACGTCGCCGACCCCTACGGAGGGGCGTTCAAGGTCACCCGCGGGCTGTCGCAGGCCCATCCGGACCGGGTGATCACGACGCCGATCAGTGAGAACGGCATCGTCGGGGTCGCCGCCGGGCTCGCCCTGGCCGGGGACGCGGCGATCGTCGAGATCATGTTCGGCGACTTCGCCGGTCTCGCGTTCGACCAGGTGCTCAACTTCGCCAGCAAGTCCGTGTCCATGTACGGGCGGCGGCACCCCATGCGCCTGGTCGTGCGCTGCCCGTCCGGCGGCAACCGCGGCTACGGGCCGACGCACAGCCAGACCCTGCTGAAGCACTTCGTCGGGATACCCGGGCTGTCGCTGTTCGAGCTGTCGCCGTTCCACGACAACCGGGCGGTGCTGGCCCGCATGCTCGATCTGGGCGAACCCTGCGTGTTCGTCGAGGACAAGGTGCTCTACACCCGCCGGACGGCCGCGGGCGGCCGGGTGGACGACCTGTTCGACTACGGCTTCCTCGGCGCGGACGGCATCGCCCCGGCGCAGGTGTACGCCGATGCCGACGGCGAGGTCGACTGCCTCCTCGTCGCGCCCGGCGGCGTGGCGGAGCGCGCCGTGGCCGCCATGCGTGACCTGCTGCTGCGCCACGAGATCAGCTGCCGGCTCGTGGTGCCCTCCCGGCTGTACCCGGTGGAGACCGGGCCGCTGGTCGAGGCGGCGCGGCGCGCGTCGTACGTGTGCGTCGTCGAGGAGAGCACCGCGGGCGGGACCTGGGGCGCGGAGGTCGCGCACGTCCTGCACGAGCAGCTGTGGGGGCGGCTGCGCCGGCCCGTCCGGCTCGTCCACTCGGCCGACAGCGTCATCCCGACCGCCGTCCACCTGGAACGCGCGGTCCTGGTCCAGGCCGACACGATCCGCGACGCCGTGCTCGCGGACCTGCAGGGCGAAAGGAGCCCGGTGTGACCGCCGTCGAGGTGCCGAAGCTCAACAACAACGACACCGCCTATGTGCTCGTCGAGTGGCTCGCGGAGGACGGGCAGCAGCTGGAGGAGGGGGATCCGGTCGTCGTCATCGAGACCTCGAAGGCGGCCGAGGAACTGTGCTGTGAGCACGGTGGCGTGCTGCAGCGGCTGGTCGCCGCCCCCGCCGACTGCGCCCAGGGCGATGTCATCGCCCGCCTCTTCGCCTCCGAGGCGGACCGTCAGGAGTTCCTGGCGGAGCGGCCCGCGGACCCCGCGCCCGCCCCCGTGGACGACGGCGCCGCCGGTCTGCCCACGCTCACCGAACCCGCGCGGCTGCTGGCCGAACGGCACGGGATCGAGCCGGCCGCCCTGGCCCGGCTGGGTCTGCGGGTCGTGCGCGAGGCCGACGTACGCCGGCTGCTGAGCGAGGCGCCGCAGGACAGCGAGGCGCGGGCGCACACCCCGAACCGGGCGCAGCGCGCGGTGGCCGCGGCGGTCGCGCAGTCCCACCGGGAGATCCCGGCCGCCTTCACCGCGGTCGTCGTCACCGTCGACTCCGCCCTGGCCACCGCCAGGGAGCTGTCGGAGCGGACGGGGGCGCTCATCGGCCTCCCCGAGCTGCTCGTGGCCGTGCTCGGCCGCCTGCACCACCGGTTCCCGCTCTGCTACGGCACGCCCACCGACCAGGGCACGCTGCTGCTGCCCGAGGAGGCGCGGGTCGGGGTCACCGTCGACGTCGGGCGGGGCCTGTTCGCGCCGGTGGTGAAGAGCGCGGGCGAGCTGACGCTGGGCGAGATCGCCGGGCTGCTGATGGACTACCGCATCAAGGCGATGCGGGAAGCCTTCCAGACGGACGATCTCAACGGCGCCAACATCCTGCTCTCCCTGAACCACGACGAGGACGTGCTCTTCGCCCAGCCCATCGTCTTCCCGGGCCAGACCTGCGCGGTGTCGCTGGCCGGCACCCGCCGCGAGGCCGTGTTCACCGACGACGGCGCCGTCGTCGCGCGGTCGGTGGCCGTGGTGGGGCTCGCCTACGACCACCGGTTCGTCAACGGCAGTACCGCGGTCGAGTTCCTCAAAGCGATCAAGAAGGCGCTCGAATCGCCCATCGGGCTCGACGTCCCCGGCCCGTCCGCCGCCGACGCGGGGACGTCCGGTCCGAAGACGTCCGGTCCGAAGACGTCCGGTCCGAAGACGTCCGGTCCGAAGACGTCCGGTCCGAAGACGTCCGGTGCACAGACGTCGGGTGCACAGACGTCCGGCGCGAACGCGGCCGCGGTGTCCCGGCCTTCCCTGGCCGGTGTGCGCGGTGAGGAGGCGGGGGCCGATGCCGGCGACCGCTGAGCGGGACGACCTGGCCGCCGCGGCCGCCGCCGTACGGACCCGCCGCCGGGGTCTGACGGCCGCCCCGGCTGCCCTGCGCATAGGAGTGCTGGCGTCCTACACCGCCGACCCGGTCGAGCCGTACCTGCACACGGCGCTCGCGGACGCCGGTCTGGTCCCGGAGATCGTCTTCGGGCCGTTCAACCAGATCCTGCCCGAGTGCCTGGACGACCACGGGCGCATGGCCCGGCTCGCCCCGGACGCGCTCGTCGTCGCCCCCCGCTGGGAGGAGATGCCGGACGGCGACGAGGAGGGTGAGCTGCTGCGGGTCGCGGACGCGGCCCTTCAGGCCGCCGAACGCAGGGAGACCTGCCTGGTGTTCGTGCTCCCCGCGCTTCCCCAGGACCGGGCCGGGGTGGCCGACGCCGGGCGCCCCGACGGGGTCGCGGCGGCCGCCACAGCGGCCAGGCAGCGGCTGCGGGACCGGCTCGCGGTCCGCCCTCACGTGCTGGTCGCCGACGCGGAGGAAGCCGTGCGCGACGTCGGTGCGCTGCGCGCCCACCATCCGGGCCTGTACGCGTTCGCCCGCATCCCCTACACCGAGGAGGTGTTCTGGCGGCTCGGGCTGCAGGTCGCCCGGCTCCTGCGGGCCCACTTCGGCGGTGTGCCGCGTGCCGCGGCCCTGGGCGGCGACCTTCTCACCCCCGGGTACGCGGAGGTCCTGAGCGAGCCGCTGGCCCGGCTGGGCGAGGCCGGCGTACGTCTCGCGGTCGCCGGCCCGTACGACGGGGAGGCGTTCCTGACGGCGCTGACCGGCGCATGGGCCCCGCTGGCACCGTACCTGGCACCGCACCTGGGCGACGCGTGGCCGGCGGGCACGGGCGCCGAGCCCCTGCGCGCGGTGGCGGACGGCCTCGGCCCGAGCCTGCTGCTGACCGCGGACCCGGAACTGGCCGCGGCGGCCGGCTCGGTCGGGGGACTTCAGCCGGTGCTCCTCGGTCCGGCTCCCGAGGCCTGGCCGGCCGAGCTGCGGGAGGCGGGCGTCTTCGACCGGCCTCTGCGCGGGCGGCCGCGACCGGACGGCACGGACGTTCCGGTGTCCTCGGCGGAATCCGCCCGGACGCTGTCGCTGGAGGAGTTCGTGGCCGGCCTGGATGTCTCGGTCGCGTTCGACGAGCCGGCCGGCGCCCTCTCCCCCAAGGTGGCCGATCTGCTGGCGCGGTCCAAGGACTTCGTGCTGGGCCCGGTGCCGGACGGGTTCAGCCCGGCCGACTTCGCCGCCGGGGACGAGCAGGTCCTGCTCACGGCGGAGGTGCACGACCGGTTCGGCGACTACGGCCTGGGCGCGGTGGCCGCGCTGGCGCTGTCCCCGGACATCTGCCGGGTCGAGGTGTTCTCGGTCTCGTGCCCCGTGATGGGCCGCGGGGTCGAGCCGCTCGTCCTACAGCGGATCGTGGACATCGCGGGACGCCACGGCTGCGGCACGGTCGAGCTGGTGCTGACCCCGACCGGGCGCAACGGTGTCGCGCTCGACTTCGCGGCCGGGGCCGAGGAGCGCGCGTGGGACGGTGGCGGCCGGAGCGTGGCCGTGCGGGCGGTGCGGCAGCCGTGGTGAGCCGCAGACCGCTCACCCCGTTGTTGTGGCGGTTCGGCGACGCGGGCGGCCCGGCGGGCGTGACATTCGTGCTCGCCCCGTTCGCCGGGGGCAGCGCCTACTCGCTCGCCGAGCTGCCGCCGAGGCTGGTGCGGCCGGGCGACACCGCGCTGGTGATCCAGTACCCGGGACGCGGTCCGCGCAGCACCGAGCCGCACGCCACCAGCCTGTCCGAGGTGGCGGAGGAGGCCGCCCGGGACATCGTCCGGCACGGCACCGGCACGCTGGTGCTGGCCGGTCACAGCATGGGCGGGTTGCTCTGCTACGAGATCGCCGCACTGCTGACGGCGATGGGCCGGCCACCCGCGGGGGTGGTCGTCTCGGCCGCTCCGCCGCCGGACCGGGTCCGTCTCGACACCGCGCGTGTGCTGTCGATGGGGCGCGGTGACTGGCTCGCCGAGCTCGCCGAGGGCGCGGCCGCGACGGGCGCGCCGGTCGACTCGGACGACCTCGCCGACCTGGTGATCCCGGTCCTGCGGGCCGACTATCTGATGCTCGCCCGCTACCGGCCGGAACACGGCCCGCTCCGGGTCCCGCTGCTCGCCCTCGGCGGGACGGGCGATCCATGGGTCACCGAAGACCACCTGGAGGCCTGGCGGACCTGGACCGTGGGCGGCTTCGAGCGCCGGACATGGCCCGGCGGCCACTTCTACTACCGCGAACGGCTCGACGACCTCTGCACGGCCGTCCGGTCCATGCCGCACCGAGCCACGGCGGACGAGATCTCCCCGCCCGCGACGACCGGCCCCGATCCGGCCGTGTGATCTCCCGGGCCGGGCACGCGCGCGTCGGGACATCCTGGGCAGGATGTACGACACCTGATGCGGGACGGCCGGGTGCGCGGTGTCGCGGGCGGGTACGCGGGCGCCGGCACGGGACACTTGAGTGGGACGGCCGGCGAACGGGGCGGGGAGGCGAGCGTGGTGATCGCCGTCAATCCGACGGACAGCGGCTCGCTGCTCGCCGCCTTCGGGGCGCTGGGCGTACTGGCGGTGATCTTCGCCGAGTCGGGGCTGCTGGTGGTGGGTTTCTTCCTGCCGGGTGACACGCTGCTCTTCCCCGCCGGTGTGCTGTGCGCGTCGACGGCTGACCGGCCGCCCCGGCTGGAGCTGTGGCAGGTGCTGGTGTGCGCGGCCGTGGGTGCGGTGGCGGGCGGGCAGGTCGGCTATCTGATCGGCCGGCACGGCGGGCGGCCGCTGCTGGCCCGTGCCTCCCGGGCGCGGGTGCGGGAGGGTGCCGTCCGGGCGGAGCGGCTGCTGGCCCGCTACGGATACGGCAAGGCGCTGGTGATCGGCCGTTTCGTGCCGATGCTCCGGTCGGTGCTGCATCCGGCGGCCGGGGCGCTCGGGGTGCCGGTGCGGCCGTTCACCGTCTGGCAGACCGTCGGCGGTGTCCTGTGGTCGCAGAGCTTCGTCCTCGCCGGATACGCCCTGGGTTCCTCGGTCTCCCACATCGACCGCTATCTGCTGCCGCTGGTCGGCGTGATCGT
This sequence comes from Streptomyces sp. NPDC086519, assembly GCF_040686075.1. Lineage (NCBI taxonomy): Bacteria > Bacillati > Actinomycetota > Actinomycetes > Kitasatosporales > Streptomycetaceae > Streptomyces > Streptomyces sp. NPDC086519. Next base: position 58,538 of record NZ_JBFBJL010000031.1, read on the forward strand.
CGTCCTGTCCCTGCTGCCGCTGCTGGTGGAGGCCCGCCGGTCACACCGCGGCCGCTGACTCCGCTCCCCGGCGGGGACAGCGGAGCGGAGGCCGAGCAGCGTCCCGTGCGGTGGGGGCCGCCGGCCCGTGCGGTGGGGGCCGCCGGTCCGGAACCCAGCGCGATGACGCCGCCCCGCACATGCACCGGCGTGTCCGCCGGGACGCGGGCGCTGGACGGCAGGTGCTCCACGATCTGCCGCAGCCGGGGCGCGTCATCGACCGCCGGGACGACGTCCAGGCCCCCTGGCCCCGGCCGTCGCGCACAGCGCGGGCGGACCCCCCGGCGGTGCCGCGTCTGCCCCCCCGTGGCCGCGCTGCGGCCCAGGGCCACGGGAAGCCCGTGCCGGGAAGCTGCGCGAGGAAATCAGTCGAGCTTCCCGGCCACTGCTTCCAACTGCCGCCCCGTGGTCGGCGCCGACCGGCCGGCGAGACTATTTCTGGCCGGACGTCGCCGGCACCAGGCGGCCCCTGGAGATGAGAGAGGCCGCCTTCTTGAGGGGGCGGGCCCGCATGCTGACGCTGTAGGCGTCGACGCCGGAGGTCGCGGCGACGCGGGTGGTCAGGTAGCGGTAGAAGTCGTCGGGGTCCCGAGTGATGACGCTGGCCAGCAGGTTGTACTCGCCGGTGACGGCCCCGACGAACGGGACCTCCGCGTGGCGCGCGAACTCCTCGCCGACCCGCTCCAGGTGGGCGGGGGCCACCCGCAGCCAGATGTGGGCGTTGAGGGGGTAGCCCAGGCGCTCCGGGAGCAGTTCGACCTCGTATTCGAGGGTCCCGGAGCTCTCCAGCGCCTCCAGCCGCCGGGCCACCCGGGTCGACGACCAGCCGGTGCGTTCGGCGAGGCGGGTGTGGGTGGTGCGGCCGTCCTCGGCGAGGGCGTCGAGCAGCGGGGCGTCCTCGTCCGCGGGAGGCGGCGGGGGCGCGGGGGCGGGCGGGGGCCGCTCCGCCGTGAGCTGCCGTACCTGCTCGGCGTCGAGGCTGTCGCCGTAGCCGGTCCACTCGGCGGTGCCGGGAGCGCCGTACTCGTGCAGGAGCAGATCGATGCTGACGTCCAGGACCGAGGCGGACTTCGGCAGCTGCCGGAACAGGGCGTCGTCGCGCTCCGTGTCGAGCGGCGCGCGGATCACGCAGAAGATCTCCGAACCGCCCGAGGCCAGATGGGCGTAGGCGATGTCGGGACGCCGGGCCAGGGCGTCGGCGAGCGGGCCGATCCGGTCGGGGCGGCAGCGGATCCGGGCCACCCACTCCGCGGAGCCGTACACCCGGGGGTTGACGAGTCCCAGCACGCGCAGTGCGCCGCCGCGGCGCAGCGCCTGGTAGCGGCGGGCCGCGGTCTGCTCGGAGACACCGGCCACCTCGCCGATCCGGCGGAAGGGCAGCCGGGGCGCGCACTGCAGGGCACGGAGGATCTTTCTGTCCACGATGTCGAGCATGGCGGAAGTGTGCCACGGAGAGGCCGCTCCAATGGAGGTTTTCACGGCTGGAGGGCCCCTTGGTTGGTGGTTGTGGGCGTGCAGAGCGGATGCTGTGGCGGCGGGTTTCCCCTCGGACGTCCGTACGACACAGGCCACCGGACACGCCGGTGGCCTTCGACCGCGGCGCGACGCGCCGCGAAGGAGTATCTCCGTGAACGTCACGACACCGGCGAGCGCGCCGGTCGAGCGGCGGGCGGCCACGATCGCCATGGCCTGCCTGGGCGTCTTCGTCGCCTACCTCCCGGTCACCACCGTCGCCGTGAGCCTGCCCGCCGTGCAGGCCGCGCTGAACGCCTCGACCGCCCAGTTGTCGTGGGTGCAGGACGCGTTCGTGCTGCCGATGGCCGCGTTCATCCTGACCGCGGGCGTCTTCGGGGACGTCCACGGGCGCAAGAAGGTGTTCCAGGCGGGCCTGCTGTTCTCGGCTGCGGGGGCGGTCACCGCGCTGTGCGCGCGCTCGATCGAGGTCGTCTGGGCCGGGCAGGCCCTGGCCGGGGTCGGCGCGGCCGCGCTGCTGCCGACCACGCTGGCGCTGATCAGCCATGCGGTGCCGGACCACCGGGAGCGCGGCAGGTTCATCGGCGTCTGGGCCACCTGTCTGATGGCCGCCCTGGCCGTCGGACCGCTGATCGCCGGTGCGGTCGTCCAGCACTTCTCCTGGCGCTGGATCTATCTGCCGAGCGTTCCGGTCGCGCTGCTGGCCGCGGCAGTCGCGGCCCGGCGGCTGCCCGACTCGCGGGCGCCGCACGGGCGCCGCCTGGACTGGCCCGGCCAGCTGACCGCCACGCTCGCGGTCACCGCCCTGGTGTACGGCGTGATCGAGGGCGGGGCGAGCTCGTTCACCGACGTCAAGGTGATGGTGGCGCTGTTCACGGCCGCGGCCTCGGGGGGCGCGTTTGTGCTGGCGGAGCGGCGCAGCGACAGCCCGATGCTGGACCTGAGCCTGTTCCGCAGCCCCGCCTTCACCGCCACCACACTGGTCGCGATGACCAGCTTCCTGGCACTCATCGGGTTCTTCTTCGTGCTCAGCCTGTACTTCGGCATGGTGCAGCGGCTCGACACCATGCAGGCCGCGTGGCGGCTGCTCACGGTCACGGGGGCGTCCCTGCTGGTCGGCGGTCCGGCCGGGCGGCTGATGCACCGGATATCGGCGCGTGTGATGATCACCGGCGGTCTGCTGCTGGTCGCCGCCGCCCAGTTCGCGCTGACCGGCCTGGCCGCCGACACCTCGTTCGGCTCGGCGGCCTGGCGGCTCGCCCTGCTGGGCCTCGGCATCGGCTTCGTCATGACGCCGATGACCGCGACCGCGGTGGCCTCCGTGCCGCACCACCTGGCCGGCATGGCCGCCGCCGCCAACAACGCCTTCCGGCAGGTCGGCGGCGCCCTCGGTCCGGCCGTCCTGGGCGCGCTGCTCACCAGCCGGGCCCTCGGCGCGCTGCCGGGGCATCTCACCGGCGCGGGGGTCACCGGCGCGGCGCAGGACCGGGTCGTCGCGACCGCTCAGGCGGACGGCCTCGGCGCGGTCGCCGGGCTGGACCTGGGCGCCTCGACCGGCGGGACGATGGGGGCGCTCGGCGACTCCTTCCTGGACGGAATGCGCCTGTGCCTGATCACGGCGGGGAGCCTGACGCTGCTGGCGGCCCTGGTCGCGGTGGTCCTGCTGCGCGCGCCCCGGCAGCGGCCGACGCTCAGGGCGGCGGGGCACACCACGGTCGGGCAGGCCCGGGCCGCGCGGGGCGCCTGACGGCTCACCGCACCAGGCAGGGCCGCTTGGGATCGAAGGTCCAGCCGTCCACGAGGTACCGCATCCCGGCCGCGTCGTCCCGCCCCGCGCCGAGGCTGCGCTCCTCGTGGAGGGCGTGGGCCGCGAGCAGCCGGTCCATGTCGAGCCGGACGCCGAGGCCGGGTGCGTCGGTGACGGCGACCTCACCACCGACGATCCGCGGCGGCTCGACGGTCAGCCGCTCCTGCCCCTCCTGCCAGATCCAGTGCGTGTCCAGGGCGTTGTACTCGCCCGGGGCCGCCGCACCGCAGTGGGCCATCATCGCCAGCGAGATGTCGAAGTGGTTGTTGGAGTGGCAGCCCCAGGTCAGCCCCGTCTCGTGGCAGAGCTGCGCCACCCGCACCGACCCGCGCAGGGTCCAGAAGTGCGGGTCCGCCAGCGGGATCGACACCGACTGCAGGGCGAGGGCGTGGGTGAGCTGCCGCCAGTCGGTGGCGATCATGTTGGTCGCGGTGGGCAGCCCGGTGGCCCGGCGGAACTCGGCGAGGATCTCGCGGCCGGAGTAGCCGCCCTCGGCTCCGCAGGGATCCTCGGCGTAGGCGAGCGTGCCGAGCAGCGGGCGGCACAGCTCGACGGCCTCGCGCAGGGACCAGGCGCCGTTGGGGTCGAGGGTGATCCGGGCCTCGGGGAAGCGTTGCTTCAGCGCCTGGACGGCCTTGACCTCCTCGGCGCCCGCCAGCACACCGCCCTTGAGTTTGAAGTCACGGAAGCCGTAGCGGTCGTAGGCCGCCTCGGCCTGCCGGACGATCGACTCGGGGGTGAGTGCCTCCTCGCGGCGGATCCGGTACCAGGGCACGTCCGAGTCGGGTTCGCGGAGGTAGTCCAGGTCGGTGCGGTCGGGGTCGCCGACGTGGAAGAGGTAGCCGAGGACGCGTACCGAGTCGCGCTGCTTGCCGTCGCCCAGCAGGGCGGCGACGGGCACCTCCAGGTGCTGGCCGAGCAGGTCGAGCAGGGCGGACTCGACGGCGGTGACGGCGTGCACGGTGGTGCGCAGGTCGAAGGTCTGCTCCCCGCGGCCGTCGGCGTCCCGCCCGCCGAACTCCTTCCCGATGGCCCGCAGCACCCGCTGGTAGTCCCCCAGCGGTGCGCCGACGACCAGCGGCTCGGCATCCCGCAGGGTCCGGGTGATCGCCGCCCCGCCGGGCACCTCACCGAGCCCGGTCCGCCCCTCGGAGTCCTCGACGACCACGACGTTGCGGGTGAAGTACGGGGCGTGCGCACCGGAGAGGTTGAGCAGCATGGAGTCCCGGCCTGCCACCGGATACACGGAGAAACGGGTGACGAAGGGCTGGCTCATGGGCGAAGGTCCTCACTGCCGCGGAAGCGTCATCTATATATGCAGATAGAGATTATGGATGCGGACACGTTCCGGTCAACGGCGAACCAGGGGCCGCGCTCCCGGCCGCATCCGCTCGCGCGGTACACCAGGGCCGGCCGCCGGGATCATCCGCTACATCCGCTTTGAAGATGACTTTCTGATATATCCGATAAATCCTGGATGATCCCGGACATTTAGGGGCACTCAGCAAGGCAGAACGTGTGATCCCTGCATTGACGAGGAGTAGTCATGGCTGAGCGAATGTCTTCCTCGGCCCTCGCCACGCCCCTGCGCAACGTTGCCTCGGCGGTGCGCCACGTGCCCGGCGCCGAGATGGTGAGCAAGGCCGCCGAGGGAACCCTGGACAGGATCGGGGCCGTCTCGCCCCGGGGCCGCCGGATGGCCGTGTACGCCGGAGCCGGCGTGCTCGGGGCGGTCGGAGTGGTCGAGTGGCCCGTCGCGCTGACCGGAGCGGCGGTGGCCTGGCTCACCCAGCCCCGTCCGCAGCACGACGGCGAGACCGCCCACCCGGAGGCGGCGGACATGACCGACACCGCGGGCCACGGCGCCTACGTGGCGATGGGCGATGCGGTGACGACGGCGCGGCAGGGCCCGGCCACCGGCGCCCCGGGCCCGATGCTGGAGGACGAGATGCCGGGCGGCGCCTGGACCCGGCCGGCCGAGCCGGCCACCCCGCCCACCGGCCCGATGACACCGCCCGCCGCCCCGCAGGCGTCGCACGGCAACGAGGATCCGCCGGCCACCGGCCCGACCCCGCCACCCACCAGCTGACGTGAGCCGGGGGTGAGGGGCGATGGCGCTCGGGTTGCCGACAGTGCCGTCCGTCGCCGCGCGGGTCCTGTCCGGGGCGCCCCGGCTGCTGGCCCGGGCGGCCGCGCCGGGAGTCGGTGCGGTCGCGGGAGCGGCGGCCGGCACCGCGCGGGCCGGCGTCAGGAGCCTGGACACGGCCGCCCGTATGACCCGGGCGGCCCGCAGTGCGCTGCTCAGCGACGGACGGCAGTGGCGGTCCGGCACCCGCGCGCACCTCGCGCTGCGGGCGGCCGATCCCGCGCAGGCCCGGGCCGCGGGCGGTCTGCACCGGATCGCCGGGCATGTCGCCGAGGCGCTGGCCGAACATCCTGACGTCCTGTTCGCCTACTGGGACGAGGGCCTCGGCCGCCTGGTGGTGGCCGCCGCCGAGGACACGGCCCTGGACCAGATCCTGGAGCACGCGGCCGACCTCGCCGACCGGCACGGTCTCACCGCGGCCGCCGGCGCGCCCGAGGAGGTCACGCACCCGGCCGACCCGGCGGGCATCCGGGCTGCCCTGGCGACACTCGCGGCCGATCTGATCGGTGCCGGGGTCGGCGTCGCCGCGTACTGGCTGCGGCTCCCGCCGTCCCCGCGTGCGGTGACCGCGGTGGTGACGGTGCTCCGGGAGAACCCGCGCGTCCGCGGCGCGATCCGCGCCCACCTGGGGGCCGACGCCATGGACCTGCTGCTGGCCTGCGCCAACGCCGCGGCCCACGGGGCCGGGCAGACCCCCGCCGCGCTGCTGCTCGACGGGGCGCTGCGCGGCTGCCAGCTCGCCGACACCATGGCGCGGGCGGTCGCCTTCGAGCTCTTCCACGACGAGCTGTGCACCCCGGACCGGCCGAGCGTCGGCGACGGCGGCCGTCCGCGCCGGCCCCTGCGCACCACCCCGGCCCAGGCGTACGCCACCCACGCCTTCGCCGGCAGCGCGCTGGGCGCGGCGGCCACCCTGCTGGTCAAGCACGACACCGCCGAGGCGGCGGAGGCGGTGCTCGCGGGCTCCCCCAAGGCCGCCCGGTACGGGCCGACCGCGTTCGAGGCGGTGCTCGGCGCCGTACTGGCCCGGTCGGGGCTGCTGGTCCGCGATCCGGAGCGGCTGCGCGAGCTGGAGCTGGCCGGCACGATCGTGCTGCATCCGAGCGCGGTGTGCACCGCGGACGGGGATCCCGACCCCTGGACCGAGCCGGTGCTGGACGCGGCCCGGCGCGCCGGGCTGCGGGTGGTGCTGGTGGACGACCCGGCGCTGGAGGACTTCACCGGCCTCGCCGACCAAGTGGTCGACGCCCGGCGGCCGTTGGACGACATCGTGTGCTCCCTGCCCGAGGACGCGGGCGCGGTGATCACGGTGGCCCGGCTGTGGTCGGGCAGGGACACCGGGGTGCTGGCCGGGCTGCTCGCCGGTGACATCGCGCTCGCGCTCACCGACGGCGGCAGCGCGGTCGTCTGGAGCGCCGACGCCCTCGCCCTGCACGGGCTGCCCGACGTGTGGCGGCTGCTGACCGCGATACCGGCCGCGCGCCGGGTGGGCCGGCGCTCGCAGACCCTGGCCCGGTCGGGTGCCGCGCTCTCCGGGCTGCTGGTCGCGGTCGGCGGGAGGAGGACCGGGCGCCGCGGCTGGATCGCGCTGCCCGGTCTGCGGCACGCGCCGGTGGACGGCGCCGCCGCGGCCGCGCTGGTGTCCGGGACCCGGGCGGCCCTGCGGGTGGCGCGGGCCGAGGCCCCACAGCCCAGGGCGCGAGTGCACTGGCATGAACTCGGGCCGCGGGAAACCCTGGAGCGGCTGGAGCACGAACGCGAGAACGAGCCGCCCGGGGAACGCGAGCGGACCGCCGAGCCGTCCCCGAGCCCGCTGCTCACGCCGGTGCGGTGGACACGGCGGCTCGCCCACGCCGTGCGCAGTGAACTGGACGACCCGCTGACCCCGGTGCTCGCCGTCGGCTCGGCGGCGTCCGCGATCGTCGGCTCGGCCGTGGACGCCCTGCTGGTGGTCGGCGCGCTCGACCTCAACGCCCTGATCGGCGGGATCCAGCGGCTGCGGGCCGAACAGGCCGTGTCCGGGCTGCTCGCCGACCAGAAACGGCAGGCCCGGGTGGCTGACTCCGCCGGGGAACCGGAGACGCACACCGTGGACGCGGCACGCCTGTCACCGGGCGATGTGATCGACCTGCACACGGACGACGTGGTGCCGGCCGACGCCCGGGTGCTGTGCGAGGACGGCCTGGAGGTCGACGAGTCCGCGCTGACCGGGGAGTCGGTGCCGACCGAGAAGCACACCGCCGCGACCCCGCATGTGCCGGTGGCCGACCGGCACTCCATGGTCTTCGAGGGCACGACGGTGGCCGCCGGTCACGCGCGGGCGGTCGTGGTGGACACCGGCGAGCGCACCGAGGCCGCCCGCGCCGTCCACCTCGCCGCGCGGACGCCCCCGGCCGCCGGAGTGCAGGCCCGGCTGCACGAACTCACCGCGAAGGCACTGCCGTTGACACTGGGCGGCGGCGCCGCCATCACCGGCCTCGCCCTGCTGCGCGGCACCCCGATCCGGGAGGCGGTGAGCGGTGGCGTGGCCGTCGGCGTCGCCGCCGTACCGGAGGGGCTGCCACTGGTGGCGACGGTGGCCCAACTGGCCGCCGCCCGGCGGCTGAGCCGGGACGGGGTGCTGGTCCGGGCGCCCCGCGCGCTGGAGGCGCTCGGCCGGATGGACACCATCTGCTTCGACAAGACCGGCACGCTCACCGAGAACACGCTGCGCCTGGTGAAGGTGACCGGCACCGACGGGGAGAGCCACGCCCCGGACGACGAGGCGGTGGCCGGCATCCTGCGCGTGGCGGCCCGGGCCTGCCCCCAGCTCGATGACGGCGACGGCCCGCCGGAGCACGCCACCGACGCGGCGGTGCTGGACGCGGCCGAACCCGACCCCGAGTGGGAGCAGTCGCAGGAGCTCGCGTTCGAGGCGGCCCGCGGCTACGCGGCGGCCGTCGGCCGCTCCGGCGCGGAACCGCCCCTGCTGGTGGTGAAGGGCGCCCCGGAGACCGTGCTGCCCGCCTGCTCCGACGTCACCGGGCACGCCTCGCGGACGGCCCACGCGCTGGCCGCCGGGGGCCTGCGGGTCCTGGCCGTCGCCCAGCGCCGCACGAGCGACCCCGAGAACGCGCCGAACGTCCTCGAACAGCCCCTGGAGCGACTGGAGTTCCTCGGGCTGCTCGGCTTCGCCGACGCCCCGCGCGAAACCTCCAAGGAACTGGTGCGCAGTCTCTACGAGGAGAACATACGGCCGGTGATGCTCACCGGCGACCATCCGCAGACCGCCCGGTCGATCGCCGCCGAGCTGGGCTGGCCCGCGGACACGGTCGTGGTGACCGGCGACGAGCTGGCCGCCGCCGACCGGACGGGCAGGGCCCGGATGCTCCGCGACGCGGGTGTCGTGGCCCGGGTGGCGCCGGAGCAGAAACTTCAGGTCGTCGAGGCGCTGCGGGACGCGGGACGGGTGGTCGGCATGGTCGGCGACGGCGCCAACGACGCGGCGGCGATCCGCGCCGCCGACATCGGCGTGGGCATCAGCGCCCGCGGCTCCGCCGCCGCCCGCAACGCGGCCGACCTCGTCCTCACCGACGACGACCTGACGGTGCTGATCGACGCCGTCCGGGAGGGCCGGTCGCTGTGGCACAGCGTCGCGGACGCCGTCGCCATCCTCATCGGCGGCAACGCGGGCGAGATCGGCTTCGGCATCCTCGGCACCCTGCTGTCCCGCAGCGCCCCGCTGTCCACGCGTCAGATGCTGCTGGTCAACCTCTTCACCGACCTGTTCCCGGCGATGGCGGTGGCGGTCACGCCGAAGGAGACGGCGGAGCGGTCGGACCCCGGGTCGCCGTCGGCCGCGCTCGGCGCGCCCCTGCTGCGGCGGATCCGGCACCGCGCGCTGACGACCAGCGCGGGCGCGCTCATGGCCTGGCTCATCGGCCGCGGCACTCCCGGCACGCCCCGCCGCTCCAGCACGATGGCACTGGCCGCGGTGGTCGGCACCCAGCTCATCCAGACCCTGCTGGACCGCCGGGACAGCTCGTTGGTCCGCCTCGCCTCGCTCGGCTCGGCCGCCGTCCTGGTCGCGGTCATCGAAACCCCGGTAGTCAGCCACTTCTTCGGCTGCACCCCGCTGGGCCCGTTCGCCCTGACCGCGGTGACCGCGTCGATCGCCCTGGCCGTCTGGGGCCAGCGCGCCCTGCCCGTTGTGGACCGGACGATCGCGAACCTGCTGCCGCGTCCGTGAGTCCGCGTCCACCGGCCCGTCCCCGAACTGCGGGCATGCGGATGTCCCTCGGCAGGGCAGCCGCGCGCGCCGTACGCCCTCGCCCCGCCCATCGGCCCGAGTGCGTACGACGAACACCTCGGCGCGGCTGAAACCTGGGCGGCCCGGATCCGCCCGGCGACCGCGCCGCGTGCCGAACGGACCGGCGACCGCTTCTGGACGCGCCTGTGACGGGACGTGAGACTGAGAGGGTCCGACGCCCCGGCCCCAGGAGTGCGACCATGGCCGACCCGACAGCGACGCCACCGCGCGTCGAACTCACCGCGCAGGCCGCCGAGCTGGTGCGCCGGCTGCACACCGAGCACGGCCCGCTGATGTTCCACCAGTCCGGCGGCTGCTGCGACGGCAGCGCGCCCATGTGCTATCCGGACGGCGAGTTCCGCACCGGCGGCTCGGACGTGCTGCTGGCCGAGCTGGCGGTGGACGGTGTCGAGCAGCCGGTCACCTTCTGGATGTCCCGCAGCCAGTACGAGGTGTGGAGCCACACCCGGCTGATCGTGGACGTGGTACCCGGACGGGGGAGCGGTTTCTCCCTGGAGGCACCCGAGGGGGTGCGTTTCCTCACCCGTTCTCGCGTAGTCGACGGCTAGCCGCCCCGCCGGTCACTCCCGTCTGCTGCACTTCCTGAGTCCTGAGGGAACTCGACGAGACATCAGGAGGTGCGGTGACGCATCGTCAAAGACCGCTGGCGGCGACGACCCGAGCTCTGTGCACGATCCTCACCACGTCCGGCTTACTGGCCGGTGCGGCCCTCGCGGGGGCGGCACCGGCCAGTGCCGTGTCGGGCACCGGCCGGATCGCGTCCGGCGTCACCTACCGGCAGTTCGACCTCCCGGCGGCCAGGGGCACGGTCCACGCCCATCTGCTGACCGTCGACCTGACCGACCCGCACGTCCACGTGGACCTGCTCTCCCCGGGCGCGGTGGCCGCGCGGTCGCCGGTGTCCACGATGGCGGACGCGGCGGACGCGGTCGCGGGCGTGAACGGCGACTTCTTCGACATCACCGAGACCCAGCACCCCGGCGTCGAGGCCACCGGCGCGAGCGTCGGCCCGGCGATCGCGCACGGCAAGGTGCTCAAGGCGGCGGTGCCCACGGCCCAGCGGTTCGGCCCGGCGCTGCCGCCCGGCACCGACACCACCGACGTCTTCGGTGTCGGCATGGACCGCCGGGCCCGGCTCGACCGGCTGACGCTCGTGGGCACGGTCCGAACCCCCGCTGCCACCCTCACGCTGCGCGGGCTCAACCAGTACGCGCTGGCGCAGGGGTCCGTCGGCGCCTACACCACCGCCTGGGGCTCGGCCTCCCGCAAGCGCGCCACCTGCGGCTCGGACATCGACCGGGCCGCCGGGTGCAGCACGGACACCTACGAGGTGCAGATCCGCGACGGCCGGGTCGTCGCCACGTCCGCCGCCCCGGGCAGCGGTGCGATCGCCGCGGGTACGACCGTCCTGCTGGGCCGGGAGGCGGGCGCGGACCGGCTGCGCGCTCTGATCAAGGGCGAAGCGGTCACGGTGCGCGAGCAGATGGTGGCGGCCGCCGCCAGGATCCCGTACCGGTTCGCGGTCGGCGGCTACCCGGTGCTGCGCGGCGGCGAGCCGTCGGCCGGGCTGAACGACACCACCTCGGCCGTGCGCACGGCCGTGGGCTACGCGAGCGGCGGGCACAGGCTGCTGCTGTTGGCACTGGACGGCGCGGTGGCCTACCGCAGCGGTATGACCATCGCCGAAGTCGCCCGCGAGATGCGGCGGTTGGGGGCGGTCGACGCGTTCAGCCTGGACGGCGGGGGCTCCACGACGATGGTGGCCCGCACCGCGGGGGCGAAGACGGTGAGCGTGCTCAACCACCCGACCGACAGCCCGGAGCGCGCCGTGGCGAACGGGATCGGGGTCTTCTGGAGACCCTGAGCCGATGGCTCAGGGCCGCAGACCGCTGACCAGGTCGGCGGTCGCGGTGAGCCCGCCGCTGATGGTCGGCGCCATGCTGGTGCTGGCCAGACAGAAGCCGAGCACCATGCAGACCAGGGCGTGCGAGATCTTCAGCCCGCCCTGGCGCGTGAAGAACACGGCCAGGAACAGGAGCAGCAGCACCACAGAGATGGAAACGGCCATCGCGAACCTCCTCCGCCACGCCCGTTTCGGGGCGTTCGGCCGTAAGTGTGGCGTAGCGGAGGGTTGGCCGGTGCGGTTGACACGGCCTCCGTTCGAGTGGTGTCACGACACCGCGTGGGCGTCCAGGAGGGCCTCCAGACCGGCGAGATCGTCGGTGTTGACAGGGCCATGAGCAACCGAAGGGAGTATGCGTGCGAACAGAGCCCAATTGGCTTGTCAGCGAGCGGAGTCGGCTGGACTGACACGCCGGGTTCACTTCATGCGGGCCATGCGGCTCCGCCGCGGGTGCGCGACCAGCCCCCACGCACCCGCACCCGCACCCGCGCCCGCACCCGCCAGATCAGGGCGCCTGCAGATCAACCAGCGTGCCCAGGGCCTCCCGATGCGCCCCCGCCGAACCGAAGGCGATCGAATCAGCCTTGGCCCGCTTCAGATACAGGTGGATCGGATGTTCCCAGGTCATGCCGATCCCCGCGTGCAACTGCAGCGCCTCCTCGGCCGCGTGCACGGCGACCGGTCCCGCGTAGGCCTGCGCGACGGCCACCAGCACGTCGGCGTCCTCGCCGGAGGCCAACGCGTCGGCGGCACCCCGCGCGGCGGCCCGCAGATTGACGACCTCCAGCCACAGCTGCGCCAGCCGGTGCTTGATCGCCTGGAACCCGCCCACCGGCCGGTTGAACTGCTTGCGCTCCTTGAGGTACCGCACGGTCTCGGTCAACGCCCATTCGGCGACCCCGAACTGTTCGGAGGCCAGCAGCCCGGCCCCGGCCCGCAGCGCCCGCCGTACCGCGGGCTCCGCGTCGCCGACGCGCCGCCCCGGCGCGCCTTCCAGCGTCACCGTGGCGAGCGGCCGGGTCAGGTCGAAGGACACCTGGGGGGTGACGGAGACGGCGCCCGCCTCCACCGCGTACAGCCCGCCGTCGTCCCCGGGCACCAGCAGCACGTCCGCGGCGGCCGCGTCCGCGATCCCGGTCAACTCACCGTACAGGCGGCCGTCTTCGACGCGTACGGCCCGGAACGCGGCCCCCGGGGCGACATGCAGCCCCACCGCCAGCGCCCCGACCGTCCGCCCGGACGCCAGCTTCCCGAGCAGCCCGTCGTCGCCACAGGCCAGCAGCGCCTCGGTCGCCACCACGGCACTGGTCAGATACGGCACGGGCGCCACCGCCCGCCCCAGCTCCTCCAACACGACCGCGACTTCGCGGTGCGAGGCGCCCTGGCCGCCCAGCTTCTCCGGTACCAGCAGTCCGGCGAGCCCCATGCCCTCCGTGAGAGCCTTCCAGGCGGCCGCGTCGTGCGGGGTGTCCGACTCGGTGCGGGCGATCACGCCCGGCGCGTCGCAGTGGTCGGCGAGCAGATCCCGTACCGCCGCCCGCAGCGCCTCTTCCTCCTCCGAGTACAGCAGGTCGGGCTGTGCGCTCATCGGGCCAGATCCTTCCAGGCGACGTCCTTGTCGGTGCGCGGCTCGGCCGGCAGGCCCAGGACGCGTTCGGCGACGATGTTCAGCAGGACCTCGCTGGTCCCGCCCTCGATGCTGTTGCCCTTGGCACGGAGGTAGCGGTAGCCGGCGTCGCGGCCGACGAAGTCCACCAGTTCGGGCCGGCGCATGGTCCAGTCGTCGTACAACAGGCCTTCCTCACCGCGGAGTTCGACCTCAAGGCCGCTGATCTCCTGGTTGAGGCGGGCGAAGGCGAGCTTCATGCCGGCGCCTTCGGGGCCGGGCTGGCCGGCGACGAGCTGCTGGCGCAGGCGTTCGGCGGTGAGGCGGGCGACCTCGGACTCGACCCACAGCTTCAGCAGCCGCTGGTGCAGGTCGTGGGTGCGCAGCTCGGGGCGTTCGCGCCAGGTCTTCGCGACCGGGCCGATCATGCCGCCCTCGCGGGGCAGCCGCATGCCGCCGATGGCGACGCGCTCGTTGTTCAGCGTGGTCTGGGCGACCCGCCAGCCGTCGCCGACGGCGCCGAGGCGGCGGGAGTCGGGGATGCGGACGTCGGTGAGGAAGACCTCGTTGAACTCGGCCTCGCCGGTGATCTGCCGCAGCGGCCGGACGTCCACGCCCGGGTCGGTCATGTCGCAGACGAAGTAGGTGATGCCCGCGTGCTTGGGCACCTCGGGGTCGGTGCGGGCGATGAGGATGGCCCAGCGGGCGTTGTGCGCGCCGGACGTCCACACCTTCTGCCCGTTCACCACCCACTCGTCGCCTTCCCGGACCGCCCGGGTGCCGAGCGCGGCCAGGTCGGAGCCGGCACCGGGCTCACTGAAGAGCTGGCACCAGACCTCCTCCCCGATCCACAGCGGCCGCAGATAGCGCTGCTTCTGCTCCTCCGTGCCGTACTTGAGGATGGTCGGCGCGGCCATGCCGAGCCCGATGCCGTTGCGGCGCGAGTCGTTGTCGGGGGCGCCCGCGGCCTCCAGCGCCGCGTCCACGACGACCTGGAGGGAGCGCGGGGCCCCGAGGCCGCCGAGGCCCTCCGGGTAGTGCACCCAGGCCAGTCCCGCGTCGAAGCGGGCCTTCAGGAAGTCGAGCTTCCCGGTCGTGGCGGGCGGGTGCGCGGCCAGCAGCTCGGCTGTGCGGCGCTCCAGTTCGGCGGCGTCGGTCATGCCGCGGCTCCCTTCGGTACGACGGTGACCCGGCCGGTGGTGACGCCGTCACCGACCCGCTGCACGGCCGCCGCGGCCTCGGACAGCGGGACCCGCTCGCTCACCAGCGGCTTGATGGCGCCCTTGGCGGCCAGCTCGGTGAGCTGCTGGTGGCAGTGCAGGATCAGCTTGGGGTTCTTCGTGGCGTACAGGCCCCAGTGCAGGCCCAGGATCGAGTAGTTCTTCACCAGGGCGTGGTTGAGCGCCGGGCTGGGGATGGTGCCGCTGGCGAAGCCGACGACCACGATCCGGCCCTCGAAGGCGACGACCTTGGCGGACTGGGTGTAGGCGTCGCCGCCGACCGGGTCGTAGATCACGTCGGCGCCCCGCCCGCCGGTGGCCTCCTTCACGGCGGCGACGACGTCCTCGGCACGCCGGTCGATGACGACGTCACAGCCCTGCTCGCGGGCCACGGCCGCCTTGTCGGCGCCGCCGACCACGCCGATCACCGTCGCCCCGGCCGCCTTGCCGAGCTGGACGGCCGCGCTGCCGACCCCGCCGGCGGCCGCGTGCACGAGCAGGGTCTCGCCGGCCTGGAGGGCCGCCCGGCGGTGCAGTCCGAACCAGCCCGTCTGGTAGCCGATGTGCAGCGCGGCGGCCTCGGCGTCGTCCAGCGCGTCCGGGGCGGGCAGCAGCGCGGCGGCGTCCGCGACCGCGTACTCGGCGAAACCGCCGTACGGCAGCGCCGGGTTGGCGATCACCCGGCGCCCGTCCTCGGTCTCGCCGCAGATCTCCACACCCGGGGTGAACGGCAGCGGCGGGCGCACCTGGTAGTGGCCCCGGCACATCAGCACGTCAGGGAAGTTGATGTTGGCGGCACGCACCCTGAGCAGCACCTGGCCGTCGCCGGGCGTGGGCCGCTCCACCTCGTGGAGCCGCATCACCTCGCTCGGCTCGCCGTTCTCGTGCACTTGCCATGCCTGCATGCGGTGCCTCCACGGGACTGCGTCGTCTGACCGGGGTCCATCGCATACTAAGCGGTCGCTTGCCATGGAGGGAACAACCTCCGGGGGAACGCCGGATTCGTCACGCCTTCTTCGGCCGCGCCCGCACATGCATCCGCTCCCCCTGCGGCCCGAACAGGCTGAGGAACTCCACCGGCCCCTCCCCCGTCGAACCGAACCAGTGCGGCACCCGGGTGTCGAACTCGGCCGCCTCTCCCGCCGCCAGCACGACGTCGTGCTCACCGAGCACCAGCCGCAGCTTCCCGGACAGCACGTACAGCCACTCATAGCCCTCATGGGTGCGCGGCTCGGGTTCGAGTCTCCGCTTCGGTTCGACCACCTTGAAGGCCTGGAGACCACCCGGCTGCCGGGTCAGCGGCAGGAAGGTACGGCCGTGGCGCTCCATCGGCTTGGCCCGCACCCGCGGATCGCCGGCCGGCGGGGCGCCGACCAGTTCGTCCAGGGGCACCTGATGGGCCTGCGCGATCGGCAGCAGCAGCTCCAGGCTGGGCTTGCGCAGCCCGGACTCCAGCCGGGAGAGGGTGCTGACCGAGATGCCGGTGGTCTCGGAGAGGGCGGCGAGGGTGACCTCTCGCTCCTTGCGGAGCCGGCGCAGCCGGGGTCCCACGCCCGCGAGGACGTCGTCCGTAGTCATCCCTGCATTGCAGTTTCGGCAAAGCCGTTTGTCAATCCGGCAGCGGCCGGGCGACCCTCGGCGGCGGAGGTGGTCACCATGACCGATACGTACGAGGTGGTCGTCGTCGGAGGCGGTGCGGCCGGGCTGTCCGCCGCGCTGGTGCTGGGCCGGGCCCGGCGCCGCACCCTGGTCGTCGACGCGGGCGAGCCGCGCAACGCCCCGTCGGCACACATGCAGGGGTTCCTGTCCCGGGACGGCATGCCGCCCGCGGAGTTCCTGGCCGTGGGCCGTGCGGAGATCGCCCGGTACGGCGTGGAGCTGGTCCGGGACCGGGCGGTGGCCGCGACCGGCGACCACGCGGACGGCTTCGCGGTGTCGCTGGCGAGCGGCCGGACCGTCCGGGCCCGGCACCTGGTCGTCGCCACCGGCCTGAAGGACGAGCTGCCGCCCGTCCCCGGCGTCGCCGAACGCTTCGGCAGGGATGTGCTGCACTGCCCGTACTGCCACGGCTGGGAGGTCCGCGACCGGGCGTTCGGCGTGCTGGCCACGACCCCGATGAGCGTGCACCAGGCGCTGATGGTCACCCAGTGGTCCAAGGACGTGACCCTCTTCCTGCACCAGGTCGAGGAGGCCGAGCTGACCGACGACGACCTGCGCAGGCTGGCCGCGGCCCGGGTACGGGTGGTGCCGGGCGAGGTGGCGGGGCTGCGCGTCGAGGACGACCGGCTGACGGGCGTGCGGCTCGTGGACGGGAACGTGCACGACCGGGAGGCGCTGTTCGTCGCGCCCCGGCCGGTCCCGCGGAACGACCTGCTGACCGGGCTGGGCGCGGAGCTGAAGCAGACGCCGTTCGGCAGCTACCCGGTGATCGACGAGCGGGGCCTGACGACCGTGCCCGGACTGTGGGCGGCCGGCAACGCGAGCGGGTTCGCGGAGCAGGTGGTCAACGCGGCCAGCCGGGGCTACCGGGCCGGCGCGGCGATCAACGGCGAGCTGCTCTTCGCGGACCTGGACGCGGCCGTGCGGGTGTAGTCCGACACCGCCCGTGCAGGGGCAGCCCGGCTGCGGCCGCGCACACGCGGGCACTGCCGCCCCGAGCCGACGCAGATCCGGACACACCCGCTGTCGTGTGACCCGGCCCCGCCCCTGCAGGGGCAGCCCGGCTGCCGCCACGCCCACGCAGGCACTGCCGCCCCGAGCCGACGCAGATCCGGGCACACCGTTGTGGTGTGATCCGGCCCCGCCCGTTGCACCATGGCTGCATGCTGCTGACCCGGCTCGCCGAAGTGTCCCGGGAGGTCGCCGCCACCGCGGCCAGGTCCCGCAAGACCGCGCTGCTCGCCGGGCTCTTCCGGGAGACGGCGCCCGACGACGTACCGGTCGTCATCCCCTACCTGGCCGGCCGGCTGCCGCAGGGCCGCCTCGGAGTCGGCTGGAAGGTGCTGAGCAGGAGCGTCCCGCCGGCCGCCGAACCGTCCCTCACGGTCCGCGAGGTCGACGCCCGGCTGACCGAGCTGGGAAAGGTCTCCGGACCCGGCTCACAGGCCGAACGCATGCGGATCACAGGCGAGTTGATGGGCGCGGCGACGGCGGACGAGCAGCGCTTCCTGCTGGGGCTGATCACCGGGGAGGTACGGCAGGGCGCCCTGGACGCGGTCGCCGTCGAGGGACTCGCGCAGGCGACGGGCGCCGACCCGGGCGCCGTCCGCCGGGCGGTGATGCTCGCCGGTTCCCTCCAGACGGTGGCCGAGGCGCTGCTGGCGGACGGCCCGCCGGCCCTGGACCGCTTCCGGCTCACCGTCGGCCGCCCGGTGCTGCCCATGCTGGCGCACACCGCCGCGGCGGTCGCCGAGGCGGTGGCGAAGCTGGGCGGCTGCGCGGTCGAGGAGAAGCTGGACGGCATCCGGGTCCAGGTCCACCGGGACGGTGCCGCCGTCCGCGTCTTCACCCGCACGCTCGACGACATCACCGACCGCCTCCCCGAGGTGACGTCCGCCGCACGGGAGTTGGACGGCGAAAGGTTCATCCTGGACGGCGAGGTGATCTCCTTCGCCCCGGACGGCCGCCCCCGCTCCTTCCAGGAGACGGCGGGCCGGGTCGGCTCCCGGGTGGATGTGGCGAGGGCCGCGCAGGAGGTCCCGGTCTCCCCGGTCTTCTTCGACGCGCTCTCGGTCGGCGATCACGACCTGCTCGACCTCCCCTTCGCCGAACGGCACGCGGAGCTGGCCCGGCTGGTCCCCGAGCCGATGCGGGTGCGCCGGGCGCTGGTGTCCGGGCCCGGGGAGACGGCGGCCGCCGAGGAGTTCCTCGCGGCCACCCTGGACCGCGGCCACGAGGGCGTGATCGTCAAGGCCCTGGACGCCCCCTACAGCGCCGGCCGCCGGGGCGCCTCCTGGCTGAAGGTGAAGCCCGTCCACACCCTCGACCTGGTCGTCCTGGCGGCCGAATGGGGTCACGGCCGCCGCACCGGCAGGCTCTCCAACCTCCACCTCGGCGCCCGCACCCCGGACGGCACCTTCGCCATGCTCGGCAAGACGTTCAAGGGCATGACCGACGCGATGCTGGAGTGGCAGACCGCCCGGCTCAAGGAGCTGGCGGTCTCGGACAGCGGCGGGGTGGTGACCGTACGCCCCGAACTCGTCGTCGAGATCGCCTACGACGGCCTGCAGAAGTCGACCCGCTACCCGGCCGGCGTCACCCTGCGTTTCGCGCGTGTCGTCCGCTACCGCGAGGACAAACGGCCTCAGGAGGCCGATACGGTGGAGACCCTGCTGGCCACCCACCCGGAGGTACGGCGTTGACGGAGCCGAGGCGAAGCGCGGGACTGCTGTTGTTCCGGCGTACCGGTGCGGGTCTTGAGGTGTTGCTCGGCCATATGGGCGGGCCGTACTTCGCGAAGAAGGACGCGGGCGCCTGGACCGTCCCCAAGGGCGAGTACGAGCCTGCCGAGCCGGCCTGGGAGGCGGCCCGGCGCGAGTTCCAGGAGGAGCTGGGGCTGCCGCCGCCGGACGGCGCGGCGATCGAGCTGGGCGAGGTCCGGCAGGCCAACGGCAAGATCGTCACGGCGTGGGCGGTCGAGGCCGACCTGGACCCGGCCACGATCGCCCCCGGCACCTTCGTGATGGAGTGGCCGCCGCGGTCGGGCCGGATCCAGGAGTTCCCGGAGCTGGACCGGGTGGCCTGGCTGACCCCCGACCGGGCCCGCGAGGTGATCGTCACGGCCCAGGCCGCGTTTCTCGACCGGCTGGCGGAGCACTCGGGCTGAACAGGCGCCCACGCGTTGCGGTCCCCGGGGCCGCGCGCGAAGGTCATAGCAAGCCCGCTCCCAGGGAGGTCAGCCATGCCCATCGCGACGGTCAACCCGGCGAACGGCGAGAGGCTCGAAACGTTCGAGGCCATGGACGAGAACGAGCTCGAACGCCGGCTCGAACTCGCCGAGGCCACGTTCCGCACGTACCGCACGAGCACCTTCGCCGAACGCGCCCGGCTGCTGCACCGGGCCGCCGACCTGCTGGACGCGGACCGGGACGACATCGCCCGCACCATGACCACCGAGATGGGCAAGCCGCTGAAGCAGGCCCGCGCGGAGGCCGCCAAGTGCGCGAAGGCGATGCACTGGTACGCCGACCACGCGGCGGAACTGCTGGCCGACGAGGAGCCGGCGGAGACGGACGTGAAGGACTCCGGCGCGTCCCGGGTGCGGGTGCGCTACCGGCCGATCGGGCCGGTGCTCGCCGTGATGCCGTGGAACTTCCCGCTCTGGCAGGTGGTCCGCTTCGCCGCGCCCGCGCTGATGGCGGGCAACGTGGGCCTGCTCAAGCACGCGTCCAACGTCCCGCGGACCGCCCTGTATCTGGAGGACCTGTTCCACCGGGCCGGTTTCACCGAGGGCTGCTTCCAGACCCTGCTGATCGGCTCCGGCGCGGTCGACGACATCCTGCGCGACGAGCGGGTGAAGGCGGCGACGCTCACCGGCAGCGAGCCCGCGGGCCGCGCGGTCGCCGCCACCGCCGGCGAGATGATCAAGAAGACGGTGCTGGAGCTGGGCGGCAGCGACCCCTACGTGGTGATGCCGTCGGCCGACATCGACCGCGCCGCGGGGATCGCGGTGACCGCGCGCGTGCAGAACAACGGGCAGTCGTGCATCGCCGCGAAGCGGTTCATCGTGCACACGGACGTCTACGACACGTTCGCCGAGAAGTTCGTGGCGGCCATGGCGGCGCTGCGGACGGGCGACCCGATGGACGAGGAGACGGACGTCGGGCCGCTCGCCAGCGAGCAGGGGCGCGAGGACCTGGAGGAACTGGTCGAGGACGCGAAGCGGTCGGGTGCCGAGGTGCTGTGCGGCGGGCAGCGGCCGGACGGCCCCGGCTGGTACTACCCGCCGACCGTGCTCGCCGGGATCCACCGCGAGATGCGCATCCACCGCGAGGAGGCGTTCGGGCCGGTGGCCACGCTGTACCGGGCCGGGGACCTGGACGAGGCGATCCTCATCGCCAACGACTCCCCCTTCGGGCTGAGTTCGAACGTGTGGACGCGGGACGACGCCGAGGTGGACCGGTTCGTACGGGATCTGGAGGCGGGTGGCGTGTTCGTCAACGGCATGACCGCCTCCCACCCGGCGTTCCCCTTCGGCGGGGTGAAGCGGTCCGGATACGGC
Source organism: Streptomyces sp. NPDC086519 (assembly GCF_040686075.1). NCBI lineage: Bacteria > Bacillati > Actinomycetota > Actinomycetes > Kitasatosporales > Streptomycetaceae > Streptomyces > Streptomyces sp. NPDC086519. The sequence goes on from NZ_JBFBJL010000031.1 coordinate 79,261, forward strand.
CGCGAGCTGTCCGGGCACGGAATCCGGGAGTTCTGCAACATCACCACGGTTTGGCAGGGTGCGTGACGGTCGCGCGGCTACGATCCGGGTGTGAACCGCGAAGTGACTCTGCCTCTGATCGTCGACGACCGCGGTACCTTGCAGGTGGCCGCGGCCGACGTGAGTAAGTTGTTGCGGACGTTGGGGGCGCGGTGGCTGCGTCTGGTGGAGTCCGGCGGGGGCGGGCTGGACGAGGACACGGTGGCCGCTCTGACCATCGAGCTGGCGAAGCTCGCTGACCGGATCGACGTGGCTTGTATCGCCCACAGCAGTGGGGATTGAGGGGGTTCGGCGAGTGCGGGTGGTTCGTGGTTGCTCGCGCCCGCGCGGCGGCAGCCGCACATCGATACAGCCCCCGCCCCCCTGAAAGCATTCAGCTGAGCGCAGTCCAGAACATCTGCTCGTACGCCTGGAGCAGGCGGCCGTACGTGTACACCCGCTTCTCGTCCAGGCGCCCTGACTCCAGTCCCGCCCGCACCGCCGCCTCCGCCTGCTGTTCCAGGGCCGGCGCCGGAGCCGCGAAGAAGTCGAAGAAGGCGCAGGCCTCGTCGGTGAAGCCGTAGTGGGTGCGCAGCCCCCGCGCGATGCTCGCGCAATACGTGCCCCACGTCGCGAAGTTGGCCGTGACGGCCAGGACGGCGTCCGCCGGGGCGGCGTTGAGGGCGAGCCAGGAGAGGTACGCCGGGTACGCCTGGCAGCCCGGCAGGGGCTCGTACGCCCGCATGCGCTCGTCGTCCACTTCGCACGCCTCGGTGAACGCGCCCAGCCGCGCCGCCGCCAGTTCCTCGCCCTCGGCCAGCGCCGTGAAGAACCCGGCGGCCGCCGGCTCCTCGGTGGCGCGCTGCGCCAGATGCAGGAACGCGCGCCGGTCGGCGGGGATCACCCGGTGTTGTTCCAGCGCGAGTACGGCGAGTGTCTCCAGGCTCGCCCGGCCGCCGGCGACGAGGGGGACCAACGGATTGGCGCTCGGGTCCGGGGCAAGCTCTGACCTGGTCTTCTTCAGCAGTTCCGCGGCCGTGCCGGGCATCGCGTCCTCCTCGTCCGGGTACCTCTGTGCTGCTCCGACCCTGACACGCGGTCACCGGTTCGGAGTAGTTCGGCGAGAGATCATCGCCCTCACGGGTGATCGTGAGGGGACCACCTCCTGAGGTGAACCACCTCTCTGACCGGTCGGGCCAAACCCGCCGGAAAGCTGAAAGCAGGCACGGTTCATGGCGACTTTGTGCAAACCCTCAGTGTCGGTCCCGGAGTACGTGATCACGATGGAGGAGACGCTGGAACTGGCGCGCTCCCACCACGAGAACCACCCGCAGCTGCCACTGGCGCTGAGACTGATCGAGAACACGGGCGTTCGCACCCGGCACATCGTGCAGCCGATCGAGGAAACCCTGAAGCACCCCGGCTTCGAGGAGCGCAACAAGCTCTACGAGGCCGAGGCCAAGGCCCGGGTCCCCGCCGTCATCCAGCGAGCACTCGACGACGCCGAACTGCTCACCACCGACATCGACGTGATCATCTACGTCTCGTGCACGGGCTTCATGATGCCGTCGCTCACGGCGTGGCTGATCAACGAGATGGCCTTCGACTCCACCACCCGTCAGATCCCCATCGCGCAGCTCGGCTGCGCGGCCGGCGGAGCCGCCATCAACCGGGCGCACGACTTCTGCTCGGCGTACCCGGACGCCAACGCCCTCATCGTGGCCTGCGAGTTCTGCTCGCTGTGCTACCAGCCGACCGACCTCGGCGTCGGCTCGCTGCTCTCGAACGGCCTCTTCGGCGACGGCATCGCCGCCGCCGTGGTCCGCGGCAACGGCGGCACGGGCGTCGAACTCGAACGCAACGGCTCGTACCTGATCCCCAAGACCGAGGAGTGGATCATGTACGACGTGCGGGCCACCGGGTTCCACTTCCTGCTGGACAAGCGGGTCCCGGCGACCATGGAGCCGCTCGCGCCGGCGCTCCAGGACCTGGCAGGGCTGCACGGCTGGGACGCGTCCGACCTGGACTTCTACATAGTCCACGCGGGCGGGCCGCGCATCCTGGACGACCTCAGCAAGTTCCTCCAGGTCGAACCGCACGCCTTCCGGTTCAGCAGGTCCACGCTCACCGAGTACGGCAACATCGCCAGCGCCGTCGTCCTGGACGCGCTGCGCCGGATGTTCGACGAGGGCGGCGCCGAGAACCAGGCGCGTGGCCTGCTGGCCGGGTTCGGTCCCGGCATCACCGCGGAGATGTCGCTGGGCCGCTGGCGGCGTTCGGACGGAGAGGGGGCATGACCGGGATGACGCTCACCGATCCACTCGGCCCCGCCGACGGGGCCGCCTGTCCGGTCCGGCACTGGGAGGTGCCGGACCTGGCGGGGGCGGCCTTCGACCCCACCCTGGGCGAGCTGATGCGGGAGGGTCCGGTCACCCGGATCCGGCTGCCGAACGGCGAGGGCTGGGCGTGGCTGGTCACCCGGTACGACGACGTACGGACGGTGGCCGACGACCCCCGGTTCAGCCGCGAGGCGGTGCTGGAGCGGCCGGTCACCCGGCTCGCCCCGCACTTCGTCCCGGATCGCGGCGCGGTCGGCTTCCTGGACCCGCCCGCCCACACGCGGCTGCGCCGCTCGGTGGCCCCCGCGCTCACCGCCAAGGGCGTGGAGCGGGTCCGGGACAAGGCCCGCCTGATGCTGGACGAGATCGTCGACGAGCTCGTCCGGGGCGGGCCGCCCGCCGATCTCACGGCGGCGGTCCTGAGCCCGTTCCCGATCGCGGTGATCTGCGAGGTGATGGGCGTGCCGGCCGCCGACCGGCACACCATGCACATCTGGACCCAGCTGATCCTTTCCTCGGCGCACGGCAAGACGGTCAGTGAGAAGGCCAAGCGCGAGATGAGCGCCTACTTCTCCGACCTCGTCGCCCTGCGCGAGGGCAGTACCGGCGAGGACGTGGCCTCCCTGCTGGGGGCGGCCGTGGGCCGTGGCGAGGTCACGCTGGAGGAGGCCGTCGGTCTCGCCGTCCTCCTCCAGATCGGCGGCGAGGCGGTCACCAACAACAGCGGACAGATGTTCTACCTGCTGCTGACCCGCCCCGACCTCCTGGAGCGGCTGCGCACCGAGCCCGCGATCCGCCCCCGGGCGATCGACGAGTTCCTGCGCTACATCCCGCACCGCAGCGCGGTCGGGCTGTCCCGGATCGCCTTGCAGGACGTGGAGATCAGGGGCGTACGGATCCAGGCGGGCGACCCGGTCTACGTCTCGTACGTCGCCGCCAACCGCGACCCGGAGGTCTTCCCGGACCCGGAGACGATCGACTTCTCCCGCAGCCCCAACCGGCACGTCTCCTTCGGCTTCGGCCCGCACTACTGCCCCGGCGCCCAGCTCGGCAGACTGGAGGAGGAGCTGCTGGTCGACGCCCTTCTCGACCGGCTGCCGGGGCTGCGGCTCGCCGTGCCCCCGGAGCAGGTCCCCTTCAGGAAGGGCGCCTTGATCCGGGGACCCGAGACCCTTCCGGTGACCTGGTGAGCGGCCCATGACCACGACCGAGGGACTCCTCGTACCACCGGGACACGGGCGCGTGGTCCACACGCCGGCCCAGCGCGTCACCTTCAAGGTGACGGGCACGCACTCACGGACGTCCTCCACCTTCGAGGTGGAGGTCCCGCCGGGCTTCGACGTGGGCGCCCATGTACACACCCGCAGCGAGGAGCTGTTCTACGTCCTCGAAGGCGAGCTGGACGTCCTCGCCTTCGAGCCGCGCATCCGCACCCCCGACAACTGGCAGAAGTGGGAGTCGAGTTCGGGCACGAGGGTGGTGCGGGCGACCCCGGGCACGGTGATCGTCGTGCCGCCGGGATGCCCGCACGCCTTCGCCAACCCGACGGAGACCCCGACGAGGATGTTCTTCCAGGCGTCTCCCCCACCCGATCACGAGCGCTACTTCGAGGAGTTGCTGGAGATCCTGGGGAGCGGCGGGCCGCCCGATCACGAGGCGATCGAGGAACTCCGGCGGCGCTACGACATCGAGCAGCTCACGCCTTTGAAACACCGGTGAGGAGATTCACCCGGGGGCGCGGGGCGCTGTCGGCACGCGGCTGTGCCGCGCGGGCGCGACCAGCCACGACGCGCCCGCGGACCGCCTCGCGCAGAACCCCGGACGGCGCTACCGGATCGACATCCCCGACAAGGTCCGGGCGATCACCAGCCGCTGGATCTCACTGGTGCCCTCGAAGATCGTGTAGATCGCTGCATCCCGGTGCATTCGCTCCACCGGGTACTCCCGCGTGTACCCGTTCCCGCCCAGGATCTGGATCGCCTGGGCGGTCACCTTCTTCGCCGTCTCGCTCGCGAACAGCTTCGACATCGACCCCTCGGCCGCGGTGAACGGCTTCCCGTTGACCGCCATCCAGGACGCCCGCCACACCAGCAGCCGGGCCGCGTCGATGGACGTCCTCATGTCCGCGAGCTGGAAGGCCACCCCCTGGTTGTCGATGATCGGCCGCCCGAACTGCTCACGGGTCATGGCGTAGTCGAGGGCCACCTCGTACGCGGCGCGCGCGGTGCCGACGGCCATCGCACCGACGGCGGGCCGCGAGGCCTCGAACGTGGCCATGGCCGCGTTCTTCACCCGCTCGCCGCCCGACTTCGCCCGCTCCCGGGCCCGGGCAAGCCGCTCGTCCAGCTTCTCCTTGCCGCCGAGCAGGCAGGAACCGGGCACCCGGACGTTGTCCAGGACGACCTCGGCGGTGTGCGAGGCGCGGATCCCGTGCTTCTTGAACTTCTGCCCCTGGGACAGTCCGGGCGTCCCCGGCGGGACGATGAAGGAGGCGTGGCCCTTGGAGCCGAGCTCCGGGTCGACGACGGCCACGACGACGTGGACGTTGGCGATGCCGCCGTTGGTCGCCCAGGTCTTCGTGCCGTTGATCACCCACTCGTCCTTGGCCTCGTCGTAGACGGCCCGGGTGCGCATGGAGGCCACGTCGGAGCCGGCGTCGGGCTCGGAGGAGCAGAACGCGGCGACCTTGACGTCGTTGGTGTCGCCGTACATCTGGGGGATCCAGGTGCCGATCTGCTCCTCGGTGCCGTTGGCGAGCACGCCGACGGCGGCGAGGCCGGTGCCCACGATGGACAGGGCGATGCCCGCGTCGCCCCAGAACAGCTCCTCCATGGCCATCGGGATCCCGAGGCCGGTGGGGTCGAAGTACTGCTGGGCGTAGAAGTCGAGGGAGTAGATGCCGACCTTGGCGGCCTCCTGGATGACCGGCCAGGGAGTTTCCTCACGCTCGTCCCATTCGGCGGCCGCGGGGCGGATGACGTCTGCGGCGAAACCGTGCAGCCAGTCGCGGACCTCCTTCTGTTCGTCGTTGAGTTCCATGGTGAACTCGGCCATGACTCCTCCAGCGGCGGCGCATAATGTGTTACTAGCGGTAACCCGAGTCTGTTACTCATCGGTAGGAAAAGTCAACTCCCGAGGTCACCTCGGCAGCCAGTTCGAGGGCGAATGGCTGTCAGGTGTTAGTTTGCGCAGGCGTCACCGATAACAGCACGGGGTGGGGAGAGCACATGGACACCACACAGCGGACCGAACAGCAGCGGTCCGCCGACCGCCGACGGCGCGAGCTGTTGGAGGCCGCCGACCGGGTGGTGCTGCGCGACGGCCCACAGGCTTCCATGAACGCCATCGCGGCGGAGGCCGGCATCACCAAACCCATCCTGTACCGCCACTTCGGCGACAAGAGCGGACTGTACGCGGCGCTGGCCAAGCGGCACACGGACGCGCTGCTGAACTCGCTGCGGGAGGCGCTGGACGCTCCCGCGGACCGCCGTGAGCGGGTCGAGGCGACGCTGGACACGTACCTCGCGGCGATCGAGGCGCGGCCCCAGGTGTACCGGTTCCTGATGCATCCCGCGGAGGGCGGCACCGGGACCGACCAGGGGTTCGACGTCGGGAAGCACTCGGCTCCGCTGCTGCGGCGGATGGGCGAGGAACTGGCGCAGGTCATCGAGGAGCGGCTGGACCTGGGCCCCGGGAGCCAGCAGCTGGCCCGGGTGTGGGGACACGGGATCGTCGGGATGATGCATGCGGCCGGGGACTGGTGGCTGGGGGAACGGCCGTGTACTCGCGCTCAGTTGGTCAAGAGTCTGGCCGATCTTCTGTGGGGTCGCCTGGCGGCGGCGGGGGACAGGATCGGAGGTCCGGGGTTCTGAGGGGTTCAGTTCCGGCTGACCGCCCGGTGGGGGCTGATCGCGCAGTTTCCCGCGCCCCCAGGAGCATGTCCTCACCGGCGCCACGAGGACTTCGCCACCTGTCGCATCAGCTTGCGCTTGCGCCAGCCTGTGACGTGGTCGGCGTAGACGCGGCCCTCCAGATGGTCGGTCTCGTGCTGGAGGCACCGCGCGAAGAAGCCCGTGCCATGGACGGTGATCGGCTCCCCCGTCGCCGTGAAGCCCTCCACCACCGCGTGGTCGTAGCGTTCGGTGCCCGCCTCCAGACCCGGCAGGGACAGGCAGCCTTCCGGGCCGCGGAGCGTGATGCCGTCCGCCGCCGCCAGGCGGGGGTTGACCACGTGGCCCAGGTGGCGGACGTCGTCGTCGTCGGGGCAGTCGAAGACGAACACCCGCAGCGGTTCCCCCACCTGGTTCGCCGCCAGGCCCACGCCCTCCGCCGCGTACATCGTCGCGAACAAGTCCTCCACCAGCCGGGAGAGTTCGGGGCCGAACTCGGTGACCTCCGCGCAACGGGCGTGCAGGACGGGGTCACCGAGCAGGGTGAGAGGCCGGACCCGTCCGCGGGCGCCCGGAATGGAACCGTGTCGCATGGCCGTAAGGGTACGGTTCGGATCGGGCCCTGCCCGCCGCGCAGGCACGGGCCGGAATTCGGGTGTGCGAATGGATCTCGATAGGCTGACCTCACACCACGTTGCCGGATGGCTCAGGCGCGGCGCGTACGCAAGGAGGATCGAGAACTGATGGCAGGCAACTCGGACCCGCTCACGCCGCGGGCCAAGCTGGCCGTGACCGCGGGCAAGGCGGTCGCGGCGGCGTCCCGGGCAGCGGGGCGCGGCAGCGGGTCGGTGATCGGCGGCCGGGTCGCGCTCAAACTCGACCCCGACCTGCTCGCCCGGCTCGCCCAGAACCTGGACGTCACCCTCGTCTCGGCGACCAACGGCAAGACGACGACCACCAGGCTCATCGCCGAGGCGCTGAAGGCCGCGGGGCCGGTCGTCTCCAACGCGCTCGGCGCCAACATGCCGGCCGGCATCACCTCCGCCCTGGCGGGCGGGTCGGAGTCCAAGTTCGGCGTGATCGAGGTCGACGAGAAGTACCTGGCCGGAGTGGCCCGGGACACCGACCCGAAGTGCATCGCCCTGCTCAACCTCTCCCGGGACCAGCTCGACCGCGCCGCCGAGACCCGGATGCTCGCCGAGAACTGGCGCGAGGGCCTGGCCGGGTCGAAGGCCGTCATCGTGGCGAACTGCGACGACCCGCTGGTGGTGTGGGCCGCCTCCTCCTCCCCCAACGTGATCTGGGTCGCCGCCGGGCAGATGTGGAAGGACGACGCCTGGTCCTGCCCGTCCTGCGGTGGCGTGATGCAGCGGCCCGGCGACGACTGGTTCTGCGGTGAGTGCGGGTTCCGGCGGCCGACGCCGAGCTGGGTGCTGTCGGGCGATCACGTGCTCGACCCGCACGGGTCCGCCTGGCCCATCCACCTGCAACTGCCGGGGCGTGCCAACAAGGCGAACGCCGCCTCCTCGGCCGCCGTCGCCGCCGTCTTCGGAGTGCCGCCGCAGGTCGCCCTGGAGCGGATGTACCAGGTGCAGGCCGTCGCGGGGCGCTACGACGTCGTGCAGTTCCAGGGGCGCGACCTGCGGCTGCTGCTGGCCAAGAACCCGGCCGGCTGGCTGGAGACGTTCTCGCTGATCGACCCGCCGCCGGCGCCGGTCATCCTCTCCGTGAACGCGCGCGGCGCCGACGGCACGGACACCTCCTGGCTGTGGGACGTGGACTACACGCGCCTGACCGGCCACCCGATCTTCGTGCTCGGTGACCGCAAGCTGGACCTCGCGGTACGGCTGGAGGTCGCGGGCCAGCACTTCCAGGTCTGCGAGTCGCTGGACCAGGCCGTCCAGATGTGCCCGCCGGGCCGGATCGAGGTCATCGCGAACTACACCGCGTTCCAGGACCTGCGCCGCCGCGTCGGCAACTGACCGCATCAGACATCGGAGTGACGATCCCCTCATGAGCGACAACCAACTGCGGCTGGTGTGGATCTACCCGGACCTGCTCAGCACCTACGGCGACCAGGGCAACGCGCTCGTCGTGGAGCGCCGGGCCCGGCAGCGCGGGCTCGACGTGGCCCGGCTCGACGTGCGCAGCGACCAGCCGATCCCGACCTCCGGCGACATCTACCTGATCGGCGGCGGCGAGGACCGTCCGCAGCGGCTCGCCGCCGAGCGGCTGCGCCGGGACGGGCACCTGTACCGGGCGGTGGAGAACGGCGCCATCGTGTTCTCCGTGTGCGCGGGCTACCAGATCCTCGGCCACGAGTTCATCAACGACCTCGGGCAGCGGGAGCCGGGCCTCGGCCTGCTCGACGTGACCACCGTGCGCGGCACCGGCGAGCGGTGCGTCGGTGACGTGCTCGCCGACATCGACCCGCGCCTCGGGCTCCCCCCGCTCACCGGGTTCGAGAACCACCAGGGCGTCACCCAGCTCGGCCCCACCGCCCGCCCGCTCGCCCGGGTCCAGCTGGGCAAGGGCAACGGCACCGGGGACGGCACGGAGGGCGCGTACAACGACACCGTCTTCGGCACGTACATGCACGGGCCGGTCCTCGCCCGCAACCCGCTCATCGCGGACCTGCTGCTGAAGCTGGCGCTCGACGTGAACGCGCTGCCGCCGATCGACGACCGCTGGTACGAGGCGCTCCGCAACGAGCGCATCGCGGCCGCGCAGCAGCCCGCGTGACCCCTTCGGAACAGCCGCTTCCGGGGCCCGCCTGACAGCGAGTCCGCTCACATGTGCGGGCGCGTCCAGCAGGCGGACGCCCGGTGTGGAAGGCCCCCCTCGCGCCGGTAGGGTGACGCCGATGACAGCCGGACAGCGTGGTCCGGTCCCCGGCCCACGTGGAGAAGGTTGTTTCGGGCTATGCGCATTGGTGTCCTCACGTCCGGCGGCGACTGCCCCGGCCTGAACGCCGTCATCCGGTCCGTCGTGCACCGTGCCGTCGCCGACCACGGCGACGAGGTCATCGGCTTCCGGGACGGCTGGAAGGGCCTCCTGGAGTGCGACTACCTCAAGCTCGACCTCGACGCGGTGTCCGGCATCCTGGCCCGCGGCGGCACCATCCTCGGATCCTCCCGGGTCCAGCCCTCGCACCTGCGGGACGGCGTGGAGCGGGCCAGGGGGCACGTCGCCGAGCTCGGGCTCGACGCGATCATCCCGATCGGCGGTGAGGGCACGCTGAAGGCGGCCCGGCTGATGTCCGACGCCGGTCTGCCGATCGTGGGCGTGCCGAAGACCATCGACAACGACATCGCCGTCACCGACGTGACCTTCGGCTTCGACACGGCCGTGGGGGTCGCGACCGAGGCGCTCGACCGGCTCAAGACCACCGCCGAGTCCCACCAGCGGGTGCTGGTCGTGGAGGTCATGGGGCGGCACACCGGCTGGATCGCCCTGCACTCCGGCATGGCGGCCGGCGCCCACGCCATCGTCGTACCGGAACGGCCCTTCGACATCGAGGAGCTGTCCCGCCGGGTCGGCGAGCGGTTCGAGCTGGGCAAGCGCTTCGCGATCGTCGTCGCGGCGGAGGGGGCGAAGCCGAAGGCGGGCACGATGGCCTTCGACGAGGGCGGCAAGGACATCTACGGCCATGAGCGGTTCGCCGGGATCGCCCGGCAGCTCTCCATCGAGCTGGAGCAGCGGCTCGGCAAGGAGGCACGGCCGGTCATCCTCGGGCATGTGCAGCGGGGCGGCACGCCGACGGCGTACGACCGCGTGCTGGCGACGCGGTTCGGGTGGCACGCGGTGGAGGCGGTGCACCGGGGGAAGTTCGGCCACATGACCGCGCTGCGGGGGACGGACATCGTGATGGTGCCGCTGGCGGACGCGGTGGAGACGCTGAAGACGGTTCCGACCGAGCGGTACGACGAGGCGGAGACCGTGCTCTGAGGGTCGCGGCCGTGCGTGGTCCGCGGGTGCGCATCGGCTCAGCCCCGCGTCCCTGACGGGGCGCTCTCGTGCCCCCCGGTCGTAGCAGTGGCCGGGGACGGTTCTACTCTGGGGTCGGCAGTAAACGCACAAGCCCCCACGAATCAGGAGCCGCCGCATGGATCACAGCGGGCACGGCATGACCATGGATCTGCCGCCGTTCACGCTGGGGCGCGGCCTGGAGTGGTCGGCGGATCCCTTCTTCCTCGTCGCCTGTGTCGCGGCGCTGGCGCTGTACGGGTGGGGCGTGGTGCGGCTGCGGCGGCGCGGGGACGCCTGGTCCGCCGGTCGGACGGTGTCGTTCGTCGTCGGGGTGCTGACCATCATGCTCGTGATGTGCACCCGGCTGAACGACTACGGGATGGTCATGTTCAGCGTGCACATGGTGCAGCACATGATCATCAGCATGCTCTCCCCCATCCTGATCCTGCTGGGGGCCCCGGTGACCCTGGCGCTGCGCGCGCTGCCCGTCGCCGGGAGGGGCCGGAAGGGGCCGCGTGAACTGCTGCTGGCCCTGCTGCACAGCCGCTACATGCGGATCATCACCCATCCCGCCTTCACCATCCCCATGTTCATCGCGAGCCTGTACGCGCTCTACTTCACCCCGCTGTTCGACTTCCTGATGGGCTCCAGGGCCGGGCACATCGCGATGATGGTGCACTTCCTCGCCGTCGGCGTCGTCTTCTTCTGGCCGATCATCGGCGTCGACCCGGGGCCGCACCGGCCGGGGCATCTCATGCGCATGCTGGAGCTGTTCGCGGGCATGCCGTTCCACGCGTTCTTCGGCATCGCGTTGATGATGGCGTCGGAGCCGATGGTCGAGACGTTCAGGAATCCGCCCGCCTCGCTCGGCATCGACGCGCTCTCCGACCAGAACGCGGCCGGCGGAATCGCCTGGGCGTTCAGTGAGGTCCCGTCCGTACTGGTGCTGATCGCCCTGCTGTTCCAGTGGTACAACTCCGAACAGCGCCAGGCCCGCCGCCAGGACCGGGCCGCCGACCGCGACGGTGACAAGGAACTTGAGGCGTACAACGCCTACTTGGCCGCGCTGAACGCACGCAACGGCTGAACGGCTTTCCGCCCGCCCGGCAGCGGAGAGCGTGCCGTCGCCGAGCGGGCCGGCGGGACGCGCGGAGGAAGCCGATTCGTCGTGTGCACCGCCCCCGGAAGCAGAACGGGGCACCATGGGGGTAGTCGGACCATGAGGAGGGTGTCGCGATGCCCGGTTCTGCGAACGGCTCGAACGGTGCCACCAAGACGATGGGGGTGCTCACCGTCGGTGCACTGGTGGTGGTCACGGCCTACACGGTGGCGCTCGGCAGCAACGGCTGGCTCTGGTTCGGATGGGTGGTGCTGGGCCTGCTGACACTGGCAATGGTGGTCACCCAGAGCAACTGACATTCCGGTCGCGCACGCGGCGTCCCCAAGGCGCGCGAGGCCGTGTCCGAAGTGCGGGTGCGGCTGCGGCTGCGGCTGCGGGTGCGGCTGCCGCCGAGTGGACGTGACCAGCCACCACGGCGCCGCGGACGGACAACGGCGCATCGCGAAGCGCCTAGTGCACCCCGGGCTGGTACTTGGGCAGCCGGGCGGTGATCTTCATGCCCGCGCCGGGGGCGGTCTCGATGACGAGGCCGTGGTCGTCGCCGTAGACCTGGCGGAGCCGGTCGTCGACGTTGGACAGGCCGATGCCGCCGGACGGGCTGCTCTCGCCGGCGAGGATGCGGCGCAGCAGGACCGGGTCCATGCCGGCGCCGTCGTCCTCGATGACGACCAGGGCCTCGGCGCCCGCGTCCTGGGCGGTGATCTGGATGTGGCAGGTGCCGGTCTTGCCCTCCAGGCCGTGTTTGACGGCGTTCTCCACCAGGGGCTGGAGGCAGAGGAAGGGCAGGGTGACCGGGAGCACCTCGGGGGCGATCTGCAGGGTGACCGTGAGGCGGTCGCCGAAGCGGGCCCGCACCAGCGCCAGGTAGTGGTCGATGGCGTGGAGTTCGTCGGCGAGGGTGGTGAAGTCGCCGTGCCGGCGGAACGAGTAGCGGGTGAAGTCGGCGAACTCCAGCAGCAGCTCGCGGGCGCGCTCGGGGTCGGTGCGGACGAACGAGGCGATCACCGCGAGCGAGTTGAAGATGAAGTGCGGGGAGATCTGGGCGCGCAGGGCGCGGATCTCGGCCTCGATGAGGCGGGTCCGGGAGCGGTCCAGGTCGGCCAGCTCCAGCTGGACGCTGACCCAGCGGGCGACCTCACCGGCCGCCCGGACCAGGACGGCGGACTCGCGCGGGGCGCAGGCGACCAGGGTGCCGTGGACGCGGTCGTCGACGGTGAGCGGGGTGATCACGGCCCAGCGGACCGGGCAGTCGGGGGTCTCGCAGTGCAGCCGGAACGCCTCACCGCGGCCGGTCTCCAGGGGTCCGGCGAGCCGTTCCGTGATCTCGGTGCGGTGGTGGTCACCGACGCCGTCCCAGACCAGCAGGTTCTCGTGGTCGGTGAGGCAGAGGGCGTCGGTGCCGAGCAGGGTGCGCAGCCGGCGGGCCGAGCGGCGGGCGGTCTCCTCGGTGAGGCCCGCGCGCAGCGGGGGCGCGGCGAGCGAGGCGGTGTGCAGGGTCTCGAAGGTGGCGTGCTCGACGGGGGTGCCGAGGCCGCCGAGGTTCTGGGGGCGTGCGGTGCGGCGGCCGAGCCAGAAGCCGGCGGCGAGGAGCGGGAGCACGGCCACGCAGAGGCCCGCCAGGAACCCGGTCACGCCTTGACCTCCGCGCGCAGCTCTTCCGGCAGGTGGAAGCGGGCCAGGATCGCGCCCGTCTGGGGCGGTACCCGGCCCGGGGTCGCCAGGGAGACCAGGATCATGGTGAGGAAGCCCAGCGGGACCGACCAGAGCGCGGGCCAGGCGAGCAGGGCGTGCAGGCTGCCGGTGCCGGGGAGGTCGGCCATCGTCGCGGCCACCGCGCAGAACGCCGAGCCGCCCCCGGCCAGCATCCCGGCGGCGGCGCCGGGCGGGGTCAGCCGCCGCCACCAGATGCCGAGGACCAGCAGCGGGCAGAAGGAGGAGGCGGACACGGCGAAGGCCAGTCCGACGGCGTCGGCGACCGGCAGGCCGCCCACCAGCACGCTCGCGGCGAGCGGTACGGCCATGGCGAGGACGGTCCCCAGCCTGAAGTGCCGTACGCCGCGGGACGGCAGGACGTCCTGGGTGAGAACGCCGGCGACCGCCATGGTCAGGCCGGAGGCGGTGGAGAGGAACGCGGCGAAGGCGCCGCCCGCCACCAGCGCGCCGAGCAGGTCGCCGCCGAGGCCGCCGACGACCCGATCGGGCAGCAGCAGGACGGCGGCGTCCGTCTCACCGGTGAGGGTGAGTTCGGGGGTGTAGAGGCGGCCGAGGGCGCCGTAGACGGGCGGCAGCAGGTAGAAGAGGCCGATCAGGGCGAGGACGGCGACCGTGGTGCGGCGGGCGGCGACGCCGTGCGGGCTGGTGTAGAAGCGGACGACGACGTGCGGCAGGCCCATGGTGCCGAGGAAGGTGGCGAGGATCAGTCCGTACGTGGCGTACAGCGGGCGTTGCTCGCGGCTCTCGGCGAGCGAGGTGGACATGCCGCCGTTGGTGCCCCGGTCGGTGGCGGGGACGCGGGTGCCCCTGGCGAAGGTCAGCCGGGTGCCCGCGGTGATGCGGTGGGTGCCCTCGGGGAGGGTGACCCGGGTGTCCACGCGCGGGCTGCCGTCGACCGTGCCGGTGACGGTGACCGTGAGGGGGCGGTCGAGCGTGAGGGAGAGGGTGTCCTGGACGTCCACGACGCGCCGGTCGCGGAAGGTGGCCGGTTCGTCGAAGGCGTGGGTGGGAGCGCCGGCGCTCTGCCAGGCGAGGACGAGGAAGAGGGCGGGGACGAACAGGGCGGTGAGCTTGAGCCAGTACTGGAAGGCCTGGACGAAGGTGATGCTGCGCATGCCGCCGGCGGCCACGGTGGCCACGACGACGACGGCGACGATGAGCCCGCCGAGCGCGTCGGGAGCGCCGGTGAGGACCGCCAGCGTCAGCCCGGCGCCCTGGAGTTGGGGCAGCAGATAGAGCCAGCCGACGCCCACGACGAACGCCCCGGCCAGCCGCCGTACCGTCTGCGAGGCCAGCCGGGCCTCGGCGAAGTCGGGGAGGGTGTAGGCGCCGGAGCGGCGCAGCGGGGCGGCGACGAAAAGGAGGAGGACGAGGTAGCCGGCGGTGTAGCCGACCGGGTACCAGAGCATGTCGGGGCCCTGGACGAGGACCAGGCCCGCGATGCCCAGGAAGGAGGCGGCGGAGAGGTACTCGCCGCTGATCGCGGCCGCGTTGAGGCGGGGGCCGACGGTGCGTGAGGCGACGTAGAAGTCGGACGTGGTCCGGGAGATGCGCAGGCCGAAGGCGCCGACGAGGACGGTCGCGACGACGACGAGGGCGACCGCCGGGACGGCATAGCTGGAGTTCATCGGTCCTATCGGTCCTCGACGAGGCGGACGAAGTCCTCCTCGTTGCGTTCGGCGCGGCGCACGTACCAGCGGGCGAGCAGGATCAGCGGGGCGTACAGGCAGAAGCCGAGCACCAGCCACTCCAGTCGGCGCGTCTCGGGGGCGGCGGCGAAGACCAGCGGGAGCGGGCCGACGAGCAGCACCAGGACCGCGAACACGACGAGGGCGACGCGCAGTTGGCTGCGCATGAGGGAGCGGACGTAGGTGTGGCCGAGGGTGGTCTGCTCGTCGATCTCGGTGCGCGCGCGGTAGTAGCCGGAGTCACGGTGGCCGTGACGGCTGCGGCGGGGCGGGCCGGTGACGGTGACCCGGCGCTCGGCGGGGTCGGCGGGCATCGTCAGGCCCTCCTCATCAGCAGGTCCCGCAGCTCGCGGGCGTGGCGCCGGCTGACCTGGAGCTCCTCCGCGCCGACCAGGACGCTCACCGTGCCCGCGTCCAGGCGGAGTTCGCCGATGTGGCGGAGGGCGACGAGGTGGCGGCGGTGGATGCGGACGAAGCCGCGGGAGCGCCAGCGGTCCTCCAGGGTGGACAGCGGGATGCGGACGAGGTGGCTGCCGCGGTCGGTGTGCAGGCGGGCGTAGTCGCCCTGGGCCTCGACGTGGGTGATGTCGTCGACCGCCACGAACTTCGTCACGCCGCCGAGTTCGACGGGGATGTGGTCGGGGTCGGGTTCGTGCACGGGTATCCGGGGTGCGGTGCCGCGCAGTTCGGCGGCCCGCCGTACCGCCTCCGCCAGGCGTTCCTTGCGTACCGGCTTGAGGACGTAGTCGACTGCCTTGAGATCGAAGGCCCTTACCGCGAAGTCCTCGTGGGCGGTGACGAAGACGACCAGCGGGGGCCGGGCGAAGCCGGTGAGCAGCCGGGCCAGGTCGAGTCCGTCCAGTCCGGGCATCTGGACGTCGAGGAAGACGACGTCGATGGCCTCGGGGCCCTGCGGTCCGGACTCCAGCGCGCGGGTGATGCGGCGCAGCGCCTCGGTGGCGTCCCCGGCGCCCTCGACGCTTCCGATGCGCGGATCGGCGTTCAGCAGATAGAGCAGCTCCTCCAGCGAGGGGCGTTCGTCGTCGACGGCGAGGGCGCGCAGCATGAACGGAGTGTAGGCGGCGGAACGCGGCGCTGGACATGTACCGGACGTGGACGTTGGCGCCGGATGAAGTGGTGTTCCCGAAGTGTCCGCGCCCGTGGTTACAGTGCGGGCATGAACAGCGGCACCGCCCCCTTCGACGATCTCGACCGGAAGATCACCACCGCGTTGATGGCGAACGCGCGGACCAGTTTCGCCGAGATCGGCGCCGCCGTCGGGCTCTCCGCGACGGCCGTGAAGCGGCGGGTCGACCGGCTCCGTGAGACCGGTGTGATCACCGGGTTCACGGCCACCGTCAAGCCGTCGGCCCTCGGCTGGCGCACGGAGGCGTACGTCGAGGTGTACTGCGAGGGGGCCGCCCCGCCCCGGCGGCTCGCGGAGGTGGTCCGCAACCATCCGGAGATCACCGCGGCCATGACGGTGACCGGCGGCGCGGACGCCCTGCTGCATGTGCGGGCCCGGGACGTGGACCACTTCGAGGAGGTGCTGGAGCGGATCCGCGTGGAGCCGTTCATCCGGAAGACGATCAGCGTGATGGTGCTGTCGCATCTGCTCCCGGAGAGCCCCGAGGCGGGCGCCACCCACCCCGTGCCGGAGTAAACGCACTGATCCTGCGTTTGTACGATCGGAGACGCAGCATTCCTGCGCAGACACGCAACATTCATTGCTTGTCGCCCGTATCCGACGCTTTCTACCTTGGTGTCAACCCTCAGTCGACACCGCGGGAAAGCGGAGGAACCCCTCTGTGTCCGAAAACCGTGTGCCGCGTCTCAGGCGCTTTCTTGTCTGCGAACCCAGACATTTCGCCGTGCAGTACGCGATCAATCCCTGGATGAACCCCGACACCAGGGTCGACGTCGACCTGGCCCAGGAGCAGTGGACCGCGCTGATCAGCGCCTACCGTGCCCACGGCCACAGCATCGACCGGCTGGAGCCGGTCCCCGGCCTGCCCGACATGGTGTTCGCCGCGAACTCGGCGGTCGTCGTCGGCGGCCGTGTCTTCGGCTCGCTCTTCCACTCGCCCGAGCGGCGACCCGAGTCGACCCACTACGACCTCTGGTTCAAGACCGCGGGTTACGACGTGTACCGCCCGGGCTCGGTGACCGAGGGCGAGGGCGACCTGGTCTGGACGGGCCGGTACCTGCTCGCCGGCACCGGGTTCCGCACCACCCGCGAGGCGCACCGGGAGGCCCAGGAGTTCTTCGGCCATCCGGTGATCAGCCTGACCCTGGTGGACCCGTACTTCTACCACCTGGACACGGCGCTGTTCGTCCTGGACGAGGGGAACCAGAACAACATCGTCTACTACCCGCAGGCCTTCTCCCCCGGCAGCCGGGACGTGCTGCGCCGGCTGTTCCCGGACGCGGTGCTCGCCACCCGCGACGACGCCCTGGCATGGGGCCTGAACTCGGTCTCCGACGGCCGCCACGTCTTCATCGCGCCGCAGGCCGAGACCCTCGCCGCCCGGCTCGCCGACCAGGGCTACGAGCCCGTCCCCGTCGACCTGTCGGAGTTTCACAAGGCAGGCGGCGGCATCAAGTGCTGCACCCAGGAAATCCGCTGAGGACCAGGAGATTCCCCAGATGACCGCACCCGCACGCACCCGCACCTCCGCCGAGCTGATCGAGGCGGAGGGCCCGGTCCTCGCGCACAACTACCACCCGCTGCCCGTCGTCGTCGCCCGCGCCGAGGGCACCTGGGTGGAGGACGTCGAGGGCCGCCGCTACCTCGACATGCTGGCCGGCTACTCGGCCCTCAACTTCGGCCACCGCCACCCGGCGCTGATCGAGGCCGCGCACCGCCAGCTGGACCGCCTCACCCTCACCTCGCGCGCCTTCCACAACGACCGGCTCGCCGAATTCGCCGAACGGCTCGCCGGGTTGACCGGCCTGGACATGGTGCTGCCGATGAACACCGGCGCCGAGGCGGTCGAGTCCGGCATCAAGGTGGCCCGCAAATGGGCCTACGACGTGAAGGGCGTTCCCGCCGACCGGGCCACGATCGTCGTCGCCGCGGACAACTTCCACGGCCGTACGACCACGATCGTCAGCTTCTCCACCGACGAGACCGCCCGCGCGGGCTTCGGCCCGTTCACGCCGGGCTTCAGGATCGTGCCGTACAACGACCTGGCCGCGCTGGAGGCGGCGGTCGACGAGACCACGGCGGCGGTGCTGATCGAGCCCATCCAGGGCGAGGCCGGGGTGCTCATCCCGGACGACGGCTACCTGACCGGGGTCCGTGAACTGACCCGGCGCAAGGGCTGCCTGTTCGTCGCCGACGAGATCCAGTCCGGCCTCGGCCGCACCGGCCGTACCCTCGCCGTCGACCACGAGGGCGTGGTGCCGGACGTGCTGCTGCTCGGCAAGGCGCTGGGCGGCGGGATCGTGCCGGTGTCCGCGGTGGTGGCCCGCCGGGAGGTGCTGGGGGTCCTGCATCCCGGCGAGCACGGCTCGACGTTCGGCGGCAACCCGCTCGCGGCGGCGGTCGGCACGGCGGTGGTCGAGCTGCTGGAGAGCGGCGACTTCCAGCGCCGCGCCGCCGAGCTGGGCGTGATCCTGCGCGACGGCCTCACGGAGCTGGTCGGCAGGGGCGTGGTCGGCTTCCGCTCGCGCGGGCTGTGGGCGGGCGTCGACGTGGACCCGGCGATCGGCACCGGGCGGGAGATCGGCGAACGCCTGATGCGCGAGGGCGTCCTGGTCAAGGACACCCACGGCTCCACCATCCGGCTGGCCCCGCCGCTGACCATCACCGCGGAGGAACTGCGGTCGGCGCTGGGGACGTTGGAGAAGGTGCTGGCGGTCTGAGGCGGACGGCGGCCGCGCCGGTGGGCGCGGCCGCCGCTTCCGCTCAGCCCTTGCCGAGGAGCTTGTTCATCTCCTTGATCTCGGCGTTCTGCCCGGTGACGATGGAGCCGGCCATGCTCGTGGCCGGGGCGTACTCGCCCTTGGCCTTCTCGGTGCCGGCCATCTCGACGGCGCCCTGGTGGTGCTGGACCATCATGGTCAGGAACATCGTGTCGAAGTCCGTCCCCTTGGCCTGCTTCAGCATGGTCATGTCCTTGTCGGACATCATCCCGGCCATGCCGGCGTGACCGCTGTGGCCCATGCCCGCCATGGGCACGTCCTCGCCCCAGGCCTTCAGCCAGCCGGTCATGGCGGTGATCTCCGGGTCCTGCGCCTTCTCGATCCGGGCGGCGAGGTCCTTCACCTGGGCGGAGGAGGCACGGCCGGCGGCGAGGGAGGCCATCTCCAGGGCCTGCTGGTGGTGCGGGATCATGGCCTGCGCGAAGGACACGTCCTGCGCGTTGTGCACCCCGGAGGTGGCGGTGGCGCCTGCCGCTGCCGAGTGGGAGGCGTGCGCGGTGCCGGCGCTGTCGTCGCCGCTGCCGCACGCGGTGAGGACGAGGGCGGCGGTCGCGGTGAGCGCGACGAGGACGGCACGGGTACGCGTGGTGGTCATGCTGGGTCTCCTGCGATAGCTGTGAGTGGGCACGCGGGAGCACGGCCGCCGCGCGGTACGCGCACGGCCGGCTCGGGTGCCGCTAGATCCGCAGGAGCTGGAGTTCGGCCAGATCAGGGGGTGCACGGGCGGCGTCCGGCGCCGGGGCGGGACGGGAGCCGACCGCGCCGGCGGCCACGGGGACGGGGACCGGGTCCGGGACCGGCGCGGGCAGCGCCGGACCGCCGCTCACCGCACCGGAGGCGCAGGTCGCGTCGGCGTGGTGCGCGTGGTCGCCACCGCAGTGGCCGTCGTCGCCGGAGCAGCCGTCGTACGCGGTGACCATGACCGCGGGGTGGGAGACGGCCCGCTCGGGCCCGCCGTGGCGTGCCATGACGCCGCCGGGTGCCAGCGCGTGCATGCCGAGCAGCCCGGCCAGCAGTCCCAGCACGAGCAGGGCGCGCCACCGCCGCAAGGGCGGTCGCGGGGCGGGCTGCTCGGTGGGGCGCATCGCGACCATCCTATGCGCGCCCTGAGAGTGGGCCGGCACAGGTGTGCCCCGGACGGCCGTTTCCGCTCACCGATGCCGTACGTCGACTGTGCTGTTCATAGCTGTTCATACCGGGCCCGGCGAACTTCGGCTTGGGTACGATCCGAAGGCTGACGACGCCGGCAGCAGCGGAGTTCTCCAGCTCAACTGGCCGAAGTGCCCTGGTGGAACCACATCCGCCAGCCCGTTTCAGGCAGTCGCCACACGGAGCTCCTCCGTACTCGACCCTGGTCTCCCCTCCCGCACCAAGCCGCGGGTTCCCGGCGATCGCCGGAGCCGCCCCTTGCCATCCGTCCCGGCCCGCCATAGTCTTACGATCGTAAGATAAACGATCGTAATTCCATGACACAGGGAGTCCGTGATGACGACAGATCGGCCGGTAGCACTCGTGACGGGGGCATCATCGGGGATCGGCAACGCAACCGCTCGCGCCTTCGTCACAGCCGGGTTCGAGGTGATCGGAACCGGACGGAACACCTCGGGACTCACCCCGCCCGCCGGTGTGACCTTCCTCGACCTCGACGTGACCCGTGGCGAATCCGTCACCGCCGCCGTCCGGGAAGTGATCGAACGGTTCGGTCGGATCGACGTCCTCGTCAACAACGCCGGACTCGGCTCGGCCGGCGCGGCCGAGGAGAACTCCGTCGCCCAAGCCCAGAGCCTCTTCGACCTCAACTTCTTCGGTCTCGTCCGCATGACGAAGGCCGTCCTGCCGCACATGCGCGCCCGGGGCCGCGGCCGCATCATCAACCTCTCGTCCGTGCTCGGCGTCATCCCGCAGCCCTACATGGCCCTTTACGCCGCGGCGAAGCACGCCGTCGAGGGCTACTCCGAGTCCCTGGACCACGAGGTCCGCGAACACGGCGTCCGCGTCCTGCTCGTCGAGCCCGGCTACACCCGGACCGCCTTCGACGCCCATGCCGCGCAGCCCGACACGCCGCTGCCGCTGTACGCGGAGCGGCGGCGTGTCTTCGACGAGGTGGTCGCCGCGGCGATGAAGGCCGGCGACGACCCCGCCCTTGTCGCCAAGGAGGTCGTCACGGCAGCCACCGCCCCGAAGCCGAAGCTGCGCTACACCGCCGGACCCCTCGCCTCACGCATCACCACCGCGCGACGCCTCGTCCCCGCCGGGATCTTCGACAGGCAGATCCGCCGATTCAACCGGATGCCCGCCTGACGTCGCGAGGGCGCCGGCTTCGGCCGCCGGCTCGCCGACTTCGAGATTGTCTCCGAGGTCCGCCCGCTGCCCGCGGGCCAGCACTCGTTCATCCTCGGCGCGGGGCGCGTGCCCGAGGTGGACCGGGCGATCGGGCAGATGGGTCGATGGCTCCGCCGGCACCTCGGCAGCTGATGTGGAAGCCGCCCGGACATGCGCATCGTCCGCCGAAAGGCAACCGAGAAGACCACGCAAAGGGATGGCTGACATGAAGGCATTCGTCGTCGAGAAGTACGGCAAGGACGGCGTACGCGCCGCAGACGTTCCAGAGCCCGCCATCCGGGACGGCGACGTCCTGGTCCGAGTGAGCGCCACCAGCGTCAACCCGCTGGACAAAATGGTCCGCAACGGGGAGTTCAAACGACTTCTGAGGTACAAGCTGCCCTTCGTGCTCGGCCACGACGTCGCCGGCGTCGTGACGAAGACCGGGTCCGCCGTGCGCGGCGTGGCCGTCGGCGACGAGGTCTACGCACGCCCCCGCGACCTGCGGATCGGAGGCTTCGCCGAGTTCATCGCGATCGACCAGGACGACGTCTCGCCCAAGCCGGAGTCACTCACCCTCCGCGAGGCGGCCGCGGTGCCGCTGGTGGCCTTGGCCTCCTGGCAGATCCTCGTCGACCGTGCGCATGTGAAGCCGGGGCAGAAGGTGCTCATCCACGCCGGTGCCGGAGGCCTCGGGTCGACGGCGATCCAGCTCGCCAAGCACCTCGGTGCCACGGTGGCGACGACCACGAACAGCCGCACCGGGGAGTTGGTCAGGAGCCTCGGCGCCGACATCGTCGTCGACTACGCCAAGGAGGACTTCTCGAAGGTGCTGTCGGGCTACGACCTGGTGCTGGACTCCGTGGGCGGGGCGAACCTCGAGAAGTCGCTGACCGTACTGAAGCCGGGCGGCCTGGCCATCGGCGTCGTCGGCCCGCCGGACGCCGGCTTCGCCGGGCAACTCGGCGCTCCCTCCTTCATGGGCGTGGTCATGAACGCGCTCAGTCGCAAGGTGCGCATGCGGGCCAAGGCCCTGGGCGTGCGCTATCAGTTCTTCTTCATGCAGGCCAGCGGCTCCCAGCTCCGTGAACTCGGCGCCCTGTACGACAGCGGCCGGCTCCGCCCGGTCATCGACCGAACGTTCCCCTTCGACCAGACGCCCGAGGCGATGGCGTACGTCGAGCAGGGCCGTGTCACAGCCGGGAAGGTCGTGATCTCGATGACCCCCTACGACGAATGAATCGGGCCGGCCGCGGAGAAGGCGTGCCGGGGCTCCAGGACATCGTCGGCACACCATTGGAGTACGTTCGCAATCCAATACGATGGCGAAGTCGGCGGAGGGCAGGTGTCCCTTCCGGCGCACCAAGGGAGCGAGCGCGTGGCGCGTTACGGGAAAGAGCACAAGCAGGCGACGCGGCAGCGGATCATCGAGACCGCCGGCCGCCGGTTCAAGCGGGACGGTATCGACGGCTCGGGCATCTCGACGCTGATGGCGGACGCCGGACTCACCAACGGCGCCTTCTACGCCCACTTCGCATCCAAGGACGACCTCGTGGCCACCGCGGTCACGGACCAGTTGCGCGCGCAGTACGCGAACGTCATCGAGCAGGCGGCCCCCGGCATCGCCGGAGTCGAGCAGATCGTACGGTGGTACCTCTCGCCCCGGCACCGCGACAGTCCCGACGAGGGCTGCCCCTCCGCGGCACTCCTCGATGAGATCGGTCGCTGCGGGGACGAGACCAAGCAGGCGTACACCGACGGCGTGCTCGCCGTCGTCGACGGTATCGCCGCTCGCCTGGCACCCGCCGATCCGCGGTCGGTGCACACGAGGACGCTCAGCGTCTACGCCATGATGGTCGGAACGCTACAGCTCTCCCGCGCCCTGGCCGACCAGCGACTCTCCGACGAACTCCTCGACGAGGGCATCCGCAACGCCCTCACCCTGCTCGGCATACAGGAGTCCCGCTGACGCGCCGCGGCACCACCCGGCAGCCTCGACGGGCCGCTCCACACCACGCCCCCGGCCGAGCGTCCGCCGCTTCGGCGGGGCCTTCTCGCCCTCCACCGCCGCCCCACCGCAAGGATGCGCCCGCCGGCGCACGCTCCCGGCACCTGGCCCACCCCCTTCGGGACGAACGGCTGCTTCGCCGCCGGGCTGCCGCAGCTCTCCGCTCGTCCTCCGGCGGCCGGCTCATCGCACCAGGATGCCCAGCTGGAGGCCGTCGAGGTGGTCATTCCCGTCACAATCTGTCTCCTGTTCAGTCTTCCGCGACGCGGATGATCGTCTTGCCCGGGGTGTGCTTGTCCGGAGCGAACGCGGAGGGCGCTTCGGCGAGCGGCCGCACAGCGCCGACGACCGGCTTGAGCCGGCCGTCCCTCAGCCGCGCGGCGAGATCGGTGAGCCGGGCGCGGTCGGGTTCGACGACGAAGAAGACTGCATGCCCGGCCTTGGGCCGGACCTTCGGCGGCATGACGATGGTGACCAGCGTGCCACCGGGGCGGACCAGCGCGGCCGAGCGGTCCAGGATGTCGCCGCCGATCACGTCGAACACCACGTCGGCCTCGCCGGCGTCCTCCAGTTTCTCGTTCTGCAGGTCGATGAAGGTGTCGACGCCGAGCGCGAGTGCCCTGTCCCGGTCGGAGGCCCGCCCGGTGCCGATGACGCGGGCGCCGGCCTCGCGGGCGAGTTGTACCGCGATCGAGCCGACGCCGCCCGCGGCACCATGGATCAGCACGGTCTGGCCCGTGGCGAGGTGACCGTGGTCGAACAGGCCCTGCCAGGCGGTCAGCCCGGAGATCGGCAGAGCGGCGGCCACGGTGTGGTCGATGTCCGCCGGCAGCGGGGCCAGGTTGCGGGCCTCCACTGCGGTGTACTCGGCGAGCGTGCCGTCACGGGCCCAGTCGGCAAGGCCGAACACCCGCTGTCCGACGCTCAGGCCGGTGGTGCCGTACCCCAGTTCCACGACGACACCGGACAGCTCGTGCCCGGGCACGCTCGGCGTCCGGTCCCGGCCGGCACGATCGGTCCACGTGGCGGGCCAGTCCAGCTCGCCACGGGTGAACCCGGCGGCGTGCACCCGCACGATGACGTCGTTCTCAGCCGCATGAGGGTGGGGCATGTCTGTCAGGGACATCCCGGCCGGACCGGCATGACGGTCTCGCACAGTGATGGCTTGCATAGGGATCCTTACTGCCGAGGGTCGACCCGAGCGCACAGCGCTCGCGAGCGGTGCTCGTAGCGCTTGCAGGTGGATGTATGCCGTGCCGCATGATCGATCTCACCTGCTCTGACGTCTTCTCTGACGTCTTCCTTCGTCGCCCGGCCTGCTTTCTCGACAGGGAGACGGTGGCCCCTCCGGGTGTGACAGCTCAGACGCGCACGAGTTTGTCGGGACGGACGACCCTGCGGTCTGCGGTGACGGAGTAGACCCGTCCTTCGTGGTCGCGCCGATGGCGCGGAGGCTGCCGTTGAACCTCAGGCCGGCGCCCAGCCCTGCGACGACCGGTCCGCCCGTGTGGGCCGGCGACTGGAAGTCGCGTTACAGCGGGCCGAACTTGTTGAGCAGTTTGGTCTTGAGCCGAACCTCGCACCGCACCTCGTCCGGCAGGTGGGCGGCGTTGATCGCCCGGTTGATCTTGGTGGCGAGATGAGGCTCGCCCAGGTGTCTGAGACGGCCCATGCGAACGATCAGATCGACATCCACCGAGCCGAGCGCCAACGCCTTGACGAACACGTCGACCGCCTGCACTGGCCGCCCGGAATGAAGTAGCGAATCTGCCAGCCGTTCATAGTGCTGCGGGTTCCCGGGATCGAGAGCGACGGCTTTTTCGAGCGCGGATACCACCTTCTCGGGTTCATCGGTACGCGAGTACGCCACGGCCAGGTCCCGCCAGATCTTCGGGTTCTTCGGGTACCGGTTGGCCAGCTTTCGCAGCACCCGCGCACCGGCCGTCGGGCGGCCGGAGTCGATGAGCGTGTTCGCGAGATTACCGGTGGCCATTACCTCCGCTTCCTCATCGACTGCTTCTGCGCCAAGCAACGAGAACTCCTTGGCCGCCTCCCGGAATCTACGCAGGCGCTTGTAGGACAAGGCACGCTCATTTCGGGTCAGGAATCGACGCTTGCGGTCCGGTTGCAGAGCGAGAGCTCGGTCGAAGCATTCCACCGCCTCTTCGTCCCGGTCCAGCAGAGACAGGGCCGCACCGTTCATAGTCCATGCGACCGCGTCGCGGTGCCCAGCCGGAATGTCAGACACTTCGGAGATCACCGCTTCGTACTGCCCGTAGTGCAGCATCTGCCGCCAACGATTTTCCCGCCAGAACGCCATGCCGATCGGACCCATGATGGCCATTTTCTGCATGCCGATGGTGGCATATTCTGGAACTGCGACGCCTTCGTCGGGAGCCGTTCTTCGCACTTCTTCTTCAACGGCCGCAAAATCGGGCAACCGGGCGGACAGGTCGGCCACTGCACAACGGTCGGCCAGTGACACGAGTTCCGCGACCGTCTTCCCTTCTGTTATGCCACTCAACATTTCCCGCAGGATGACGCCGAAGGAGTACACATCGGCAGCGGCCGTGAGTTCGGCCTTGGGGTTCTCGGCCTCAGGTGCCCTGTAACGTGGTGTACCGAGCAGCAGTTGGCCATTATGCGCGTTTTCCAGCGATCGGGCCAGCCCGAAATCGGAAACCTTCGGCATGCCGCCGTCGAGCAAAATATTCTCCGGCTTCAGGTCCGCGTGCACCAGCCCGGGCACGACTTCGGCAGCGTGCCGCATCGTCCTGCTGATCTCCAGCGTGTAGAACAACGCCAGGTCCGGAGTGAGGGGTTCCAGGCTGAGCAGATCTCGTAGGTTGACCTCACCGTTCGGCCCTGAAGGCGCCACCGGCATATTCATATAGGGGCGGCCGTCGATTTCCTCCCACCGGCGCCCCTCCCATACTCCCGGAACAATATGGGACAGTCGGACCCAGATGGCGCACTCACGGGTAAACGCCCGACGCGAGGTGGCGTCGAAGAAGAGGTGCGCAGCGAAAGTCTTCAAAGCGACGGGTATGATCGCACCCTTGTCAGGCACGCAGAAATATACCTCTCCCATCCCGCCCTGGCGCATGTTGTAGACGCGCCAGTCACCCAGCTTCGGCAGATCCCCCCGCAGGTCTTCTATGTCGTCCGGAACCCCATACAGTCGGCGTGAAAATCTCGGTATGTCTTCGGCATACCCAGGCCAGGAAAGCGGTCGATCCATGACGGAGGGTGACTCGAGCGGAGCGAACGGGTTTCCCGGCGTGTCGTCAGATGCCATCGAGGGTGTCCAAGACAGGTCCGGGTGTTCGGGCCTGTTCGCGCTCGTCAAGCGTGCGTATCGCGACGCGGCGCACCGCGCCCAGCCGAGATCCCAGCAGGGTAGTCAGTTCTCGGCCGGTGGTGGACGAAGCGTCGAAGACGCCGAGCAGCAGATGGAGTTCGGTGACCGCGGGATCGCCCCGCCCCCAGGCTATGCATCGAGCACGCCGAACGTACTCCCGTTCGCTCCACTCGAACGGAGTGAACGGCTGGCTGGCCGCTGCGGCGGACTCGACATACACCTTGAGCCGACGACGCAACTCGGTCGCGAGCCCCGGCGAGACATCGTCGAGAGTCGCCACGACAGCGCTGCCGCTCAGGTCCAGCAGGGCCAGCAGCAGGTGCGGAGTGAAGAACGCCACGCGGTTCCGTGCGCACCGGGCAACCGCGCGGTCCAGCGCGGCCAGCACCGCGCCGGACAGCGGAATCAAGTTGGCCAGCAGGGTGCGGTGCTGGTCCAGAACAGCCCGTACGTCGACCAGTTGGGCCTGCGTGACCGCGTTGAACAGCGGACTGCCCGCTGTCCCCGCTTCCTTCAGCAATTCCTCCGGCAACAGGACGGCCAGGGTGCGCACCAGTGACTCGATCGGAATGGGGAACGTCGTAGCGTCGAAGCCCTGCCGGTTGACGGCTGCCTTCCACAGCTCCACCGCCTCCCCGTTGATTGGGCTCTTGCCGAACGCAGCTCCGGTGATCGCCTCCGCTATCAGTTCGCCTTCTTTGCCGTTCAGGACCGCTTGGGTCAGATCGACCGCGTGGCTGAATTCGATGTCGGACACGTCGGCGGGGAGCAGCAGTTCCGCCGAACGCTCGGCCGCGGCCTGGCACACCTTTTCCAGGGCGCGCTCGGCCGGCGTACCCAGGATCTGCTGCCCCACATGGCCAATGGCCGCTTTGGCCAGCGGGCCTCCCACGACACGCGCCAGCACCATCGTCCCGCTGAACACCAACTGGGTTTCCCCTCCCCGTTCGTGGCAGCTCGGGGTGGGCCAGGAAGATCTTGCCCGCCCACGCCGGCCGACGCGCACCGTGGTGGACAGCGCACCGGACCGGAACCGGACCAACCTCCAACCAGCATGGCAGGCAGACCAGTTGTTGGGGAGTGGGAACCGGAACGGGGTCGCGATGGCTCCAGGGCTCGGCGTGGCGGTACGGGGAAGCTTCGGCAGCAACGTCGACCCGATCCTGGGACCGGCGATGCGTGTGCCTCCGTCGTGGATGACGACCGCTTCGGCACCGCCGAATCGGCGTGGCCAGGCGCCGGTTACGGTGGCGCGCGGATCGGCCCGTGGCGACGGTGTCGCTTCGTCGGCAGCGTCTGCCCGCGGGGCGCGCGACGACTCAGCGTCCAACCTGGTGAAATCCGACGAGACGATGTTCGATCGACTGTGTCGTCGCGAGGGAATGCCGACGAGCATGTTCAAAGGGGCGGCGGGCTCGTCCGTCTGCTCCGGTCGGACTGGGTTTCCGGGAGGTCGAGTGGTTGCGTCGCCCCCGGGGTTACCTGACAACCCATCAAGTAACTCGGCAAGGGATCAGCATGAGTGCGACCGAACTGGCCACAGATGACGACAGGCGCACATCACCCCGGGCAGTCGTTGATGATCCGACCTGGGAAAACGCCAGTTCCGGCGGGAGCTGGCAAAGTTAGGAGAGAGCCGTGTTCTACTACCTGCTCAAGTACGTACTGCTGGGGCCGCTGCTGAGAGTGGTGTTCCGGCCGCGGATCGAGGGCCTGGAACATGTGCCGTCGTCGGGACCGGCCATCGTCGCCGGCAACCACCTCTCCTTCTCCGACCACTTCCTGATGCCGGCCGTCCTCAAGCGGCGCATCACCTTCCTCGCCAAGGCCGAGTACTTCACGGGGCCGGGGGTGCGGGGCCGGCTGACGGCCTTCTTCTTCCGCAGTGCCGGGCAGATCCCGGTGGACCGCTCCGGCAAGGAGGCGGGCCAGGCCGCGATCCGGGAGGGGCTCGGGGTGCTGCGCAAGGGCGAACTGCTGGGCATCTACCCGGAGGGCACGCGCTCGCACGACGGCCGCCTGTACAAGGGCAAGGTCGGGGTCGCGGTGATGGCGCTGCGGGCCGGCGTGCCGGTGATCCCCTGCGCGATGATCGGCACGTTCGAGGCGCAGCCGCCCGGCAAGGTCATCCCGAACATCCGCCCCGTCGTGATCCGCTTCGGCAAGCCACTCGAGTTCTCCCGCTACGCCGGGATGGAGAACGAGAAGGCCGTCCTGCGTGCCATCACCGACGAGATCATGTACGCCATCCTGACCCTGTCCGAGCAGGAGTACGTCGACGAGTACGCGGCCGTCGTCAAGGCCGAACAGGCGGCGTCCAAGGGCGAGAAGGAGCGCAGGTTCCCACGGGCGCCGCTGAGCTGAACCGGAACGGCTGAGGGGCGGCCGGAGTGTTCCGGCCGCCCCTCGTCGTCGTACCGGAGCGGTTACGGCTGCGGGGTGGCGTGCGGGCCGCAGGTGACGTCCGCGCCGTCCAGCTCACCGGTGAGCAGGTAGGTGTCGACGCGGCCGTTGATGCACGGGTTGACCAGGCCGGTCACGCCGTGCGAGCCGGCGCCCTGCTCGGTGATCAGGCGGGAGCCCTTGAAGCGCTCGTGCAGTTCGACGGCGCCGGGGTACGGGGTGGCGGCGTCCCGCGTGGACTGCACGATCAGCACCGGCGGCAGCCCCTTGTGGGTCCTGACCTCGACCGGGGTCTGCTGCTTGACCGGCCACGTGGCGCACGGCAGGTTCATCCAGGCGTTGGCCCAGGTCATGAACGGGTACTGGGTGTTGAGCTCGGTGTTGTCGCGGTCCCACTTCCGCCAGCTGGTGGGCCACTTGGCGTCGGTGCACTCGACGGCGGTGTAGACGGCGTTGCCGTTCTCCGAGCTGATGTTGCCGGCGGTGTCGGTGAGGTCCGGGGCGGCCGCGTCGACCAGTGCCTGGGTGTCACCGGCGACGTACTTGCTGAACACCGTGGCGACCGGGATCCACGAGGAGTCGTAGTACGGCGCGCTCTGGAAGAAGCCGATCAGCTCGGCGGGTCCGACGACCCCGCCGATCGGGTTCGCCTTGGCGGTGGCGCGCAGCTGGAGCCACTTGGCCTGGACGGCGTCCCGCGTGGTCCCCAGGTGGAAGGCGGAGTCGTGGGCGGCGACCCAGTCCTCCCAGTCCTTCCAGCGGCCCTCGAAGGCGACGTCCTGGTCCAGGTTGGCCTGGTACCAGATGTTCTTCCGCGACGGGTTGACGACACTGTCGACGATCATCCGGCGCACATGCCCCGGGAACAGCGTCCCGTACACCGCGCCGAGGTAGGTGCCGTAGGAGACACCGAGGTAGTTGAGCTTCTGCTCGCCGAGCGCGGCCCGGATGACGTCCAGGTCACGGGCGGTGTTCGCGGTCGTCATCTGCTGGAGCATCGCGCGGCCGGTGCGCTCGGCGCAGCCGTCCGCGTACTGCTTGGCGAGCCCCCGCTGCACGGTCTTGTCGGCCTCGGTGTCCGGCACCGGGTCGGCCTTGGGGGCCTTCACGAACTCCTGCGGGTCCTCGCAGGAGATGGGCGCGGAGTGGCCGACACCGCGCGGGTCGAAGCCCACGAAGTCGTACGCCTTGGAGGCGTTGACCCACAGGGGGTTCTTGTTGGTGACCCGGAGCGGGAAGCGCATCCCCGAGCCGCCCGGGCCGCCCGGGTTGTAGACGAGCGCGCCCTGGCGCTCCGCCGGCGTCCCCGTGCTGCCTATTCGGTCGACGGCGAGCTTGATCTGTTTGCCGTAGGGCTTCGTGTAGTCGAGCGGCACGCTGACCCAACCGCACTGCACGGGCTTGGTCAGGGCCCAGTCGGTGGGGCAGTCGGCCCAGTCGATCCCGGCCTTGGCGGCCCGTGCGGCCGCGACGGCCGCGCCTTGCTGGGCGCGGTCCTGGCCGCCGTGCCGGGCCTCGGCGCCGGCGGCGGGTGCCGCGAGCGCACCGGTGATCAGGCTGGCGGTGACGAGCGCACCGGCCGAACCCAGCGCCAGCACCCGGCTTCTCGATCTGTAGTTGTCCCTCAAGTGGGCCCCTCCCCCTGCATCATGATGAATGGTCAGGGGAGATCCTTCCGGCTGTGAGCCTCCTGAGAACAGGGCCCAACAGCCGTCTTTACCAATCCGATAACCGGACGTTCGGTATCCCGCCCGTCCCGCTGAGCGGATCACCCGCCCAACTGGTCCAACGCCTCGTCCAGCATCCGCCGCAGCCGCAGGGCATCGCCCGCCACCGCAGTCACCAACACCCCGGGCCCGGCGAGTGGAGTGAGCGCGGCGCACTCCCCCAGCATCCGCGCCCCCATCGGATCCGTCTCGAACTCCGGTCGTACGACGACGAGTTGCCCTACCGCGCGATGTCCCGCGAGCACGGCGGGCCCGTCCCAGCCGCCGGGCGCCCCGGGCCCGCAGGCCAGTTCCTGATCCAGCACGGCCTTCTGGGCCACACGCACGGTGAGCCGGCTGCTGAGCCGCCCGGGTTCCTCCCCCACCCGTCCGAGCACCTGCTCCTCCCGCAGCACGAGCCGACCGCCCGCCCCGACATCGACCTGGGTGCGGACGCGCAGATCACTCCCGCCCGCGGAGATCAACTGCTCCGGCAGCCACCGCAGTTCACCCTCGTCGGCGACATCGAGCCGAACGTCGTAGCGCGCCTCCTCCTTGCCCTGCCCCGGCAGGGCGATGGTCGCGGCAACCGACCCGACACACAGCCGGGCCCCTGCCTCGACCCGGGCCTCGATGCCGAACCGGTCCCCGCCGAGCGGCCCGCTCATCGCCCCGACGACCATCACCCGGGCCTCGGCACCGCTCCCCCGGGTACGCCGCAGCGCGAGCGGCCCCTCCCCCTCCAGCACGGGAAGCGAGGTACCGCCCCGCCCGTCGTCCCGGGCGACGATCCGGGCGACGGCGCGTACCCCCGTCCCCGTCATACGGCCCACGCCGCGAGCCGTTCCCGCACCCACGCGGCCACGTCCGCGACCCCGGTCTCGCCGCGCAACGACTGGAACACGACGGGCAGTCCGGCCCGCTGCGCCTTGGCGTCGGCGGCCATCCGGGCCAGATCCGACCCGACGTGGGGCGCCAGGTCCGTCTTGTTGACGACAAGCAGGTCGGCCGTGGTGACCCCCGGCCCGCCCTTCCGCGGAATGTCGTCCCCTCCCGCCACGTCGATCACGAAGATCTGCGCGTCCACGAGCCCCTTGGAGAAGGTGGCGGTGAGATTGTCCCCACCGGACTCGACGAGGATGAGGTCCAGCGGCCCGACCTCGTCCTCCAGGTCCTCCACGGCTTCGAGGTTGGCCGAGATGTCGTCCCGGATCGCCGTGTGCGGACAAGCCCCCGTCTCGACGGCGGCGATCCGCTCCGGCGGCAGCACGGCCTCCCGCAGCAGGAACTCGGCGTCCTCGCGGGTGTAGATGTCGTTGGTGACGACGGCGAGGGACAGCTCGTCACGCAGGGCCCGGCACAGGGCGGCCACGGTAGCGGTCTTCCCGGACCCGACCGGCCCCCCGAGCCCGATCCGGAGAGCTCGACGGGATCCGTCGGGCCGATGGGCGTCGGCGCTGAGGGCGGCGGGACCGTGGTGGTGATCGTGATCGAGATGCATGTTTCGCTCCTTGTTCAGCAGGATCTGTGTTTCCACCCGTCCGACGACCTGCACCCCCATCAGCCCGTCCGGCGCTTGAGGACGAAGGCCAGCCCGCGCCCCCACCCACCAGCCCGTCCGGCGACCGTGACACCGGGCCAGGGCCCGTGGCGCTCGCTCCTCGGCGTGCCCTGGAGTTGATCCCCCCGGCGCGGGAAACCCCGCACCCGGGCCCAC